>NZ_JBDSWZ010000256.1:0-5077 GCF_039926425.1 Dokdonella sp.
AATTGCAGGTGCTGCAAACCGCGCTCGCGAACGATGCTAAGCAGAAGGACTGGCCAGCCAGCCTTGCCGACGCAAAACGGCTGCGCGCATTTCTCAACGACGCGCCCACCGCGCGACTGGAAGTGGCTCGAACGTACCTGCGTCTCGGCGACCACGCGGCCGCATTGGCGCAAGTGCAGGGCTTTCTCGCGCTCGGGCAAACCAACGCCGTCCTTTCATCGCCGTCGTTCGAACCGATTCATGCGGCGATCGGCGCACAGATTCAAAAGAACAGCGTGCCAGTCTCCCGCACACGCGCGGTGTTCAAACTCCCCGCGTCGCTGCTGCCCGAAGACATCGATGTCGATCCAGTCACGCAGCGGTTTTTCGTCACCACCATCCTCGGCAGGAACATCGTTGCAGTCGACGCAAACGGCGTCTCGCGACCGTTTGCGGACGCACCCGACGCATGGCCGATGGCGGCGTTGAAGATTGACGTGAAGCGTCGGCGCTTGTGGGCGACCGAACTCGCGTTCAACACGTTCGATTCCGTCGCGGCCGACGACCGCGGCCGCTCGGCGCTGCTCGAATACGATCTCGACCACGCAACGCTGCTCCGTCGACTGGAAGCCCCCGCAAACGCGGCACTCGGCGACATGACACTCGCACCGAATGGCGACCCGATCGTGTCGGACGGCGAGGGCGGTGGAATCTACCGCGCCCACGACGGCGTGCTTCATCGTCTGGATCATGGCGAATTCATCTCGCCGCAGACGCCGGCGTCCTGCGCCAATCCGAACGTGGTGATCATTCCCGACTACGTGCGTGGCCTCGCGACACTCGACCTCGCCTCGGGGCACGTCACCTGGTTCAGCGGCGCGAGCCACGCGTTGTACGGCATCGATGGCTTGTATTGCCGTGGTCGAACGCTGACCGCAACGCAGAACGGCGCCAGCCCCGCACGCGTCGTGGCGTTTCAGCTCGATGTGTCGCAGACAACCATCATCGACGAGCGCGTGATTGAACGTGGAACGACCGTCGCCGCCGACGTGACGCACGGCGTGTTTGTCGGAAGAACTTTCCATTTCATTGCGAATGCGGGCTGGGCTGCGATGGACGAGAAAGGCGTGCCAAACGATCTCGCGCATTCGCCGACTGCCGTCCTCATGAAAACCCGCGACTGACGGTCCGCGATAGGAAGCTCTGCGTCATCCATCGACGCCATTCCTGAGAACGCGGGAATCGCTCGCGGCACGACGCTCGCAAACGCCCGGCGCACCTGAGGGCGGATCCCGCCGCCGTTCGGTGTACCGCGCAGGCACAGACCAAAGCCGCAATACCTTGGAGGACGGGCACTGCTGCCGCGCAGCGCGAACGGCGTCGTGAAGGTCGGCGACGGACGGCACGGCACCGACGCGCGCAACGTGGTTGCCGTGACATCGCCCGAGCGAACTGGCAGCACGACCGAATGGCGGCGCGGTGCGGATGGCGGAATCCATTGTGGTTCGGCGTAACAAGCGTGAGCGGCGGTGGATTGCACCGCCCACCGCATTCGATTTCGCCCCTGGAGAGACCATGCCCATGACGTCATCCGTTCAAGCGCGCCGCGCGCTTGCCGCTGCAGTGTTGCTCGCGTTTGCCACCGAGGCGAGCGCTGAGCGACTCGATCTGTGGCATCGCATCAAGGCCGACCCGCGCATGGCGCATCCGGAAGCGCTTTCGCTGACGCAGAAAAAGGCGCTCGCGCGCGACTACGGTGTGGCGAACCTGCTGCCATCCACCAACGGCACGCTGGTTCCCGTCACCAACTGCAACGACGCCGGACCCGGAAGCCTGCGTGATGCCGTCGCGTCGGCGGCCAGCGGCGACACCGTGGATGCGAGCGCTCTCACGTGCGGCACGATCACGCTGACGACCGGCCAGATGTCGACGATCGCGCAATATCTCACCATCCAGGGTCCAGGCCCCGACGCGCTGACGATCACCGCCAACCACGCCAGCCGCATCCTCCTGCATGCCGGCACCGGGGTGCTCACGGTCTACGGCATGACAGTGCGCGAGGGCCGTTTATCGACGTACGGCACGGCGCCGGCACGCGGCGGTTGCATCTTTTCCACTGGCAAGGTGACGCTTGGTTCGCTCGTGAATCGCACCCGGCAACAAGGCGTGGTGGTCGAGGATTGCTCGGTGGAGTCACATGCCGAGAACGTCACCGCGTTCGGCGGCGGCGTCTTCGCCATCCGTGGTGTGGGCCTCAGCGCCAGCGTCGTCAGCGGCAATGTGGCCAGCAGTCCGCTGAGCGGCGGCTCGTTTGGTGGCGGCGTGGCGGTGGTGTCCACACCCTACGGATTCGCTTACGGGACGTTCCTCTCCAAATACAGTGAAATTCGCGGCAACGTGGCGGGAGCGGTTGGCGGCGGGCTCTACGTGCGCGCCACCACTGCAGGACTCCTGGGGACCACCTTCGCCGGCAACAACGCTGGCGCCTCGAGCGGCGGCGGCGGCGCGTTCATCCTGCTCGACGACGGCGACGCCGTGATCCAGAACACAACGGTTTCCGGCAACCGGTCGGCTACGGGCCGGGCCGCTCTGACCGTTTTCGGGGGCACGATCACAGTCGCCGGCGCCACGATCACCGGCAACCAGACGCAGACGACCAGTGGCAGCAATTTTGTCGGCGGCGCTGAATTTCATGGCTCCTCGATCGATCTGGAAAGCTCGATCTTTTCCGGCAATCTGCTCTCCGGTGCGCCGAGTGACCTGCTCACGGTGTCTCCTTCCAATACCATCGTCGGCGCCAACAATCTGGTCGGCGCCGCCGTGGGCATCGTGCCGCCGAACGGGTTGATCACGACGAACAATCCCGGTCTCGGCCCCCTCATCAACAATGGCGGCTTCACGCGCACGCATGCCGTGCTGGCGGCCAGCCCGGCGATCGATACCGGCAACAACAGCCAGAACATCCCGTTGGATCAGCGCGGGCCTGGCTTTCCGCGCGTCATCGGTGCCGCCGCGGACATCGGCGCATTCGAACGCGATCCGAATGCGATTTTTCGGGGTGGGTTCGACTAGCTGTCGTTACGCGTCAACGCCCGACACATGTGCTGGCGCCGCCAAAACGCGGCGCCGTGCAAGCAACTGTGCGCAGCATCCAACCACCGGTAGGCGCAAACAGTGTGATCCTTCCCCTGCGAAGCGGGGGAAGGTGGCGGCAGCCGGAAGGGGGCGCTCCTGATGCGCCCACCCGCGAAAATCACCGCGCCACCATCTACGCTTCGCCCCGCTGCGCACGGAAGGGAATCAACCCGCGAGCGTAGAGCACCAAGTGGGAGCGGCTTCCGCCGCGATGCTTTTGCAGACGTATCGCGAAAGAACCACAAAACCAACTGATACCCCCTCGTCAACTCCAAAGCGTTGACCTCATCGGCAAACGCGACAACGCCCGCGCACGACAGCCGTGCATCGGCAACTCGCGGCGGATCACACCCCCTTGCTGCATCGCCGCAGTCACAGTCGCCCCGACACCGATCATCCACTTGTCAAAAACGGCCAGCGCCGAGCCACCGCTCCACTCGGACGGCCAACGACTGCAGCACTTATCATCCGCAGCGAACCGGCGTACAACACTTGAAGGCCGCGCGCTCCACCGCTTGGCCTCTTTGTTGCACGTTCTCCCGCCAGGGACATGGAGACGGGGATGGGAATGGATTCCGAAAGGGATGTAAGGATCGGTGCGGTCGATCGTCGACGCACTGCGTCGGCACTCGCGGTGGTCGTCGCGCTTGGCCTGGCCGCGTGCACGCAATCGCACGACGCATCGACGGACGCGCGCCGCCCGCAACAAGCGGGGCAGGCCGTCAACCCGATCACGATCGCCAGCCACATCGCCGCCGCTCGCGGCGACGTGCTGATCGGCGACCAGCGTGCCGCGCAGGCGCAGATCAAAGCCGCAACCACCGACCTGACGCGCTCGATGCGCATCCCCGACGTCAGTCGCCCGATCGATCACGAAGCCGCGCGCGCTGCTGTTCGCCCGATTGCGGGCGTGCGCACGTCGCTGTGGCTCGACCGCAGCAACTTCGTAGTGATGGTCGGTGCGCAGCAGCAGCGCAGCATGGCGATGATTGATCAGGTTTGTCTGGCGCTGGAACCGCTGGGGGACACGCTGGCGGTCGTTGTGAATGTGCAGGACTTGACGGCGAAAACTGCGGATGGGGCGACGACGTTGTCGCGGAACTGTCAGCTGATTGAAGGGGAGCGGGCGATGTTGCAGGGGAAGCGAGAGGTTGACGTGGTGCCAGCTGGGCTGCGAGCGACGTTCAAGGCAATGCAGAAGAGGTGATCTGGCTCCCAACGACCCAAAAGAAAGTGAACCTGACCCCGTTTCGCGGCGCACGTTCAGTCAGCGGCTGCGCCACAATTTCCAAGGTCGCCAGCCTTTCGGCTGCGTCTGCGACGTCTGCCGACCGACGAGAAGGAACAACGGAATCCATGCGCATACGCGAATTCCGGGTTGCTCTCATGCGGGAGCGGCACGAAATACGCAGAACCGCGCAAGATCCGAAATCCGGCGAGATTCTGGGCTCCTTGGCGATCATCAGTCGCAGCAAGATGGCGTGCGCAGTCTCGTGAAAGCGAATCGGACCGACGCCTGAGCTTTCCCCACAAATCCCACTTGCCAGACAACAACTTGCAGCGTAGATAGTCGGAAAAACCGTGCGTGCATGACGAGGTGGTCTCCTTTTAGTCGCCAAACTGAGAGGAGGTCTCGCCATGCACGCGGTAAAAGTATTGCGCAGTTGCCTGGGTGTCGTCCTGAGCCGCATGCACGCGCGTCGATGTGCGTCATTGCTGGACGCGGTACGCGCGCTGATCGCTGGCCGCCGTCTCACGCTGATGGAATTGGCGCGATCGTGGCCCGGTGCATTGCGTGTGGCGGCACCGCTGAAGAAGCTGGATCGATTGCTCGGGAACGTTCACCTGGCGCAGGAACGCGAGGGACTGTACGCCGCGATCATCGCGTGGGCGGTGCGACAGCCGCGCCCGGTGGTCGTGGTGGACTGGTCGCCGCTGGACGGGCGCGGACGCTTCCAGTTGT
>NZ_JBDSWZ010000257.1:0-7418 GCF_039926425.1 Dokdonella sp.
GCCACGTCGTGCGCGAGGGCGACTCCGTTGCGCGCCTGGGCGGGGACGAGTTCACCGTGGTCCTCGAGGACATCGATGGCAGCGTCGAGGCCGAACGCATCGCCGAGAAGATCATCTCCGCGTTCGAGGAGCCCCTGGAGCTCGACAATGGCCAGGAAGTGGTGATCTCGCCATCGATCGGCATCAGCCTCTATCCGGACCACGGACAGGTGCCGACCGACCTGCTGAAGTTCGCCGACACCGCGATGTACCAGGCCAAGGATCACGGTCGCAAGACCTACAAGGTCTACACCGAGGCGATGGACGCCGCCGCACGTCTGCGCGCAACGACGGTGGCAGCGCTGCGCAAGGCGCTGGAGCGCAATGAATTCTCGCTGGTCTACCAGCCTAAACTGTCACTGCTGGACGAACGCATCACCGGCGTCGAGGCGCTTCTGCGCTGGCGCAGCCGCGATCTGGGCAATGTTTCGCCGGGCGTGTTCATTCCCATCGCCGAGGAAACCGGGCTGATCATCGAGATTGGCGACTGGGTCGTTGCGCAAGCGTGTGCGCAACTTGCGCAGTGGCGCGAATTCGGTATCCGCGACATCAGCATGTCGATCAACGTATCGGTGGCACAGTTGCTGCGCGGCGACCTGATCCAGCGGCTGTGCGATGTCCTCGCAGCGCACGACGTGCCCCCCAACCTGATCGAGCTGGAACTCACCGAGAGCATGGTGATGGCGAATGCCGAGCAGTCGATCACGACGCTGCGTCGGCTCAAGGCGATTGGCGTCACGCTGGCGATCGACGATTTCGGCACCGGCTACTCGTCACTCAGTTATCTCAAGCGCCTGCCGATCGACACGCTGAAAATCGACAAGGAATTCGTCGGCGACCTCACCACCGATCCTGACGACGAAGCAATCACCGCGACCGTCATCACGATGGCACACACCCTGGGCCTGAATGTCGTGGCCGAGGGCGTCGAACGCATCGAGCAGCTCGAATATCTGCGCGAACAGGACTGCGACGAAATCCAGGGCCACTGGCTTGCGGTTCCACTGCCGCCCGACGAGTGTCTGGCGTTTCTGCGCGAGCATGCGCAAAGGCGTCAGTTGGTGCTCGACGGTGGCGGCTAGCTGTCGCGCGCGCCGCTTCCACGCAGACCGTTCCGATTCGCTGTTTCCGCCCGCCGATTCCCGCTATATTCGGCGCCATGAGCGCGCATGAACAAAGTCTGCAGACCATCGGGGAACGCCTCGATCGACTCCTCGAATTGTGCCGCACGCTGCAGGACGAGAACCGCAGCCTGCGCCACAGCCAGGAACAGCTGGCGACAGAACGTGCTCAACTCATGGCGCGCAACGAGCAGGCGCGCTCGCGTGTCGAGGCGATGATCATGCGTCTCAAGTCGCTCGAGCAGAACAGCGCATGACGATTTCGGACAAGGACGCCGCGGCATGAGCACCAGCGAACCGGTGGCCATCAACATCCTCGATCGCGAGGTGCTGATCGCGTGCACGGCGGAAGAACGGCCGAACCTGCTCGAGGCGGCTCGCTACCTCGATGGCAAGATGCGCGACATGCGTACCAATTCGCGCAATGCGACACTCGATCGCATCGCGATTCTCGCTGCTCTGAACATCAGCCACGAACTGCTGAACGAACGCCGACTCGGCTCGAAAGATGCAACGCAGTTGGCCGAGAAACTGCAAGCGTTGAATGCAAAGCTTGAACGCGCGTTCGCCTGATCATTACAATGGCGCCAGGCGTCCTCTGCGGTGCCCGGCAGCGCACTCTTACATATTGCCTTGTTCCTATTGACGACCCGGGATAGCGAAGCGAAACCCTGTGTGCATGTCCGCCCCGTGCGGAAAGCCTGACGGGTCCGTCAGCCCTCCCACCTGATCCCTCTGGATCAAGGTCGTTCGATGCGCACCGACACTGGCGGAGGACGTCTCTTTTTGATGCCGCAGCCGCCGCGCGCCGTGACGTTCCCGAGCGCGCACTTCGATGACTGACGCCGCCGATCCGCGCGCCGCACTGCGCGCAGAGCTGCGTGCGCGTCGCGATGCGCTCTCGGCGGGCGAGCGCATCCTCGCATCGCAGTCGCTGGTCGCCTCGCTGGAGCAGGCTCCCCGATTCCTGACCGATCGGCGCGTTGCGGGCTACTGGGCCGTTGCAGGCGAACTGCCGCTTGCCGCGCTGATCCAGGGGTTGCGCCAGCGCGACCAGGTCTACCATCTTCCAATCGTCGGCGCGGACCGGCAGTTGAAGTTCGGGCCGTGGCGTCCGGGTGGCGACATCACGATGAACCGTTACGGCATCCCGGAGCCGGTCTGCGCGTCGTCCGACTTGCTGGAGCCTGCGCAGATGGACGTGGTGTTGGTGCCACTGCTCGGCTTCGACCAGCGCGGTCATCGGCTTGGCTTTGGCGGTGGCTACTACGATCGCAGTTTCGATTTCCTGCGCGATCGCCGTGCGCCCGGAAGCCCTCTGCTGGTCGGAATTGCCTATGCGATGCAGGAAGTCGCACAGATCGACGCAATGCCGTGGGACGTGCGACTCGACCACATTGCAACGGAACGTGCCCTCATCGACTGCGCACCCTAGCGCTGCCGCTCATGCGCCGGCGATCGCCGGGCCGCGCGATTCTTGCGCTGGTGCCGCTTGGTGGGACTGCTACCATCGAGCGTCCATCCTGTCGCGGTTGCGTTCATGCACTACTGGTTGATGAAGTCGGAACCCGATGTCTTCTCGATCGACGACCTCGCACGCGCGAAGACGGAACCATGGAGCGGCGTGCGCAACTACCAGGCGCGCAACTTCATGCGTGACGGCATGAAGGTCGACGATGGCGTGCTGTTCTACCACTCCAGTTGCGCCGAACCTGGCGTCGTCGGCGTCGCGACGGTGGCAACCGCCGCGTATCCCGATCCGACCCAGTTCGAGCGGAAAAGCCCTTACTTCGATGCGGCGAGCACGGCGGAGAACCCGCGGTGGATGCTGGTTGACGTCGCGTTCAAGCGAAAATTCAAACGGACGGTGACGCTGGACGAACTGAAGGCGCAACCGCGCCTTGAGGGATTCGCACTCACGAGCCGCGGCAATCGACTGTCGATTCTGCCAGTGACGAAGTCGCAATGGACCTTCATCCTCTCGCTTGAGAACAAACCATGAACCGCGGGTCGGTGCCCACGCGCATCCGGACGATCAGGAAAACACGATGACGAAAGACGAGCAAAAACGGCTCGCGGGGCGCGCCGCCCTGCGCTATGTCGAAGACGGCATGATCGTCGGCGTCGGCACCGGATCGACAGTCGCGCATTTCATCGATGCGCTGGCTGAGCGAAAGCACTCGATCGAAGGCGCGGTTTCCAGTTCCGAGCAGTCGACTCGGCAGCTGAAGAGTCTCGGTATTGACGTACTCGACCTGAATGCGGCGGGCGAGTTGGCGCTGTACGTCGACGGTGCCGACGAATGCGACGCGCACAAATGCCTGATCAAGGGCGGCGGCGCGGCGCTGACGCGCGAGAAGATCGTCGCAGCGGCGTCGAAGATCTTCGTCTGCATCATCGATGCGGCCAAGCGCGTGGATGTGCTCGGCCGCTTTCCGCTGCCGATCGAAGTGATTCCGATGGCGCGCAGCCACGTTGCGCGGCAGATCGTGAAGCTGGGTGGCCAGCCCGTCTGGCGCGATGGCGTCACCACCGACAACGGCAACTGGATTCTCGACGTGCATGGTCTGGCGATCAAGGCGCCGGTGGAGTTGGAGCAAACCCTGAACCAGATTGCCGGAGTCGTTGCGGTCGGGCTGTTCGCGCAACGCCCGGCCGACATCGTGCTGATTGGCTCCGAGGAAATGCGCTGAAACGCCTGCTGCGGGCGATCACTCGATCGATACGCGTGTCCGCTCCGGGGTTCGCTGCGCGTTTCTATGTGTATCGAGCGCGCGATCGTGTGCTGACCTGGGGATGTGCATGCTCAGCGTGACCCGTGATTCAAACGCTCGCGCGCTTGCACGCAATCCACTGGCCGCGGGATTGGCTGCGATCGTTCTCGCCGGTGTGGTTCCACTGGGTGCAAGCGCCGCCGACACCTCGTGGATCCGCCTGCGAACCGATCCGGCGCGACGCATTTTTCCGCAACTGATGGTGGCGCGTACGCCGCCATCCATCGTGGCCGCGCCGACGCTGCTGGTGGGCAACTGCGAGGACGACGGCCCCGGCAGCCTGCGCGAAACGATCAGGAATGCCGTGGACGGGTCGATGGTCGACCTGAGGCAGCTCGCGTGTTCGACGATCACGCTGACAACCGGCGCAATCGAGATTCCGGTCGACAGCTTGACGCTGACGGGAAAGGGCCGCTCGCTCCAGGTGATCGACGGCAACCACGCCGACCGCGTGTTCCTTCATCCGCGTGGAGGCGCGCTGACGTTCCAGTCACTGTCGATCCGCAACGGTCGCAACCGGGAAACCGGGTTCGATGTCGCCGGCGGCGGTTGTGTCGCGTCGGCCGGCTACATGACGCTCGACCACGCCGAAGTAAGCGGTTGTTACGCGGGCGGTGAAGGAGCTTACGGCGGCGGTATCTACGCCTACTCGCTCACCATGCTCGACAGCACACTGTCCGGCAATGTCGCGAAGGGCGTTCACCCGGCGGCGGGGACCGCGGCATTCGGTGGCGGGGCGTTCGTGTATTCGATGGCGTTGAATGCCAGCACGGTGACGGGCAACCGCGCCGTCCACGACGTGAATCCCGGTCGGTCGAGTTACGACATTGGCGGCGCGCTCGTCACCGTCGTCGGCGGCCCCATCATCGATTCGACCATCGATTCGAACTACAGCCAGGAACGGGGCGGTGGCGTCGCCGCGTTCAATCCGGTGTCAGTCGCCAACAGCACAATTTCGGGAAACGTCGCGGCGAACGGAATCGGCGGAGGATTCCTGATGCGCTGGCCTTCGACGATTGAATTGAACAGCGCCACTGTCGCCGGCAACCATGCGAACGGCGGCGGCGGCGGAGTGTGGATCGGCATTGCCGGTTCGTTGATGAACAGCAGTATCGTCGCCGGCAACACGTCTTCGGCCGACACGTTTGCCAATCTCGAAACCAACGCGCCGGCCATCGTGTTTGCCGGCGATCACAATCTGGTCGGCCACAGCAATCCGGGCATCGTGCTGCCCGACGATACGATCAAAGCGGACCCGCGACTCGCGCCGTTGGCATCCAACGGCGGGCCGACGCGCACACGTGCGCTACTCCCCGGAAGCGCCGCGATCGACGCAGGGACGAATCCTGCAGGGGGTCCATTCGATCAGCGTGGCAGTGGCTACCAACGCGTGCAGGGCGCAGCCGCGGACATCGGCGCATTCGAACTGCAGCCCGCGGCGGACGCCGGAGACGTGCGAGCGGTGCCCGCATTCTCGTTGCTGGCCAGCGCGCTGCTGGCAATGCTGCTCGGAAGTCTGGCGATGGTTCGCACCCGCGTGAGCGTGCCGTTCGCCTCCCACACGCGGCGCCAGCGCTGACGACTCGTCCGACAGAGCTCGCGCATGCACGCTTGACGATGCCCCGACGCGTCTGTCCAACGATGCCCCATTGACGCAACGCTGCGCAGGAACGAGAGTCCGCAGCGGAAGGGGGGCACATGACAACACATCATCATCAACGCGGGCATGCCGTGGCGCGGGCGGTCTTCACCGTGCTCGGTATCGTCGTCTGCGTGGGAGCGATCGCTGCAGACGCGGCCGCACCTGATGGAATCGGGACGCCGGGCGATGCCGACCAGGCCACCACGTTGAGCGAAATCCAGGTCTCCGCGCAAAAACGCGTGGAGTACCTGCAGGACGTCCCGGTCACGATGGTCACGCTGAACGCGCAGACACTGAAGGATGCGACCGTGCGCGATCTGAAGGATCTGCAGATCCTCGTGCCCGACCTCAGCGTCACCAGCACAGGCGCGGAAACGTTGACCACTGCACGCATCCGCAGCATCGGCACGGTCGGCGACAATCCGGGTCTCGAATCGTCGGTCGGCGTCGTCATTGACGGTGTCCAGCGTGCGCGCACCGGCGTCGCGTTCGGCGATCTCGGCGAGATCCGGCAGATCGAAGTACTGAAGGGTCCGCAAGGCACGCTCTTCGGGAAGAACACGTCCGCGGGAATCATCAACGTCACAACGCAACGGCCATCGATGACCGAAGAAGGCTATGTCGACCTGACCGCAGGCAACTATGACCAGCTCGGGATTGCTGCCGGTTACAGCAACCGGCTTGGCGACAATGCAGCGTTTCGCGTCTACGCGGTCGATCGCGAGCACTCGGGCTTCAACGACGTCGATCCTGGCGTCGGTCCGCGCGCGCGACGTGACGACGGCGACCAGGACTTCCATTCGCTGCGCGCACAGCTGCTGTTGAATCCGACCAGCGATCTGGACGTGCTGATCATCGGCGACTACACCCATCGCGACGAAAACTGCTGCACCGGCGCGACCACGTTCAATGGACCGGCCGCTGCAATCGTCAATGCACTCGCCGGGGGCAATGGAGTGATTGCGGTGGCGGATCCGTCGCAGCGGCTCGTGTACAGCAATCGGGGCACCGAGCAGGACGTCACCGACAAGGGCCTCTCGGTGGAGGTCAACTGGAACACACCGTGGTTCGATCACGCAACGCTGACGTCGATCACCAGTGTGCGCGACTGGGACGGCATCAGTTCGTCCGACCTCGACTACAGCGGCGCCGATCTGTGGTATCGCGGATTCGGCCCGGGTCAGAACGACGTGAAGTTCCGCACCTTCAGCCAGGAACTCCGGCTCGCAGGAACCAGCGGACGCGTCGACTGGATGGGCGGGTTGTATTTCGACAACGAACACCTGAGGCGTGATGACGCGATCACGCTGGGTCCGGCCTATGAGCCTTATCTGTCGATTGCACTGTTGAACAACATCGCGGCGGCGTTTCCTGTCGGCCTCGTCGACACCAGCGGTGCTGCGTCGTTCCTGTCACACGCCACTGGGCTGCCGTTCGGCGCGGCATTGTCGGGGCAGGCGACCGATGATCGCTGGACGCAGGACGCGAAGAGCCATGCCGCCTTCGGCAACGTCACGTTCCATGCGACCGATGCCCTTGCACTGACAGCAGGAGCCCGGTTCACGCACCAGACCAAGGATGTCGATTCGTTCTACGACAATCCGAACGGTGGGCACGCGTGCGGCGCAGCCCTCGGCAATCCCGCTGCTGTTGCTGCGGCACTGGCTGCCCGAGGCGTTCCGGCCGCGTATCTTGCCAACGTCGTGCCGACGGTAATCGGATACCTGTGCCTGCCATGGTCGAACCCGCTGTTTGACGGGCGACGTACACACCAGACGTTGTCCGAGGATGAATGGTCGGGCTCGTTGAAGGCGGCTTATCGATGGAGCGACACGGTGATGA
>NZ_JBDSWZ010000258.1:0-5353 GCF_039926425.1 Dokdonella sp.
GCGGTGATGCTGCTGCGCGTGCGCCGTCCGGACGTGCCGCGCGGCTTCCGCACGCCGGCCGTGTGGTTCGTCGCCCCCCTCGGCATCGCGTTTTCGCTGCTGCTGATCTGGGGACTGCCTCTCGTCACGTGGGAGCGGTTCGCGCTGTGGATGGGCATTGGGATGCTGGTGTATTTCGGCTACGGAATCCGCCACAGCAAGCTTGCCGTGCAACGCTGAAACGGTTCGTGCGAGAATTGCGACCACGCGCCCGTAGCTCAGCTGGATAGAGTACTTCCCTCCGAAGGAAGGAGTCGGGGGTTCGAATCCCTCCGGGCGCGCCATCGATTCCCACGCAGGCCGCAGCCTCCCGCATGCCGTCGTTCCTGCCCGAGCGCGGTGAAGCGCACCTGTGGTACGCGCGCACCGATGTGTGCTGCACGCCCGAGCGGCTGGCGTATTACCGTTCGCTGCTGTCGCCGGATGAAGCCGAGCGTTTCGCGCGGTTCGCCACCGAACCGCTGCGTCACGAATACCTGCTGACGCGCGCGCTCTGTCGTCTTGGTCTTTCGCGTTACGACGGCCGCGCGCCGAGCGAGTGGCGTTTTTCGGCCAACGAACATGGTCGGCCGCAGATCGACTCTCCCGGTGCGCCGATCAATTTGCGCTTCAACCTGTCCAACGCGCGCAGCATCGTCGCTGCCATTTTCGTGCGCGGCATCGATGCGGGCGTCGACGTGGAGCACACCGCGCGCGATTCGCACATCGACGAGATTGCGCAGCGCTATTTCTCGTCGACGGAGTTCGCGTCGTTCCAGCGGCTCCCTCCGCCTCTCCGGCGCGAGCGATTCTTCGCGCTGTGGACGCTGAAGGAATCCTACGTCAAGGCGCGCGGCATCGGGCTGTCGGTGGGACTGCAGCATTTCTCGTTCGACCTCGACCGCCCGCCGCCACTGCGCGTGGCGTTCGATGCGATGGTCGACGACAGCGAGGCTGCGTGGCAGTTCGGAGTGGCTCAACCCGATCCTGCGCATTGCATGGCGTTCGCGCTGAAACGGGGCGAGGGCACCGACTGGCGTGTGCACATCGGTGAATGCGTGCCGGACGCCGCGTGGGCATGCGTCTGATCGTCGCAGCCGGTCAATACCCCTCCGCCTTCCCGCCCGGCGGAAGCCGCCGCTATAATCCCCGGAGTTTTTGTCGCTTGCCCGGCCGCTGGACCCGTCCTTGCGGGTTCGCTCCTGCAGAGGTAGTCCCGTGACCAATCCCATCACCCCGACCGACTCGGCGTTCCTCAAGCAGTTCGCGATGCTGATCGGCTTTCTCGCGTTTGTCGCGGTGCTGCTTCTCGTGCTGGCCAACCACATCTACGGCGACCATCCGCCGGCGCAGAATCCGGACAAGCAGAAGCTGACCGAACAGCGCATCGCGCCGGTCGGCGGCGTGTATTCGGGAGATACCGGCCGCGCGGCGATGCAGGCTGCGGCCGACGCATCGGCCAAGGCGGCCGCTTCGCAGGTCGCATACGGCGGTACGACCGACGGCAAGACGATCTACGGCAACCTCTGTCACAGCTGCCATGAAAAGGGCGTCGCGGGCGCACCGATGATCAGTGACAAGCCCGCATGGGCGCCACGCGTCGCGCAAGGTCTCGAAACCCTGGTCAAGCATGCGATCGAAGGCTACAACGGCAAAGCCGGGATCATGCCTGCGAAGGGCGGCAATCCGGCGCTCAGCGATGCGCAGGTCAAGGCCACCGTTGAATGGATGGTCTCTCAGGTCAAGTAGGCGCCGACCGTTCGAGAACGACCCAACAACCGCCCGACAACCGCTCAACCAACGATGCCATCCCGAGTCCGCGGGAATCGCTCTGCATCACGAACGCGATCTCCCTGCGGCGCCTACGCCAGCCGCGCTTCGATCCGCGCCACTTCCCCCGCGCTGAATGCGGCGAGCTGCGGGAAGAACTGCGCAAAGGCGTGTTCGAGTGCATCGGACTGCGCCGCCAGAACCGGTCGCGCAGTCGCAAGCGGATTCTCGCGCGACAGGCGGTGCGACAACCCGTTGAACACCCGGTCGATCGTCTCGACGTCCTGATAGGCGGCCGGCAGGTCGTGCCTGCGCATGTAGCGGGCGAAGTCCTGCAGGCGTGGCGGCAGCTCGACGTCGCGTGCGGCGAGCAAGCGCTGCACATGCTGCGAGAACGAGGCCACGCTTCCGTCGGCATGGCGAGTCCAGCGTCGCGCGAGCAGGTGATCGAACCAGACGTCGATGAGGATGCCGGCGTAGCGTCGGTACGGTGGCTCGAACAACCGTCGCGCAGCGACGACCTGCGGATGCGCGTCGGTGTAGCCGTCGATTGCACGATGCAGCGCGATGCCGATGCGCACGCCGCGAGGCAGTTGCGGGTCCACCGCGCCGCGCAGGAAATCCGCCATCAGTCCGCCGAGCACGATGTCGTCGTCGGGCATTGCGAGCCAGGCGTGGGCGAGGTGATTCATCGTGGGTCGTGACGAGGAGCCAATTCGCGCGCACGGTATCATGTGCGACGACGACAACCGGCGACACCGCGATGACGTTTCCTGCGTTTCCCCAAGCTTCTGGCGCGCTGTTGCTGCCCGGCCCGGTCGGCGCGATCGAACTCGCGTGCGCACTGCCCGATGTGGACATCGCGCGCAGCGGCGTCGCGATCATTGCGCACCCCAATCCGGTGCAGGGCGGCACGATGCACAACAAGGTCGTGACGATTCTCGAGCGCGCGCTGCTCGATCTCGGCATTGCCACCGTCCGCTTCAACTTCCGCGGGACCGGCCAGTCCGAAGGCGTGCATGACAACGGGGTCGGCGAGACCGACGATCTCGTGGCGATTGCCGAGTGGCTGCGCGAGGCGCGCCCTGGCGACACGCGCTGGCTCGCGGGATTTTCGTTCGGCAGTTACGTTGCCCTGCGTGCCGCGCCGCGTATCCATCCGGCGCAGGTGATCCTGGTGGCACCGCCGGTCGGGCGCTTCGAATTCGCGCCGATTGAACCGCCCGCCTGTCCCTGGCTGATCGTGCAGGGCGAAGAAGACGAAGTGGTCGATCCGAACGCCGTGTTCGAATGGGCGGCGGGCCTGCAACCGCCGCCGACCGTCATCCGGATGCCGGAGACCGGGCATTTCTTCCATCGCCGGCTGATGGATTTGCGCGGCGCGGTGAAGAACGCGGTCGGCGGAAACCTGCCGCCGCTGCGCGCATGACGGCAGCAGCTGTCGCGTCATCGCCCGGCGAACGCTACGCCGCGGGTGTGGTCTCTGGCGAATGGCAGGACGATCCGGCGCAGCGCGCGATGCTTCCCGCGTTGGATCGCGTGTGGCGTGAGCTCGAAACGGAGCGTCCTGCGTCGTTGTGGCAGCGCGTGCGCGGACACGAAGCGCCTGCGGTGCGCGGCGTGTATCTGTGGGGCCGCGTCGGCCGTGGAAAAACCTTCCTGTGCGACCTGTTTCATGCCGCGCTCACCACGCCACGCAAGCGCCGCGTGCATTTCCACCGTTTCATGCAGGACGTGCATGCGCAACTGCGCGCGCTGGAGGGCCGCAGCGATCCGCTCGTCGACGTGGCGGCCGGCATCGCGGAGCAGACGCGCGTGCTGGTGCTCGATGAATTCTTCGTCGGCGACATCGGCGATGCGATGATCCTCGCAAATCTGCTGCGCGCGTTGTTCGCGCGTGGCGTGGTGGTGGTCACGACCTCCAATACGCCTCCGGTCGACCTCTACCGCGATGGCCTGCAGCGCGAACGGTTCCTTCCGGCAATCGCGCTGATCGAGGAACATTGCGAGGTTGTCGAGCTGATATCGGCGCACGACTGGCGCCTGCGTGCGCTGAAGCAGGCGCCGGTGTATCTGACGCCGCCGGACGCTTTCGCGGAGCGCGCCATGCTGGCGATCTTCAACCGCGTCGCCCGCAGTGTCGTGCGGCAGGATTTCGAGCTCTCCCTCAACGATCGCGCGATCGCTGTGCGGCGCGAAGCCGACGGCGCAATCTGGTTCGATTTCGACGCGCTCTGCGACGGCCCGCGCGGTGTGGCCGACTACATCGAGCTGTCGAAGGCGTACCACACGATTCTGGTCTCACGCATTCCGCAGTTCACGCCGCAAACCGACGACGCCGCGCGCCGGTTCGTCGAACTGGTCGACGAGGTCTACGATCGCGGTGTGAACTTGGTGCTGTCGGCCGCAGCGCCGATCGTCGAGTTGTACGACGGCGCCCGGCTGCGTGCGGAATTTGCCCGCACCGAATCACGCCTGATCGAGATGCAGAGCGAGGAATACCTCGCACGCGAACATCGCGCGTGAGTGGCATCGCAGAGGCATCCGCCACCCCGATCGCTTCTTCTCGTAGGCCGGACGCTTTTTTTGCGGCCGGCGCTCCTGGGTCGGTTCCGCGAAAAAGCTGCCGGCCGACCGCTGGTCGTCCAGCCTATGCATTGCATCAGGGGTCGCGGCGGCATCGCCGGTCGCGCGCTATGCTTTCGCCCCCATGAGCTCCCTCAACGACAACACCGCCACCGGCAGCGTGCTTGGCCAATCCGTCGCCTATGCGGATCGCTACGATCCGGGCCTGCTGTTTCCGATTCCGCGCGCGCCCAACCGCGCCGCGCTTGGCATTGGCGAGACGCTGCCGTTCCATGGCGTGGACGTGTGGAACGCGTACGAACTGTCGTGGCTCGATCCGCGTGGCAAACCCGAGGTCGCGATTGCCGAGTTCCGCGTTCCTGCCAATTCACCGGCGATCATCGAATCGAAATCGTTCAAGCTCTACCTCAACAGTTTCAACCGCGAGCGGCTGCAGGACGCTGCTGCGCTGCGCGCGCATCTGGTGTGTGATCTTTCGGCGGCGAGCGGGGCGGATGTGGGTGTGGTGCTGACAGTGCCGGAGCGCTTTGCGAATGCGTCGATCGGCGAACCCGACGGCGAATCGATCGACGCCCAGGCACTCGATTTCGACGACTATGGACCACCGGACGCGGACCTGCTCCGGCGATCCGACGAAGCGACCGACGTGTGCGAGAGTCTCGTCTCCAACCTGCTGAAATCCAATTGCCCGGTGACCGGCCAGCCCGACTGGGCCAGCGTGCAGATCCGCTACGAGGGAGCGCGCATCGACCGTGCAGGCTTGTTGCGCTATCTCGTCTCCTTTCGGGAACACGCGGAATTCCACGAACACTGCGTCGAACGCATCTTCATGGACCTGATGCGCCGGTGTGCGCCCACGGCACTCAGCGTCTACGCGCGCTATACACGGCGCGGCGGACTCGACATCAATCCGTGGCGCAGTACCCTCCCAGGCAATCCCGCCAATCTGCGCGGTGCACGCCAGTAGGGTCGTGGGCGC
>NZ_JBDSWZ010000259.1:0-14838 GCF_039926425.1 Dokdonella sp.
GCATTGGCGACAGCTGAGGATCGTCGCTGGGGATCGTGCGCAGGTCGATGCGACCGCCGACGCCCGAATCGTTGAGGATCTCGGGAATCGCGTTCGACAGACCACCGGCGCCGACATCGTGCACCGACACGATCGGATTGGCATCGCCGCGAGCCCAGCACGCATCGATGACTTCCTGGCAGCGCCGTTCCATTTCCGGGTTGTCGCGCTGCACCGACGCGAAATCCAGCTGCTCGGAACTGGCGCCGGCCGCCATCGACGATGCAGCGCCGCCGCCGAGACCGATCAGCATCGCCGGACCACCGAGGACGATCACCGCGTCGCCTTCCTGCAGCGTTCGCTTGTCGACGTCGGTTGCGCGCAGATTCGCCAGCCCGCCCGCGATCATGATCGGTTTGTCGTACCCGCTGCGCACACCGCGCGCGCCGCCTTCCTGTTCGAATGTCCGGAAATAGCCGCCGAGACAAGGGCGTCCGAATTCGTTGTTGAATGCGGCGCCACCAAGTGGGCCATCCCGCATGATCTCGAATGCGCTCGCGAAGCGCGGCGGCAATGGACGCTCGCTTTCCCACGGGCGAGCGAGACCCGGAATACGCAGGTGCGAAACGGTGAAGCCCACCAGCCCCGCCTTGGGCTTTCCGCCGCGACCGGTCGCGCCTTCGTCGCGGATCTCGCCACCGGAGCCGGTCGCGGCTCCAGGATACGGAGAGATTGCCGTTGGATGGTTGTGCGTCTCGACCTTGATGGCGTATGGCACGTCCTCGATGTGCGAGCCGAACCTGCCGTCCGCCGCGTCGGCGAAGAAACGCGCCGCCGGATGGCCGGCGATGACAGCGGCATTGTCGTGATACGCCGACAGCGTATGCGCCGGAGAAACCTGGTGCGTATTGCGGATCATCGCGAACAGCGAGCGTGGCTGCGCGGCGCCATCGATCGTGAACGATGCATTGAACACCTTGTGGCGACAATGCTCGGAATTGGCCTGGGCGAACATCATCAGCTCGGCGTCCGACGGATCGCGCATCAGCTCACCGTAGCTCTCGGCCAGGTACGCGATTTCGTCCGCAGCGAGCGCGAGACCCAGACGCAGATTCGCCGCTTCAAGCGCAGCGACCGCGTCGTTGCCGAGTTCGATCCGTTCGAGCTGCAACGGAACACCGGCATCGAACAGGTGCGCGATATCGGCGATCGAGTCGACCAGCGACTGGGTCATCGGATCATGCAACGTGGCGGTGACCTGGTCGCGCGCGGCGCTCCCGACCGCTGGCATGCCGTCAATGTCGAGTGCAAGCCCGCGTTCGATCCGGCGCACCGGAAAACCGCAGCCGACGAGAATGTCGGTCGCCTTGCTCGACCAGGGTGAGCGTGTCCCCAGACGGGGAACGACCCAGAGAGTCGCGGCGCCTGCAGCGCGGGGGTGTGCTTCGACGACATCGCACAGCTTCGGCAGGTCAAGCGACGCGTCCTGCTCGGCGTCGACGAAGTACACGTGATGCGACGCGCGAAGAATCACGCCGGGCGCAATGGCTGCCAGCGCGTGATTCAACCGATCGATTCGGAATGCGGATAACGCGGAGCGGCCGTCGAGGGCGATCATGGCGCGGGCGGCGTCGAGGACAGCCTTGCATGATAGCGGATGCGCGCCGGCGTCGTCCCTACCCGGCCGTCGCCAGACATTCGTCCCCCGTAAACGACGACGCCCGGCATGTGCCGGGCGTCGGTTTCAGCACGATTGACGTCGCTCAGTTCGCGGCGAGGCCAGCCTTTTCCAACGCCTGCAGCTTGGCCAGAAGCTGGTCGGGCGGAAGATAGCCTCCCAGCTTGGTGCCGTCGGGCGCGAAGATCGTCGGGGTTCCGTCAACGCCCACTTGCGAGCCGAGCGCGAATTCCTCGGCCACCGGGTTGTCGCACTTCAACGGCGCGGGAGTCGCTCCACCCTTCGCTGCGGTGAACGCGGCGTTGCGATCCTTCGCACACCAGACCGACACGGCCTTGTCGTACGAAGGAGTGCCGACGCCCGAGCGCGGGAAAAAGAGGTAATCCACTTCGATTCCGGCCTGGTTGTATGCGCTCATCTGCGAATGCAGCTTGCGGCAATAACCGCAATCGATGTCGGTGAATACCGCGACGGTGTATTTCGGTTTGCCCGACGGCGCGAACACGATGCGCTTGGAGGCGGGCACTGCGTCGACGCGCTTCTTCGCTTCGCCTGCGAAGCGTGCCGCGGTAAGGTCGCGTTTCGACGGGCTGTCGAACAACGTTCCCTGCAACAGGTACTTGCCGTCGTCACTGACATAGACGATCTGGTGGCCGACGATCACCTGCCGATAGCCGGGCAGCGGAGCAGGTTCGATCACGTCGATCTTCGCCTGCGGAACGAGTTCCTGCAGCGTCTTGCGGGCCGCCGCATCGCTTGCGGGCTCTGCCGCGTACGCGCACGAGAGAAAAAGGCCCGAACACAGAACAGAGAGAGTGCGGAGTTTCATCGTGCGTATCCTCAGTTTTTCGCGGAGCTGGCCGCGGCCAGACGATCGAGTTCGGCGGCAAGCAGGTCAGGCGACATGGCAATCTGTGACGAGATCTGGCTACCGTCATCGGCAAGCATCGTCGGCGTTCCGCCGATACCGAGCGACTGGGCAAGCTGCATCAGCTCTGGCACGGGGTTGGGGCACGTCGCCTTGCCGGGATCCTGCCCGGACATCGCCGCAGTGAACGCGCTCGTGCGATCCTTCGAGCACCAGACCGCTTCGGCCTTCTTGTCGGCGCCCGGATGGATCGAAAGCGGATAAAAGAGGTAATCGACAGCAATTCCCTTCGCGTTGTACTGCGCGACCTGCTCGTGGAAGCGGCGGCAGAACGGACAATCGACATCGGTGAACACCGTCACCGTGTGCTTCGTCGCGATCGGCGCCTTGGGCGGGAAGATGATGCGCTTGTCCGGCCCGATCTTCGCCAGCGCAGTCCGGCGCACCTTGGCGCGCGCGATGTTCGTCAGATCCACCTTGTTGGTGGCATCGAACGCGCTTCCGACCAGAACGTAGCGGCCGTCCTTGCTCACATAGACGAATTCGCCGCCGACGATTGCCTCGTAGAATCCGGGAACCTGCGATTCCTGTGCCGCATCCACCTTCAGTTGCGGTGTGATGTTGGCCATCGCCTTGCGGACGATCTCCTCCGGCGTCGCAGCCAGCGCATTGCCGGCCAGCAGCAGTCCGAGAACGATCAAAAGAAGACGCATGATGAACCTCATTTGCAGATATCGATGGAGAGAACGGGCGATAGCACCGAATCTTTCGGCACGAAGCGATGCGCAAGGAGGCTATGGACCGCGCCTGGCTGCTTTTCGTTCCCTGAACGGGTTGGCGATTGTCTCACGCAGCCGGGGAGCGCGAAAGTCACGTGCTCCTGATCATGTCTGCGCGGATGTTTTTCAACCGTGCCGTCACCGGACATCCTCATGGGCGAAAGCCGTTTCACGGCCGATCCGCATGCCTCGCCTGGTGCCTCTTTCGGCGCAACTAGCCTCTCGGATGATGCTGCTGATGCAGTCGCTTCAGGCCTTCCTTCGCGACCAGCGTATAAATCTGTGTGGTCGACAGCGACGTGTGGCCGAGCATGAGTTGAAGGGCGCGCAGGTCGGCACCGTGATTGAGCAGATGCGTGGCGAACGAATGGCGCAGCACATGCGGCGAGATCCGCGCCGGCGCGATCCCGGCGGCGAGCGCATGTTTCTTCACCAGTACCCAGAACATCTGGCGGGTCATCGCGGCGCGGCGGTTGCTGACGAACAGCGCATCGCTGCGCCCTCCCTTCAGTAGAACCGGGCGCGCCTCGCCGATATAGCTCGTCAACCAGTGAGCGGCTTCGTCGCCGAGCGGAACCAGACGCTCCTTGCCGCCCTTGCCCACCACGCGCAGCACGCCCTGGCGAAGATTCACCTGGCTGGCCGTGATGCCGACCAGCTCGCTCACGCGCAAGCCCGTTGCGTACATCAGTTCCAGCATTGCGCGATCGCGCGAACCGAGCGGCGTGCTGGACGGCGCGCGCAGGAGTGCGTCGATCTCCGATTCGGAGAGCGCCTTGGGCAAGCTTCTCGGCAACTTCGGCGCGTCGATCAGCAGAGTGGGATCTACAGCGAGGCGTCCGTCGCGGACCAGCATGCGATAGAAATGCCGCAGGCACGACAACAGCCGCGCATTCGAACGCGCCTTGTAACCGCGCCCGGTTGCTCCTCCGGACGTACTGCGCTCGCCGAGAAACAACTGCAGCTCAGTGCGCCCGCAATCGGAAAGGGAACGCGCGCGCGCGCCGAGCCAGCGCGAGAATCCTTCGAGGTCAAGCCGATAACTGGCCAGCGTATTGTCGGCCAGTCCAAGTTCCGACCATGCGCGCTCGAGGAAAAAAGCAATGCGTTCGGCATCGTCCGGCGCAATACCTGCCGCCGTGTCCGGCACGGACCCATCCGACGGTTCGCGACGACCGGGTCGATCTGGCAAACGTGTCGCGCTTTCCATTCGTCCTCCCTCTGTCGCTCGCACTCTTGCGCAGAGGAGCCTAAACCGGGACCCTGATGGTTGCCAATGAAATGGAATCCGATGAACGCTTCCACGTCCGCTCCGCTGTGGTTGCGGATCGCCGCGGCGGTCTACGACTTGTTCCCGCTGATCGCGCTGTGGATGCTGACGGCCGGTTCGATGTTGCTGCTCGCGCGTGGCGACGTCGATATCGCCCATCCATCGTTCGCGTATAACGCGGCCTTGCGTGGCGCACTGCTGATCGTGACGGCGGCGTACTTCGTCGTGTCGTGGGCGCGCGGCGGACAGACCATCGGCATGCGTGCGTGGCGCTTGCAGGTCGTTGCGAACGACGGTGGCCCCTTGTCGTGGACGCGGGCCGGTCTGCGTTTTTTCGCCGCGTTGCTGTCACTGGCTGCAATCGGCGGCGGATTCCTGTGGAGTCTGTTCGATCAGCGCCGGCGCTGCTGGCACGATATCGTGGCGCGCAGCATGCTGGTTCGCGTTTCCCGCCCTGATTGAAGTGCCCGATCAATGCTGACGGGCGTGAACAGTCCTGCTTGAAGAGCGGGATCGCACAATGCGACCGGAACCGCGTTCGCCTTACGCGGCGATCGCGCGCGCAACCATTCCCTCGATCACGTCGAGATCCGGAATCGTCGCGCGATCGTCGCGCACCAGCACTTCGGCGCGCACGCCGGCGGCGAACTGATGTTCGTCGGACGTTGGAATCAGCAGTTCCGGGGTGATCGTGGTCAACCGCGGGAAGCCCTGCGCCAACAGCGCGATGAACGGCATGCCGGCATTGCCACCGAGAGCCTTCAGCACCGCGACGCGCGCATTGCTGCGACTTTCGTCTTCGAGCTTGCCGGTGAGCATCGGGAACGAAAACAGCGGAAGACGCCAGCCACGCCAGGCCAGGCGACCAAGCAACCACGCCGGCGCACCTTCCACAGCCTCCGGCTTCGTGTAGCTGATCACTTCGGCGACGGTGGCGTTCGGCAGCAACAGGCGCCCTTCCGTTACAGGCACCATCACGCCGCGGATTTCGCGCGGTAATTCAGCCATCTCGATTTCCCCGCCTGTTCAACCGTTGAGTGGTGCGTATCATTCTGTGCAGATGTGCCGACTGGATCGCGCGTCGCGTCAGCGATCCGATGCCTTACGGTTTCGTTTGAAGCAATTTTTCGGCCAATTCCTGTGGCGAGCCGAGGAAACTCACGACGCCGGTCTCGCAGACACCGTCGATCATCGAGCTGACCACGCAGGTATCGGGTCGCTGCGCGTAAACGAGCCCGCCCTGCTCGGCGAGATAGCGACACCCGTCGGCCGAGTCGCTGGACATGCCGGAAAAGATGATCGCTCCGGCTTGCGCGCCGAACGCGTCTGCCATGTCGTGCAACACGCGGTCGATCGACGGACTGAACGCGCTGGATCCGGTATTGCGCTCGAGAACCACGACGCCTTCGGCGTCGATCAGCAGACGGTGGGAATTCGGAACGACCACGATGTCACCGTGGGCGACCCTCTCGCCGTGTGCCGGCGTCCGCACCGTCAATTTGGTCGCTTGCATGAGCTGGTTGGTCATCATGCCGACGAACTCATCGCCCAGATGCTGTGCCAGCACGAAGAGCGAAGGGAAGTCGCGCGGAATCCGCGCAAGAAATTCACGCACGGCTTCGGGTCCGCCGATGGAGGCGCCAAGCACCCACACCTGCTGCACCGCCGCCTTCGCAATGACGACGGCATCCGGGTCGAGCCAGTTTTCATGGTCCTCGATGGCAGCGGCCCTCGGCACGACCGCTTCCTCGATTGGGATGAGTTCCAGCGAACTGGAATTTGCCGCGTCGGCGAATTCGATTTCCGCAGCCTCATTTTTCTCCGGCGCCAGATATTCCTCGGCGCGCAGCTTCTCGATTCCGAAATCGGCGCGTCCGGTCGGAGCGGAAAGAGGCAATTCCGAACTGTCAAATTCCAGCGCCCACGACGCTGGCGCGCTGACGACCTGAGGCACGACGGGCTCGGCAGGGTCGAGGGCCGGCGAGACAGGCACCGATGCGTGGGCGTCAAGATCCATGTCCAGATCGAAATCGAGGTCGAGATCGAGATCGCTCGCGTCCGCCGTCAATCCGGCGTCAGCCGGACCATCGGCACCGCCGAGTGTCAGACCTGCTTCATCGAGGTGCACGCCTTCAAGGCCCTGCACAATGGACTCGTCACTTGCGAATTCTCCGGAATCGTCGTCGAAGTCGATCTGGAACGCGTCGCTCAACGGCGGCGGCGGATCCGATTCGCCAAAGCCCGCCGCCGACTGCATCGAGTCGCGCGGGCCCACGCCCGGCATTTCCAGCAACGCGTCGAAATCGATCAGGTCGACTTCGCCGGCCTCGACGTCGCCAACAGACGGCGCGCCTGCTGCCGGCTCGGCGCCGACGCGCGTGGATGTCCACTCGTCCGTTGTCAGCGGAGTGGATTGGACTGTAGCGACATCGGCCGGTGACGCGGAAAACCGTGTCACCCCTTCGTTGGGTGCCGGCGGTGCCGCGATCGGGGTCGTGTACTGCACGGAAGGAGCGGGCACGGGCCGCGCATCCGCGGGACGTGGCGGGTCGACATCGGCTCCAAGAACCTTGGCGGCAAGATGGCGTACCCAGCGTGCGTGATCGAAGCCCGAAAGGTTGTTGGACACTTCGCTCTCGTTGAAAACGACGCGATAGCGGGCATCGTCGAGCAGCTCGTAGACCCCATCCAGATCGGGGTCGTTCTGCGCATCGAGATTCACCACCACCACGCTCGCGCGTGACTGCTCCAGCGCAGCGCGATCGAATTCACTCGCCAGCGCCTCGTAGACAATCGACGCACCGAACGACCGCAGGACATCCCGCATCAGATTGCCGTCTTCGGGCTTCTCGTAGAGGAGCGCAACCGCGACACTCGATTCGTTACTGGACACGTTCGCGCCCCAGCACTTCATTGACCTGCTTGAGCAAATCGTCTTCCTGGTACGGCTTGCCGAGATATCGCTCGACTCCGATTTCCAAAGCGCGCTGGCGATGCTTTTCGCCGGTACGCGACGTGATCATGATGATCGGCACCTTGCGCATGCGCGAATCGTTGCGCATGTAGGTCGCCAGTTCGTAGCCATCCATGCGCGGCATTTCGATGTCCAGCAGCATCAGGTCCGGGACCGTGTCCTGCAACTTCTCGAGCGCGTCGAGTCCATCCTTCGCGGTCACCACGTCGTAATCGGCACGCTCCAGCACGCGCGTGGTGACCTTGCGCATGGTGATCGAATCGTCGACGACCATGACCAGCGGCTTCTGTCGCGTCTCGACGACCGGCTGCGGCACGACGGCCATGTAGGCCGGCATTTCCTCGGTGCTGCCTGCCTCGATCCGCGCACGCAGCGCCGCGAGTCGTCGCACCAGTGGGGCGAGGTCGAGAATGATCACGACCGCGCCGTCGCCCATGATGGTCGCGCCGAAGATGCCCGGCACCGAACTGACCTGCGGACCGACCGATTTGACGACCACTTCGCGCGAGCCCACCACGCCGTCGATCCGCACTGCCGCGCGCTGGTCGCCGGTGCGTGTCATCAGCAGCGGAACCTGCGTCTCCTCGACCACAGCGCGTGCGCGCGGAACGCCGATCAACTGGCTGAGATCGTAGATGGTGTATTCCTCACCACCGTAGTTGTGCTTCGGGTTGCCCTCGGCGATGCGTCGATCGAGATCGTCCTGCGCAATTCGCGCGACGCCCTGCACCGACGACATCGGGATCGCATAACTGCTTTCGCCGAGCTTGACGAGGATCGCCTGCGTCACCGCGAGGGTGAAGGGAAGACGGATCGTGAAATTGACGCCCTTGCCGGGCGTCGAATCGATGACGAGCGAGCCACCGAGCTGCTTGATCTCGTTGTGGACGACGTCCATGCCGACACCGCGTCCGGACAACTGGGTCAGTTCGCGCGCAGTCGAGAATCCGCTCTCGAGAACGAAGCCGTACAGATCCCGATCGGACATCTGTGCTTCGGCCTTGAGGAGGCCGCGCTCGATCGCCTGGCGGCGGATCGCATCGCGGTCCATGCCAGCTCCGTCGTCCGAGACGCGCAGCACCACTTCAGTCGATTCACGACTGACCGCAATGTTGACCGTGCCTTCGGCTGGTTTACCCGCCGCAGTACGCACGTCGGGCGATTCGATTCCGTGCGCAAGCGCGTTGCGCAGCATGTGTTCGAACGGCGCCTTCATGCGTTCGAGCAGGTTGCGATCCATTTCGCCGTGCGCACCGTCGACCTTGAGCTGGGCTCTCTTGCCCAGTTCCTGCGCCGCCTGGCGCAACGTACGACGGAGGTTCGGGACGAGTGAATCGAACGGCACCATGCGCGTGCGCATGAGGCCTTCCTGCAGGTCGGAGTTGACGCGTGACTGCTGCAGGAGCAGCGTTTCAGACTGACGCGTCTGTTCGTCGAGCAGTCCCTGGATGGAGACCAGATCCGAAACCGACTCGCTGAGTGCGCGCGACAGCTGCTGCAACTGCGAAAAACGATCGAGTTCGAGCGGATCGAACGCGCCGATGCCGGTGTCCGTCTGCTCGCGCTGGAATCGCGCGATGATCTGCGCCTCGGTTTCGATCTCGAGCTTGCGCAACTGTTCGCGCAAGCGCGCGACGGTCTGGTCGAATTCGACCAGGTTGAAACGGAACGTCGCGATCTGCTGTTCCAGCCGCGAGCGGTAGATCGACACCTCGCCCGCATAGTTCACCAGCGAGTCGAGCAGATCCGAACGCACGCGGATCATTTCCTGCGGCGCGTGCACGACCTCGACCTGGTCCATCGCGGTCAGGTGACGCGGGGCCGGGCGGCTACCGTCTGGCGCCGCATCTACCACGGCGTCCGCGGACTCGATGTGTTCGACGACGGGTGCCGGTTCCGGCACGCTGTCCAGTGCCGTCGCAACCGGAGCCGGTGGCGCAGCCGCCAGCACATCGCCGGCGATCAGGCTTTCGAAACGCGCAATCGCATTTGCCGGCATGGCAACCGCGCGACGCTGGGCGACGCGTTGCACCAGGCCATGCAAGCGATCGAAGCCGCGCTCGAGCGATTCGACTGCCACGCGGTCGATTGCGAGACGACCGTCGCTGAATGCGTCGATCAGGGATTCCATTGCGTGGCTGAGGTCGCCGACCGGCGCGATGCCCGCCATGCGCGCGCCGCCTTTGAGCGTGTGCAAGTCGCGCTGCAGTTCGCCAATGACCGAACGGTCGTGCGGCGCTTCGCGCAGCCTCGCCACCAGCGAATCAGAATGATCGAGGATGTCGGCACCTTCTTGCACGAAGGTATCGAGCAGGTCGTCGTCGATGTCGCCGATCTGAAGTGGGCCGTCAGGCTGCGGATCGTCGGCGATCGGCGGCGCCTGTTTGCCGGCAAGCAGCGCATTCGCAGGCGCGGTCGTCGTCGACGTTTCGCGATCTTCGACCAGCGGAGACGGAACTGTCGCAGCCTTTGTCATGGGCGCGTCAGTTGACACCTCAGGATCGGTCTCGAACACGAACGACTCGACCGCGTCTTCCTCTTCAGCGCGCACAGCCGAGGATGCATCCGGATCAAGAGTGAATTCGGCCTCGGTCGTCTGCGGTGAACTGCTTTCGATGACGAGGGTCTCGACGACATCTGCATCGACGGTGAGCGATTCGGCATTCGTTTCGAAAAAGCCCAACGCCCGCTCGATCGCTGCGTCCAGATCCTCGGGATGCTCCGATGTGGAAACGTCGGGTGCAGCAGGGTCGTGGCGGGCGATCGGCTCGGCATCCACCGCCGATTGTGCGTCGAAGTCGGCGAACGCTGCCGCCAGGTCCGCCGGCATCGGCGTGTCGAGCCGCGCGTCGGGTGCTGCCGATTCGTGGCCGGATCGACTCACCCAGTCTGCGGTCAGATCACCCTCGGTCAGGACGATGTCCTGTTCCGGGTCAAGGATCGATTGCAGCGGTTCGCCGGGCTGGCCCGGACCCGCGCCGGCATCCTCGCCGACGTACGCGTGCAGAGACGCGTCCGGGAGGCTGTCGCGCAATACGACGAGACGATTCGCCAACGCGGTGGAATCGGGAAGATCAGCCGCTCGGCGTGTCAGCCGCTCCATCACCTCGCGCGTGAGCACGACGGTTTCACTCAGCGCTGCGATCCCGTCCGCCTCCGGCGCGGCACCTGCGCCGCGCACGCGTTTGACGTAGTTTTCCAGTGGCGCCAGCACCTTGCCGATCGACGGAATATCGACCATCGCGATGGCGCCGTTGAGCGTGTGCACCGCGCGCAAAAGCTCCTCGGTGGCGGCGATCGGTTGCGGCGAACACTGCGCCAGGAATTCCTCGATCACGCCCAGGTGCGCTGCGACTTCGCTTTGCAGGATGTCGAACAGCACCGGGTCGACATTCGGCAGCGGACCGGCAACGATTTCCCGTTCGCTGGCCGCCGCGCCGGTCTGGTCGGCAAAACTGGAGACGCTGCCAATGTCGGCGCGGATCGCTGGGAGTTCGCGTTTCGCTGCTGGAATTGGACGGCGCACGATGCGTTTGACCATTCGCGTTGCAGGAGCGTGCTCCGACACCCAGGCGTCTTCCCCGGCGGACAGACGATCCGCCGTGTCCACGATGCCGGCAAGGTTTGCATTCCCCTCAGGCTGTCCGCGAAGGGACGCCAGCAGAACGGGAATGGCATCGATGGCATGCGCGACCAGCGCGACGATGGCCGGCGACGGCGCAATTGCGCGTTCGAGGACTCGGTTGAGCAGGCTCTCCACTTTCCAGCTGAATTCGCCCAACGCGATCGCGCCGACCAGACGACCCGACCCCTTCAGCGTATGGAACGAGCGACGGATCGCCTTGAGGTCGTCGAGATTGGCGGGATCGCGTTTCCACAGGGGAAGCTGTTCGCGCAGATTGACGATCTCGTCCTGCACTTCCTCGATGAACACTTCCCGGATGTCATCGTCGATTTCTTCTCCCGCAGTGTGCTGGAAGCCGATCACCGGCTCGTCAGCTGCAGAAACTTCCTCTTCGACCTCCTCCTCGACTTCGTGCCAGTTCGCGCCTTCTTCCGGGCTCGTGTCGACCAGACGCAATCCGGAAAGATCCTGGCCTTGCGGTTCGGTGGACGGAAGGTCGCCGATCACCAGATCGCCCAGATCATCTCCGGGGAGCAGGTCGATCGACGGCAGTTGCGTCTCGAACTCCACCGGCACATCCGGCAGACGATCGCTCGTCGGGGCGCGCGGCGCCTCGATCAGGAAGTCCTCGTCGACCACGCCGTAGGCAAGATCGGCTGCGGCCTTCCAATCCGTCTCCGTGGCGGGCGTCGGCTGCAGCGACGGCGCCTGTGGGGGCTCAATGGCATTCGCGTGGAGCGGAGCGAAGGTCGCGCCCGAATCCGGCATGGGTCTTGGAGACGGAATGGCTGTCCGCTCCGGTTCCGGCGGGGGCGGCCAATAGCCGAGTGCCGCGAGACTCTCTCGCGCCACGTCGAGGATCTTGTCGCGATTGCGTCGCTGCTCGCGCGTCGCTTCGAGGTAATACTCGATCGCCGCCAGCGCATCGGCGAGCTTGTCCATCTGTTCGGCGGTCGGAATTCGACGGTGCTCGATCAGTTCGATCTCGACGAAGCGGACGATCGCCGTCATGAGCTGCGCGGCATCGGCGAGGCCGAGCATGCGCAACGCACCTGAAATTTCTTCGAGCAGGCGGGGAATCTGACCCACGCGTTCGTGGTTCCACGGCGACTCGATGAATTCGATGACGTCGTGCTTCGCCTGCTGGATGTTCACGGCGGCTTCGCGCATCAGCGCATCGAGAATCTTTCGCACTTCCGCCTGCGGAAGCTCGAGCTGGCTTTCCACACCCGAATCGTCGGCTTCGCTTGTCGCACCCAGTCGATCGATGTGATCATCGAGCGACGATTCGACGTAGAGCAGTGCACCCGCGACATCGAGAAGCGCGCCCTCGTCGATGGGCCGCTGGCGCTGCGCCATCTCGCCGATCACCACACGCTGTTCGCTCACCACCCGTCGCGGAACACCGAGACCGAGCATGCCGAGCGTGTCACCGACGCGATCGAGAATCTCGGCCTGGTTGCCGAGCTCGGCCGCATCCGCATTGCCGCTGCGCAGGAAGATATCGAGCGCTTCCTTGACGCGCAGCAGGTCGTCCTTGATCGCCGCCGAAACGGTGCCGAGAAGATTCTTGTTGCGCCCGGTCATCGACCCTTGCGCGTGCTGCAATTCGGTTGCGGTCGGCAGCAGCGTGTCGAGCTGGTAGCTCTGGCGGATCGCGCTGGCGCGCGCGCCGGTCGCTGTGGAATGCGCGACGTAGTACAGAAGGTTCTTGGTCAGCTCGCGCGGTGGCGACGCCGCGAATCCGATCTCGCCACGGTCGGCGAACCGGTGGATCTCGCGATCGACGCGACCGAACAACAGCTTCACCGCGACGCTGGCTTCCAGTCCGCCGCTCTCGACGGCTTCGATTACGCCACTGGCGATCCACCAAAGGCGACGCGCCTCGGCAACGAACGAAATCGAGCGCAGGCGGTCGAGTACATCGAGGAGTCGACGCAGGTGCTCGGCGGCGCTGGCGTCACGAAACCATTTCAACAACGCCGCCTGATAGGCAAGGCGAAGACGCAGCGACTGGGTGCGCAGCTCATTCGGAGCAAGAGGCTGCGCGCTGCCGGCCGCGGAAGGCGGAAGTACAACGTTGAGGTCGGGCGCGAACAGCGCCGACTCGGTCATCAGGTTTTCGCCGCGGCACGCACGAAGATCGTTGAGCAGCGGCAACAGGACGATTGGAATGTCCTTGTGACCGCTCTGCAGACGCTCGAGGTAATCGGGCAGCTGCACCATGCCGCGCATCAGGACGGAGTAACCCTCCTCGCGCTGGCGGATCGTGTCGGCGACCAGGCCTTCGGCCAGCCGCTCCATGTTTTCCACCACCATCGCCGCGCCGTACAGCTCGACCATGCGCAACGTTCCCTGCACCTGGTGCAGATGCGCAACGCACGCACGCATCGACTCGAGGTGACCGGGCTCTTCGACATAGGCCTCAAGCGAATCACGCGCCTGCGCGAGCGTCGCATCGAGCGCCTGCTTGACCCAGTTGAGGGCGGTGAATTCGCCGTCGTCGTGCAACTTCATGCGACTACCCTCGACTCCAACGGCCGACGTGATCCATGCGGATGGCGCTGGGCGCCGCCGCAACGGAAGAGTTGATGGAATGACACGTGGTCATCGCGCGTCGATTCATCCTGGCAGCTTGAAGTCCGCGACCGAGCGGCGCAGATCCGAAGCGAGCTGCGCCAGATTGCCGATCGACTCGGCCGTCTGGCTCGCGCCGACCGAGGTCTGCGACGTGATTTCCTGAATGACGTTCATCGTTGCCGAGATGTTTGTCGCCGCGGCCGACTGCTGGCGCGCCGACGTCGAGATGCCCTGGATGAGTCCGGCAAGATTGTTCGACACGGTTTCAATCTCGCCAAGCGCGTGACCGGCGTCCTCGGCGAGCCGCGCGCCGGAGACCACTTCGGACGTCGTCTGCTCCATCGAGCTGACGGCCTCGTTGGTATCGGACTGAATCGTCTGCACCAGCGTTTCGATGCGCTTCGTCGCGCCCGATGCGCGTTCCGCCAGTCGTTGCACTTCGTCGGCGACGACCGCGAAACCGCGGCCCGCTTCACCCGCCGACGCAGCCTGGATCGCTGCATTCAAAGCGAGGATGTTGGTCTGCTCGGCAATGTCGTTGATCAGTTCGACGATGGTTCCGATTTCCTGAGAGGACTCGCCGAGGCGCTTGATGCGCTTGGACGTTTCCTGGATCTGGTCGCGGATCGAGTCCATGCCCTGAATCGTCTGGCGCACGACCTGTGCGCCATTCGCGGCGATCTGCACCGAACGCTGCGCCACTTCCGCACTGTCGATCGAGTTCTTCGACACGTTGTCGATCGACGTCGCCATGTCCTTGATCGCGGCGGACGCAGAGGTGATCTGGCGTGCCTGGTGCTGCGCGGCTTCGGCCAGATGCATCGCCGTGCCCTGCGTTTCCTGTGCGGCCGCAGAGACCTGCACGGCCGTTTCGTTGATCGTCGTGACCAGGCTGCGCAACGCTTCGACCGCGAAGTTCACCGAGTCCGCGATCGCACCGGTGATGTCCTCGGTGACAGTCGCCTTCACGGTCAGGTCGCCTTCGGCGAGCGATCCCATCTCGTCGAGGAGACGCAGAATCGCGTCCTGGTTTCGCTGATTGAGTGCGGTCGTCTGCTGGTAGCGACGCTGCTGGTCGCGGAACA
>NZ_JBDSWZ010000260.1:0-2504 GCF_039926425.1 Dokdonella sp.
CTGACTGTAGAGGCTCCGCGATCCGTCGAACTGCGGTTGCGCATTCGCTCAGGAGACCAGTCCCGCTGCCACTTCCCAAAGCCGCTGCGCGTTGCCCGGATTCATCGCGTAGTGCGCGACACCGCTGTAGTCGGCAGGACGCCGGGTCACCGTCTGCGCTTCGTTGCAATCTTCAAAATAACGCCCGCCGATCCGGTCGAGCGCCGGGTGCGCGGCGAGCAGCACCGAGGTTGCGGCGCCCTGCGCCACGCTCTTTCGGCGCTCGGGCGGCGTCTTCAACCCGCCGGTGTGCTTCTGCAGGTTGGTCGCAATGGCTCCCGGATTCAGTGCATTCGTAAAAATGCCCTGGCCGGACCAACGGTGCGTCGCTTCGACCGCCAGCAATGCGCAGGCAGATTTCGACTGTCCATACGCCACCAATGGATCGTACGGAAGGAAGTCGAAGTGCAGATCGTCGAACAGCACCGGTGCAATCAGATTGCCACTGGAGCTGACCGATACGACGCGTGCGCCGCCTGCATCCGCGAGCGCGCGGTGGAGGCCCGTGGTGAGGGCGAAGTGGCCGAGAAAGTTCGTTGCAAACTGCATCTCCCATCCTTGCGATGTTCTCTCCAGTGTCGGGATCGCCATCACTCCTGCGTTGTTGACGAGGATATGCAGCGGGCCGTTCCACGCAGCGACGAAGTCCCTCACCGAGCGAAGGTCCGACAAGTCCAGTGGCGCGACGCTGACCCTGGAGTTTCCCGTCGACTCGCGGATGCCTTGTGCGACCCGTTCGCCTGCGTCCGGACGGCGCACCGCGAGAACGACGTCGGCGCCTGCGTTCGCCAGCACTCGCGCAGTCTCGCTGCCGATGCCTGATGCGGCCCCCGTCACGATCGCGCGCTTGCCAGCGAGATCAACGCCTTCAATGACTTCGTCTGCCGTCGAGGAAAATCCGAAGCGCGTCCTGATCGCGGTGTGCATGTGAACTCCTTCGTGTTGACGCGAAACGCCCCTGCCATCCGACCGCATTCGCGTGGCGTTACTTGTCCCCGCCGCGCATCGTTTTCACGATCTCGCGCAGCTCCTCGAGCTCCGACAGCAGCGGCTCCATCGCGGCACGCACTTCGGTTTGCGTGAATCGTGGCGTGATGTGCTGCGGGCAGTTCCAGTCATACGCTTCGACCGCGATCACGATCGCCCGCTCCACGCGCGCCTCGTACTTCGGGTCGGCGAGTGATGCGACCAGTTCCGGGTCATCCCGACGATCGATCACGCTCGCCCGGCCGAGGATTTTCAGACGCTGGCGGTTGGCGTAGTCCATCAGGATCAACGCAACCCTGTCGTCGGCGTCGAGATTGCCGACGCTGACGTACTGGACGTTTCCGCGGAAGTCCGCAAAACCAATCCGTCTGGAATCGAGCACCTTCAGGAATCCGACGGGTCCACCGCGAAACTGCACGTAAGGCCATCCGGTCTCGGATACGGTGGCCTGATAGAAGCCGTCGCGCGCGCCGATGAATTCGCTCTCGGACTCTCCAAGCTCATTCTGCTTCGCGGCACCCGCTTCCAGCGCCCTGGGACGGGGAGGACTTCCGTAGCGTTGCTGGGCCGCCTTGACGCTCGGGGTGTAGGTGATTTCCGCGAATGCCTTCGTCATGATGTTCTCGTCTTGTCCCAATCATCCTTGTCGACCGTCTGTTCGCAGCGCGATGTGTCACCGCGCGCGTGACTCGCGCATTCGCGCCCCGCATTCCGCCTCAACCGGGTACGACAAAATGGACGGACTCCGAGGCAATGACCTGATGCACCGGGTTCGCCAACTCGATCTTCACGGTGTGCGGACCCGCACGCAAGCCGACCAGCACCACCGTTTCGCCGCTCGCATCGATGAAGTGCCAGGGCAGATCGTCCACGGTGACATGCACGTGGCCGATCCGCGGAGACACGTCCATTGCCCCTTTCCCGAAGACGGAGACGATCCGGATGTTCTCCGTGCGGTACTGGATGAACACTTTGCCCAGAGCCAGGGGTCGCGGCATCGGTGCGTCGACGATCAGGCGCGGTGATGGCTCATCATCGATTGCTAGCAGCGGTGAAGGTCCGATCACCTCCTTCGCGGATCGTCCGACTGCTGGCTCATCGCATGGGTCGACATGGCTCATGACAACCTCCGGCGCTCACGGCGCATAGCGGGTGAAGACGCGGTCGTGATCCTTCACGTTGGCCGCGTGACAGGCGAAACACGTCCGGTGCTGCGCTTCGTCTGCAGGCTTTCTTGCAATGAATCGACCGAATCCCCACCCACCGGTTTCTGCATACTTCGTCGAGTCCTTGACCATGAACTGGACGGTCGTCGCGTCGCCAGGCACGAACGCTCCATCGATCTCGGTCGAAGGAACACGCTTCCATGCCAGCTTCGCGAGCACTGACCCGTCTGGAAACGGGAGCGTTCCGTTCCTGTAAGCCTTCATCGCGATCTCGTTGCCGAGGATGCCTCGCAGTTCATCGAGATGGCCGGT
>NZ_JBDSWZ010000261.1:0-6051 GCF_039926425.1 Dokdonella sp.
AGCGCTCCGGCGTGATGTCGCGTGTGACGTAGAACGCGACAACGTCGCGCAGGGATTGGAATTTCCCGTTGTGGAAGAACGTCCGGCGCAGCGCGACGTTGCGCAGCGTCGGTGTGCGGAACAGACCGCAGAAATCGGCCTGGCCGCGCTTGTCGGTGCGTTCGGGTCCACATGCGCCGAGATCGTGGAACGAGGTATCGGCGTTGCGTGGAATACGGGTATTGCGCGGGACGCCGAGCGCAATGAGCCCGTAGTCGGAAAGTGCGGGCGGACTGCCGTCGAGCGGGCGACGACTCAGGTGGCACTGCATGCAGTTGCCCTTCGTCTCGTTTTCGAACAGTTTCAGTCCACGCTGTTCGCGTGCGCTCAACGACGCGCGACCCGTCAGCCACGCGTCGTACTTGCTGGTGTACGGATTGAACTCGTCATAGTCCTGCTCGAACACGCCGAGCGCATGCACGACCGCAGCGAACGCATCGGTGTCCGTGTCGAGCGCATGTGTGCCGAGCGTCTCCCGCAGATTGCCCGCATAAGCGGCGGCGCGAACCGCACGCGCGACGCCAGCGACGCTCGACGCCATCTCGAACGCGGACAGCAGCGGAATCTTCGCCTGCGTATCGCCGCGGTCGACGCGACCGTCCCAGGTGAGTCCGCCGGTCGGTCCGGCGTCGACCGACTCGTCGCCCTCGTCGTCGGAGTCGTGATAGTGGTTGCTGTAGGGCGGGATCCGGTTGAGGTAGGTCAGCGTCGGCGGCGTGCGGAAGCCCAGATGCTTGCCATCGGCGCCGCCCGGTTGCACATCAAGCGCGTTCGCCGGGTTGTAGCGATGCGCGGGATCGTGGCAGCTCGCGCACGCCTGCCGACCGGACGCGGAGAACGACGGATCCGAAAAAATCCGGCGTCCGATGTCACGCAAGGCGGCAGTGCGCGCGAATGCGGCAGCGTAGGTCGACGCCGCCGCCTGGTTCCCGGGTGTTGCAGGGCGCGCGAGCGCGACGGGGGCAAACACGCCACTGCAGAATGCGACGACAAGGTAAACGGACGTAAAGGTCGGGCGCATTCGGCAGGTCGTTTGGCGGGATGACGCAGGCGCAAGCCCATCGCATCAGGCGTTGGCGCAGTTCGGACAACAAAGCGTATCGATCGCATATGACGGTCGTGCACACGAACCTTCACGCGATTGAAAGGATTGGCGCCTAGCGTTGGATGGATGGGCGCGAGCCGCGCCGACGACTTCCCGCCAGCCTTCCAGGAATTGCACTCCATGCACAAGCACGCTTTGGCACTCGCAATCGCATCCACATTCGCCAGTGGTCTCTTTGCGCCCGCGCCCGCGTCCGCGCAGTCGGTCAACGGCCTCAACAAGGTCAAGACCGTCGTGGTGATCTACGCGGAGAATCGCGGCTTCGATCATCTGTATGGCCACTTCCCCGGAGCCAACGGGCTCGACGACGCGACTGCGCAACAGCAGACACAGCTCGATCGTGACGGCACGACGATGGCGACACTGCCGCCAATCAACGGCAACGGACTCACCAATCCGTCCGATCCGACCCAGGTGCCGACCGAAGCGACCACCGGTCATCCGAATGCGCCCTACGCGCTCGACGACCCGGCCGGCTACAACGTGAATTTCAACTACACGCTGCACGACCTGGTGCATCGCTTCTACAACAACCAGATGCAGATCAACGGCGGCCTCAACAACAAGTTCGCGGCGTGGAGCGACGCCGGCGGCGAAGTGATGGGTCACTGGGACAACACGTCGTCGATGGCGATGTGGGCCATCGCGCAGCGCTACACGCTGGCCGACAATTTCTTCCAGGGCGCGTTCGGCGGTTCGTTCCTCAATCACCAGTACCTGATCTGCGCGTGCGCGCCGTTCGACTTCAAGACGCAGGCCGATCCGATCACGTTCGCGAACAACATCTCGGCGGTTGCACCCGACGGCGTGTCTCTGCAGATCGATCCCGCAAGTCCTGCATCGGCGATCGACGGCGTACCGAAGTACGTGCGCGATTCGACGCTGACGCCCGACTATTACGGCATCAACACGATGCAGCCACCGTATCAACCGTCGGGCAATGCACCGGCGACCGGCGGCGACCCGTTGTATGCCGATCCGGCCAAGGCGAACACGCTGAGTCCGCAGACCGCGTCGAACATCGGCGACCTGCTCACGGCCAAAGGGGTGAGCTGGGCGTGGTACGGCGGTGCGTTCCAGGGGACGCTGGACCACACCGCTCCGGCGACTGTGGTGTTCCAGTACCACCACCAGCCGTTCAACTACTACGCCGACCTCGCGCCCGGCACCGCCGCGCGCGCCGAGCACGTGCTCGACGGCGGCATTGACGGCGCCAAGTTCATCGAGACGATCGACGCCGGCACGTTGCCGCAGGTGTCGTTCTACAAACCGCAGGGCAGCCAGAACCAGCACGCCGGTTACGCGACCGTCGACGCCGGCGACGCGCACATCGCCGACGTCATCGCGCATCTGGAGAAGAGCCCGCAGTGGAAGGACATGGTCGTCGTGATCACCTATGACGAAAACGGCGGCTGGTGGGATCACGTGGCGCCGCCGAAGGGCGACCGCTGGGGTCCGGGCACGCGCGTTCCGGCGATCGTTGTGTCGCCATTCGCCAAGCGCGGTTTCGTCGATCACACGCAGTACGACACCGCGTCGGCGCTGCGCCTGATCACTCACGCATTCGGACTGCCGGTTCTGCAGGGTCTTGCGCAGCGTGACGCGGCGCTCGAACAGAACGGATTCCCGGCAATGGGCGATCTCACCCAGTCGCTCGACCTGCTGTTCACCGACGGGTTCGACTCGCCGTAACGGCTCATCCCGGCAACGTCCTTCCTTCCCCTGCGAGGGGAAGGAAGCTGCGCCAACACCGTTTTGCTACAACGCGAGCACCAGCCGATTGCGGCCGCTTCGCTTCGCATCGTAAAGCGCCTCGTCTGCACGACGGTACAGTGCGCCTGCCTGCTCACCTGGCCGATGGGTCGAAAGTCCGATGCTGATGGTGACGGGAATGCCGCCTCCCATCCGCTCGACCGCTTCCCGCAGCTCCTCGCAGATGGCGATCGCAGCGAGTGAATCCATCGCCGTCAGCACCAGCACGAATTCCTCGCCGCCAGCGCGCGCGACCATCGCATCGTTGCCTGCACGCATCCGCAGCACACGGGCCACCGCCGCAAGGGTTTCATCGCCGACCGGGTGGCCGTGCAGGTCGTTGATCATCTTGAAGTGATCGATGTCGAGGATCGCCAGGTGCAGTGCCTCGCCTTCCTGCGCGCGGGCGATGCGCCACGCGAGGTGCTCATTCATGCCGCGTCGATTGGTCAGCCCGGTGAGCGCATCGGTACTGCCTTCGCGGCTCAAGCGAAGATTCTCCCGCTCGAGTTCCTGCTGATATTGCTTCAGATTGATCTCGTACCACTCGCGTTCGCTGACGTGGTGGCGCAGTTCGTTGTGCGCACGGCGCAGCTCCATCAGGGAGACGACCTGGCGCGACAGGCTCCGCATCGCCTCGACCTGGAACGGTTCGAGCGTCCGCGGTTCGGTATCGATCACGCACAGCGTGCCGAGCGCATTGCCCGACGCCGTTTTCAGTGGGGCACCCGCATAAAAGCGGATATTGGGACCTCCGGTGACGAGGGGGTTATCGGAAAAGCGCGGATCCTCGCGCGCGTCGCGAACCACGAACAGCTGATCCGGCTCGTTGATTGCATGGGCACAAAACGCCACGTCTCGCGAGGTTTGCGTCGCTTCCATCCCGACGCGCGCCTTGAACCACTGCCTGTCCTTGCCGATGAGGCTGACGAGGCTGACCGGCGTGCCACAAATGGCCGACGCCAACCGCGCAAGATCGTCATACGTCCCCTCCGGCTCGCTGTCGAGAAGGCCCAGTCGCTCGATTTCGACCAGGCGCTCCAGCTCGTTGTCGGGACTTGGCGGAGGGATCATCGACGTTGATGATAGCGGGAGTCGCCGCCGCGACAACGCCAACGCGTTCACACACCCAGCGACGGTTGAAGCAGTCCGCGCGCTTTCAACGACGCCGGCCGTACCAGAGATCGAGACCGTCGCGGGATTTGAGCAGCTGCCGACCGCGCCAAGCGAGGCGCAACATCAGCCGCACGTGTTCGCCTGCGGAAAACGTACGCACCTTGCGCGCCGATGTCATCACCGCTTCGCGCAGAATGACGAACCGTCCGCGCCTTGCGAGCGCGCGGCTCATCGCGACGTCTTCGCCGGCGTACCAGGTTTCATCGAAGCCACCGACCGCGTCGAATGCGGCGCGCGTGCAGAACAGAAAGCAGCCAGGAGCGACGCGCGTCACCCGGAAAAACCAGACGAAGAACGACTCGGCGATCTTCAGCCGCCGACTCAGCGGACCCTGCAGCCGCACGCCGCAGCCACCGCCGAGCGCTCCTTCGCGGACGGCGTCGCGGGCAGCACGGATCACCTCCGCGCCGACGAGCGTATCGGCATCGACAAACACCAGAAGATCGCCGCGTGCCGCGCGTGCGCCAGCGTTGCGTGCGGCGGCGATGTGCCGATGCGCCACACTCACGACGCGCACACCCCGCGCGTGCGCGACCTCGACGGTGCCGTCGGTCGAGGCGTCGTCCACCACCATGATCTCGCAGTCAACGTCGAGCAAGGCCACGCTGGCGAGCAGCGCATCAAGCGTATCGCCAAGCAGGCGCTCTTCGTCGTGGGCGGGAATGATGAAGGAAATCACCACTGGATGATCGCACACGGTCGACGCCGCACGTTCGACACTCCGCTGGCGCGCTGCCGCCTTTGCAGCTCGCTCGCGGGAGTGCCTGACCCAGGGGAGAGCCTCGTGGATATGCGGATGGCGTCGTTCCGTCCGGATTCGTGTTTCCTTTGGCGGTCCAGCCTTCGCGCAGCTCCAACGACGCGTCGAAACGCGTCGTGACGACGTAGAAGGCCTGATCGCCGGGCGCACCTGCGCACGCTCGTGGACCCGTCATCCTCCGCCGCCCCAGGTGGGGCTGGACGATCATCGAGCTCGAAACGCGCGAGCGTCGCAGCGTCAGCAGCTCGTCTTCGAAGTCGCCCGCCGACGCGCCCATCCGGTAGATACCGACGACGCGATCCGCCCGAACGTCGGGTGCGATTCGCGCGTGCAGCAAGCTCACCGCTTCGCGGTCACCGGACTACACCGGCACATCGTCAACGATCAGCGCCAGGTCGATCGTCTGTGCGATCGTCGTGATATCGCCGGTCACCGCACCGACATGCGCACCGGGAAACTTGCCGCGCGGCGCTAGGCGACGCACGGCCCGCCACCGAAGTCGCTTCCTTCCCGTGCGGGAGGCGTGGAACGTCGCAGCAAGTCGGTGCCGATCACAATGCGGAAATGTTCGACAACGCCACGATCGGCCGCATCGAGCAGACAGAACAGCACGCTACGCACCGTCTTCATTGCCTCGATCGGATCGGCGGACTCCACGCACACGTTGAACCACGAATAGCCTTGCGGCGATTCATTGCACTTCTGAAACGCGAACGCGGACAGATCGCGCTCGGAGGACAAAACATGCTGCAGGTCTCCGAGCGTGCTCACGGTCTCGACCACGGCCAGTGGCCGCATCGGGGCGGAAGGATTGGCGCGGCTGCTCATCGGGCTCCTTGCAAATGCTGATTCGATACGAACCGCAGACGTCGGGCGAAACCCGACCGATGCTGCGCTGCCCCGCACATCCTCGGCGGGAGGTGGAGTCTGGGCGAAGGGTTCGCGGTCGTCCTGCGTCGAATGCACTATGCGGGTTAGTGCATTTGTCCCATGGGAACGAGCAGCCAAGGTCGAGGATGGTTGCACGTGTTCCCGAGGTCCGGCACCGTGGCGGACACAGCGCCTTTTTCGTCCTTCGAGCACTGCCCATGAGCAAGCGCGTCCTCCCAGTTCCCGCCGACCGCGATCAACTGCGCCAGATCGTTGCCGGGTTGACCGAAGGTGTGATCCTGATCGAGCGCGACAAGTCGATCCACTGGGCGAATGCGGCCGCGTGTGC
>NZ_JBDSWZ010000262.1:0-5190 GCF_039926425.1 Dokdonella sp.
GAACTGGTCCTGGAACACCATGATGGTGTCGTAGGCGAGCGAACCGCAGATCAGAGCTGACATGGAGGATTCCGGAAGGCGCGCGGCGGTGCGAGTGCGGGAGCCGCGCAAACCGGTGAAGCTTACCCGACCGGCGCATCGGCCCGGAAACGCGATGCGCCAGCGGCGTGCAATGCGAACCGCCCGACAGCTCGAAACAAGCAGTGAAAATATCCCGAACCCTTCGCCAGACAAGGGTTTTTTAACCTCGCCGACCTTTTTCATGCGCGGGTAGCTGGTAGACTTGCGCGCTTTTCCCGTCCTCCATACAGGCTCGCGCCTCGCTCATGTTCAAAGGTTTACGCGGACTCTTCTCCAACGATCTCTCGATCGATCTCGGCACCGCCAACACGCTGATCTACGTGCGTGGGCAGGGCATCGTCCTCAATGAACCGTCCGTCGTCGCGATCCGCCAGGACCGCGGACCCGGCGGCCCGCGCTCGGTCGCGGCAGTGGGCGCCGACGCCAAGCGGATGCTCGGACGCACCCCGGCGGCGATCGTCACGATCCGCCCGATGAAGGACGGCGTGATCGCCGACTTCACGATGACCGAGGAAATCCTCAAGCAGTTCATCAAGAAAGTGCATCGCGCGCGCATGTTCCGCCCGAGTCCACGCGTTTTGGTGTGCGTGCCGTGCGGATCGACGCAGGTGGAGCGTCGCGCGATCAAGGAATCGGCAGAGTCGGCCGGTGCGCGCGACGTCTACCTGATCGAGGAACCGATGGCCGCGGCGATCGGCGCCGGCATTCCGGTGCACGAGGCGCGCGGTTCGATGGTGCTCGACATCGGTGGCGGCACGTCCGAGGTGGCGGTGATCTCGCTCAACGGCATCGTGTATTCGCAGTCGGTGCGCATCGGTGGCGACCGCTTCGACGAAGCAATCATCAACTACGTGCGCCGCAACCACGGCACGTTGATCGGTGAATCGACCGCCGAGAAGATCAAGATGGGCATTGGCTGCGCGTTTCCGCAGTCCGAAGTGATGGAGATCGAAGTCTCCGGTCGCAACCTCGCCGAGGGCGTACCGCGGCGCTTCACGATCAATTCGAACGAGATCCTCGAAGCGCTGCACGAGCCGTTGTCCGGAATCGTCAGCGCGGTACGCAGCGCACTGGAGCAGACTCCGCCGGAGCTGTGCTCGGATGTTGCCGACCGCGGCATCGTGCTGACCGGTGGCGGCGCGCTGCTGCGCGACATCGACCGCCTCATCTCCGAGGAAACCGGCCTGCACGTGCACGTCGCCGACGATCCGCTGACCTGCGTCGCCCGCGGCGGAGGCCGTGCGCTGGAACTGATCGACCTGCACGGCAGCGACTTCTTTGCGCCAGATTGATCGAGCGGAGATTCCGGACTCGTTTCAAACGAATCCCGGATGCGACCCTTGCGTTGCCGTCATTGCGTCAGCATCTTGGGCCGCAGTCGGGAAACGGTGAATGACGCAGGGAGTGGTGCACGGCCGCAAGAAGCCGCAACACTGCCTTTGATCGACGAATCCTGAGTCCCCAATTCCGGCCCCATGCCTCTCGCCCGCACCGACAATGCCACGCTGTTTGCAGAAGGTTCGGTCAGCACACTGCAGCTGATCGTCTATCTGGCCGCGACGGTGGCGCTGATGGTGCTGGACCATCGGGGCAACTATCTGCAGCTGCTGCGCCGCACCGGCAGCGTGGCGATCGAGCCGGCCTACCGGCTCGCAGCCTTTCCCGCCGACGTCGCACGCGCGACACGCAGCGCGGTGGCCACCCAGGACCGACTGGTCAGCGAAAACCGGGAACTGCGCGAGCAGCTGTTGCTGGCGCAGGCGCGCCTCAACCGCCTCGATACCCTGGTCGCGCAGAACGCGCGGCTGAAGGATCTGCTCGACGCGCAGAAGAACCTCGGTCTCGCGGTGCAGTTCGCGCGATTGATCGATATCGATCCGGATCCGTTCCGCCACCGCATCGTCCTCGATGTGGGCAGCTACCAGGGCGTGGTCGTCGGCCAGCCCGTGATCGATGCGCACGGCGTGATGGGGCAGATCGTCGAGGTCTTGCCGAACACCGCGGTCGCGATGCTGGTCACCGATCCGACCCACGCGATCCCGGTGGTGATCGAACGCTCGGGCCTGCGCACGATCGCACACGGCAGCGGCGCGATCGACCGGCTGGAACTTCCGAACATTCCGCTCAGCGCGGACATCCGCGTTGGCGACAAGCTGCTGACTTCCGGTCTCGGCGGGCGCTTCCCGGCAGGATTTCCGGTCGGCGAGATCCTCAGCGTGAAAAACGACAGCAACGGCATGTTCAACACTGCAGTTGCCCGGCCGGCAGCGGCGCTCGATCGCAGCGGCGAAGTGTTGCTGCTGCATGACCAGCCGCAGCCCTACGGACCGCCAAAAGAACAGTCCGACCCGGCGGGTCCGCCGGTCGATGCTGCAGCCGGTGCTGCACCGTGAATCGCTCGCGCGTCCAAGGGTGGCTGTTCGGTGGCAGTATCGCGATTGCGTTTCTGCTGCAGCTGATGCCGCTGCCGTTGGTGCTGTCGCCGCTCAAACCGTACTGGGTCGGCCTCGTTCTGATTTACTGGGCGATCGAACTGCCCGAGCGCGTCGGTCTCGGACTCGCGTTCCTGCTGGGACTTCTCGGCGACGTGCTGACCGGCGAGCTGCTCGGCGAGCAGGCCTTGCGGCTGATCGTCCTCACCTTCATCGTGCTGCGCTTCCGCGCGCGACTGCGGTTCTTTCCGGTCTGGCAGCAGGCATTCGCGGTGCTCGTGCTGCTGTTCAACGATCGCATCGTCACGCTGATGGTGCGCGGATTCTCAGGCGAAGCGATGCCGTCAATGGTGTTCTGGCTGTCGCCCATCGTCGGCATGCTGGTCTGGCCACTCGTTTTCCTCCTGTTCGACGACCTGCGCACACGGCTGCGCGCGAGCGATTGACCATGCAGCGACCGAATCGCAGCCGGGTCGCCCGGCGCTTTCGCCCGCTCAAGGAAGGTCGGCATGAGGCGGCGCAATTCCGGCGCCGCGCGTTGACCGGATTCCTGATCATCGTCGCGTGCCTGATGGCGCTGTCGTCGAGATTCCGCTACCTGCAGGTCACCCAGCACGACGAATTCAGCGCGCGCTCCGAAGCGAACCGCGTGCTGACGCGTCCGTTGGCGCCCGCACGCGGCCTGATCTACGACCGCAACGGCGTGTTGCTGGCGGAGAACGTCGCGGCGTTTCGCCTCGAAGTGACGCCCGAACAAGTCAAGGACATGCCCGCCCTGCTCGCGCGACTCGGCGACATCGTGCCGCTCGGCGACGACGACATCGCGCGCTTCAATGCGTTGCGCAAGGGCAAGCGCTCGTATCAGGGCGTGCCGCTGCGGCTGAAACTTTCCGAGGAGGAAATCGCGAAGTTCTCGATCAACCGTTGGGCCTTCCCCGGGGTCGAAGTGGTGCCCTATCTCACGCGCTCGTACCCGCTCGGCGAGGAGTTCGCGCACACGGTCGGCTACGTCGGGCGGATCGACGTCGATGACCAGTCCAGGCTCGACAAAGGCGATTACGCCGGCACCACCCACATCGGCAAGACCGGTATCGAGCGTTACTACGAGGATCGACTGCACGGCGAGGTCGGCTACGAAAAAGTGGAGGTCAACGCCGATCATCGCCCCTTGCGCGTTCTGGCCGATCGCGGTGCGCCGGTGCCCGGCGAAAATCTCTACCTCACGATCGATGCGCACCTGCAGGAAGTCGCCGAGGCCGCGTTCGAAGGCCGCGCTGGTGCCGCCGTCGTGATCGATCCGCGCAACGGCGAGGTGCTCGCGATGGTCAGCGTGCCGAGTTTCGATCCGAATCCGTTCGTCAACGGCATCGGCGGCGCCGACTACGCGGCGCTGCTTGCCGCGCCGGACAAACCGCTGCTCAACCGGATCCTCCGCGGTGGCTATGCGCCTGGGTCGACGATGAAGCCGTTCGTCGGGCTCGGCGGGCTCGAGCTCGGGCTACGGCGCCCGAGCGATACGGTGCTATCAACCGGCGAGTTCTTCATCCCCGGGCAGTCGCGCGCGTATCGCGACGACAAGCGCGGCGGACAAGGACGTGTCGATCTGGTGCAGGCCATTGCGCAGTCGGTCAATACGTACTTTTATTCGCTCGCGCTCGACATGGGGATCGATCGTTTCAGCGACGTGATGAGCCGTTTCGGTTTTGGCAAGCCGACCGGCATCGATCTCATTGGCGAGGGCGGTGGTGTGTTGCCCTCTCGTGCGTGGAAGCGCGCCCGCTACAACCAGACCTGGTATCCCGGGGAAACCGTCATCGCCGGCATCGGCCAGGGTTACTGGGTCGTCACACCGCTGCAGCTCGCCAATGCAATGGCGATGGTCGCCAACCGTGGAGTTCCACACACGCCGCACCTGCTGCTGAAAACCCAGAACGTCCACGGCACGATGCAGACGCCGCCCGCGCCTGCGGCGCGCGCCAGCGTGATTCACAAACCCGACAACTGGCTGCCGATCGAGCAGGGCATGATTGCGGTGGTCGATACGGGCACCGCGCGCGGTATTTTCAACGGCTTCCCTTACGTGGTGGCAGGCAAGACCGGAACAGCCGAACGGTACTCGCGCAAGGACGAAACGTGGACGAGCATCAGTTCCAGCCCGATCGAACGTCATCAGGTGCTGTTCGAGGCGTTTGCGCCGGCCGAGAGCGCTCGCATCGCGGTGATCGTTGCGCTCGAAGCCGGCCGCAGCGGCGCGCATGATGCCGCCCCGATCGTGCGCAAGATCCTCGACGCATGGCTTCCTGGCGATCGCGAATCCCAGGGACTGCCCGCGCTGCCGAGCGTCGGCGCATCGCCGCTGCCCGCTGGCGATGACCCTGCGCCGGCACTGGACGCAGCCGCGGACACCGACACCGGCGTCGCGAACGAGCCGGAGCCGACCGATCCGGTGATCGATCCGGTTCCGCAGAACGTCACGGGCGATCATCCATGATCGACGAGATCATTCTCGAATGGCGCCATCGGCTGCGCTTGGTATGGGGGCGCCCGCGGCTCGACCTGCCGCTGCTCGGAGGGTTGCTTCTGTTGATGGGCGTGGGCCTGACCACGCTGTACAGCGCAAGCGACCTGGACCGGTCGCAAGTCATTTCGCAAGCAATGCGCTTCGGGCTTGGCCTGG
>NZ_JBDSWZ010000263.1:0-3007 GCF_039926425.1 Dokdonella sp.
GCCGATGACGTGCGCGCGTCCGACGCGCTGGTGCAGAACACGTTCGCGTGGCGCGGCGACGACGCGACGATGCTCGACGCATGGTTTGCCGGCGCCCATCTCGGTGACGGTTCCGCGTACGAGAAACACCACGACTACCGCAGCGCCCGTGGCGCCTGGCAGCAACGCGCGCAGGTTCTCGGTCGCCGCCTGATCTTCAAGATCCGCGCCGCCGAACGCGAAGTCGTCGAACGCTATGCCGCGTTCTTCGCCGGCTTCTGTGCGTCGCGCGCGCAGGTCGTCGCGACCACGACCCCGAACGGCACGCCGGTGTGGGACTACACCGTCGCAAGTTTCGCCGCCAGCCGCGCCGCAACGCTCATCGACGACCAGATCGGCGCGAAGACCGCACACCTGCGCGTGCCGGCGTGGATCGCGCAGCATCCCGAACTGCATTTCCTGCCGTTCCTTGCTGGCCTGATCGACACCGACGGCACAGTGTCGCGCGACCATGGCAGCGCGACCATTGCAACGCAGAACGCGATCTTTGCGGGCGAGTTGAAAGCGCTGCTCGGCCTGTTCGGCGTGCACGCGAGCCTGACCCTTCGAAAAGCCCGCGACCACGACTACAACGGCACCACGATCCGCGACAGTGGCGGCGCGATGCTGAAGATCAGCGACTCGGCGTTTCTCGCCGCAGTCGCGCGTTACATGGCGGACAGCGGCAAGCGCACGCGCATCGTCGATCACGCCAGTCAATCAGGCCAGTACGACCACTACGTGCTGCCGAACGATCTTGCGAACGCCCTCGGCGAACTCGCCGGCACGCTCGGTCACGCCGAACGCCAGACGCTGGGCTTCTATCACGGCTATCACACCAAGCACGTCGTCAGCCGTATCTGGCTCGACCGCTGGGTGGCCCGTTTCCCCGCCCTCGCTCCGCTGATCGACTTTGCACGGACGTTGCGCAAGGTCGACTCGATCGAACGCGGCCTGGACCTCCCGGAAACGTTCTACGACTTCACCGTCGCCGGGCACAACAACTACCTCGCTGGCAACGCGGGGCTGCTGGTCATCCACAACTGCGGCATCGGCTACGAATTTTCGACGCTGCGCCCGCGTGGGGCGTACGTGTCGGGTGCGGGCGCGTACACGTCCGGGCCACTGTCGTTCATGGATATCTACGACAAGATGTGTTTCACCGTTTCGTCCGCAGGCGGCAGACGCGGCGCGCAGATGGGCACGTTCGATGTCTCGCACCCCGATGTCCGCGAGTTCATCAAGTCCAAGCGCGAAGACGGCCGCCTGCGGCAGTTCAACCTCAGCCTCCTGATCACCGACGGGTTCATGGAAGCCGTCGCGAACGATACGGACTGGCCGATGGTGTTCCCGATCCACGTGAAGGAACAGCACGAGATCGACCTCACCGACGTCGACAACGTGGTCTGGCGCGACTGGCCGACGCAGAAGAACTACGTCAGCCGCGAGGACGGCCTGGTCGCGTGCAAGATCTACGGGCACCTGCGCGCGCGCCACCTGTGGGACATGATCATGGTGTCGACGTACGACTATGCCGAGCCCGGATTCATCCTGATCGACCGCGTCAACGAGATGAACAACAACTGGTGGTGCGAGCATATTCGCGCGACCAATCCGTGCGTGACGGCGGATACCTGGGTGCAGACCAGCGAAGGTCCGCGCCAGGTCCAGGATCTGCTCGACCACGAGTTCCTCGCGCGCGTCGATGGCCAGGATCATGCAACGGGCGCCCAAGGTTTCTTTCGTACCGCGACCAAGCCTGTGTTCGCGCTGCAGACCGACGAGGGTCATCGCTTGCGCCTGACGGCAGACCACCGCGTGCGCCGTGTCTCACGCATGACACGTTGGAGTCTGGAAACCGAATGGTGCGCCGCCGAAGCGTTGCAAGCGGGCGATCGCGTGTTGCTCAACGATCATCGTGCAAATGCCGATTGGGCAGGTGCGCTGACCGAGGAACAAGGCTATCTGCTAGGTCTTCTAGTCGGTGACGGCACGCTCAAGCACGAAGCTGCGGTGCTGTCGGTCTGGTCGCAAGCCAACGTAGTCAATGGTGTTGGCAATGGTGCGCCGACATCGCTGATGGCCGAAGCGCTGCGCTGCGCGCAAACTCTGCCCCACCGCGCCGACTTCGCCGGCTGGTCCGAAGTGTCGGGCCGCAACGAATGGCGCCTGAAGTCGGCGTCTTTGCGCGACCTGGCCTTCGATCTCGGCCTCACTCCGGGCAACAAGGCAATCACGCCGGCGATCGAGCGATCGTCGAGCGACGCGTACCGCGGTTTCCTGCGCGGCTTCTTCGATGCCGACGGCTCCGTGCAGGGCAGCCAAAGCAAGGGTGTCTCGGTGCGTCTTGCACAATCGAACATCTGCCGGCTTGAAGCGGCGCAACGCATGCTGCTCCGGCTCGGCATCGTGTCGACCATCTACCGTGATCGCCGCGTCGCGGGCACGTCGGAAATGCCGGACGGTCATGGTGGCACTCGCGCCTATCCAACCCAGGCGCAGCACGAACTCGTTATCAGCGGCGAGTCGCTTGCGCGCTTTGCCGATCAGGTCGGGTTTGCCGATGAGAACAAGAAAGCGCGCCTCGCGGCGACGCTGTCCGGTTACCGCCGCAGCCTCAACCGCGACCGATTCGTCGCGACCGTCTCGTCGATCTCGGCCGATGGCGTCGAGGACGTTTACGACGTGCAGGTTCCCGGCATCAACACGTTCGACGGCAACGGGTTTCACGCACACAATTGTGGCGAGCAGCCCTTGCCTCCATACGGGAGCTGCTTATTGGGATCCGTCAACCTCACCACCTTCGTGCGGGATCCGTTCGGCCCGAAGGCGCGGTTCGACTGGGAGGAATACCGCGAAGTGGTGCGCGTTTTCACACGCATGCTCGACAACGTGGTCGAGATCAACGGGCTGCCGCTTGCGCAGCAGCGCGACGAGATCACCCAGAAGCGTCGTCACGGCATGGGCTTCCTCGGCCTCGGCTCGACGA
>NZ_JBDSWZ010000264.1:0-27291 GCF_039926425.1 Dokdonella sp.
CTTGCGCGAAGTAGTCCCAGTTCTGCGCGATTGCCCCGAAGTGGTACGCGCCGAGCAGCAGGTCCGTGCTGCCGGTGCCCATCTGCAGGCCGCGATCGATGATCTCGCCCTGCAGCGGCCCGTCGCGGAACGTGTCGTCGGTGCGACCGGTGGGCAGTTTCACGCCAAACTGCAGACCGGTACTGTGGTCTTCCGAAACGCCGGCATAGCGTGCGATCACCCGCAAATCGCCAATGCCTTTCGTGCGCGAACTCGACAGCTCGGTTTCATCCTCGCCGATGGTCGTGTGGTAACGGTCGAAAGACGGCAGCTGTACGCCCACGCCCCAGTTCGCATTCGGGCTGTACTCGAGGCCGAACGTCGCGTTGCGGTTCACCGTGGTCTGCTGCACTTCCGACTCGTTCGGCAACTCGATCGTCGAGCGGTCGACGCTGTCGGTTCCGCTGCGCAATTCGGTCTGGTTGAAATAGTCGTAGCGCAAGTCGAATCGCCAGCCTTTGCCGGCTGCAAGTCCCTGTGTCGCCCAGTCCGCATTGAGCGTGCAGCCACAGCTGGAACACGCCTGTGCGGCGACCGGAAAAATCACCATGAAACCGAGCGCGATCGCGCTCTTTCGAAACGAAATCATTGGATACCCCTGAAACGCCATGAAGGAATCGATCCGCAGATGCGCGGAATCGAAGACACACTCGATGATCGAAAATCAGGTGGCGTCGGGCGGACCCCGCGGTTGCGCAGCAATGCCATAGGCGTTGCGTGCACGATGGTTCTTCGTGCGCTCCGTTGGAGGCAGAGTTTGGAACGCGATCACCGACGTGTGGAAAGCGACGCCGACGGCCGCCGGCGAGTCGGTCAGGAAACCGCAGTACCCGCATTTCTTCCAGCAGTCGTCCGGCACCTTGCCGTTGCCGTCGTGGCCGCACGGAATGGCCAGGGCAGATTGGGGCCCGTGCGTCGCGTGCGCGAGGTCGGATCCGCGGGAATCGTGTGGACCTGATGTCGCGGCGCGCAACTGCGACACCGTCGGCACGAGCGCAACCAGGAGGATGGCCCAGAGGCCCATCCAGGCCATGCAACGCCGCTGGCGGATCGATCGAATCACCGCGCGATGGTAGCTCAGGCGGCGCCGTCGATCGTCAGGGTTTTCACCCAGGCGGCGCGATGGTGTGCCGCAATCGATTCACCCTATCCATCCACCCCCCCGGATTCTTATCTCAACGGACGGTGAAGGTCAGCGTTGCAAAATCGCTCGTCCAGTCCACCGCCGGGCGGGTCGACGGCACCAGACGCGTGACGCGCAACAACCACTCGCCTTTCTGATCGATGTGAACTCGGACGCGACCCTGCGCATCGGTGTGCAGGAACTGCGCGCGCGCAGGACGACCACGGACGACGCCGATCGGAACATCCGCGAGTGGCTGTTCCTGCGCGAGAACGCGAATTTCCACGTCGCTGTCCACGGTCAGCGTCGCCTGCGCGTCCGGCACGATTTCAAGCGCGCTGCCGACGGGCGTGGACCATTCGGTGCTGGCGCTCGCGCCGCTGCCGGCCAGACTCTTCGCATGCTTTACATACGTTTCGCGCCAACGCCGCGGTTTCGGCTTCGCCTCCCACGCGGCACGGATCTCAGGTGTCGCGTCGATTTCGGCGAAGTACTCGCGCACCTTCGCTTCGTCGAGGCGCAACGTTTTCGGCGCGAGATCCACCCACACAACCGCCGCACTGGTGGCGGGAACCGCGGCGAACAGCGTGAGCGCGTGAGCACCGCGCTTGCCGATCATTAGCGCGCACGGGCTGTCGATCATCCGGCAACCCTTCGCGGCGATCCGTGCGGGATCGATCGCGTAGTCGGCAACGGGAAACTCCATTCCGCTGGTCAGCGCGAGCGTTTGCGCGCCGCTCGTACCCTGATGGCTCCCCGGCGCGGCCAGCAACCAGGTGTCGTGCGCATGCACGTCACAGCACGCGACCGCGGCCAACGCGAAAACCCAATTGCCAACTCGCATACGTGCCGCCTCAGAAAGTGCCGCGCAACGTCACCCGAACCTGACGCGGTTCCACCGGATGGAAATGATAGTCCGATACAGGACTTGCTTCTCCTGCCAGCTGGGAATCGTAGAAGTACGTGATGTCGTTCTGCGAGCTGTCGAGAAGATTGAGCACTTCAAGCGACACCTTCACCTTGTCGGTCAATCGATAGCCCGCTTCCGCGTTGACGATCGTGGTCGAGTGCGAGCGAGCGCTGTTGTCCTCGATCAGCGGCGCCGGGCCGAGGAAGCGGTAGCGCAGACCGCCAAACCACGGTCCGGGGCCGCTGAATTCCGCGCCGACCGACGCCACGCGCTCCACCGCATTCGCAATGCGCGTGCCTGCGGGGTTCGCGTCGCTGAAGCGTGCGCGCGAAGGCGCGTAATCGGCATCGATCAACAACCACGAGACGGGCCGGTAGTACGCCGAGAGCTCGATGCCCGTCCGGGTCGACGGAAAGCTCGGCTCGGTGGTGCCGCCATCGCCGGCGAACACGAGTTCCGAACCGATATTGAGATGCCAGAACGATGCGGTGAACGTGAGGTTCTCGGCCGGACTCGTGCGCACGCCGATTTCTGAACCGGTGGTCGGCACCAGCAGTTCCTGCGACGCAGCGGCTTGTGTCGGGTCGTTCGGATCCACCCGCAGCGTGCCTCCACGCGCATCGTTGGAATGAAAGCCGCGCCCGATGTTGGCAAACACTTCGGTGTTCTTCCACGGCCCGAAGATCAGGCTCAATTTCGGACTGGGCCGGTTGTCTGTCGCGGTGCCGGAATTCTCGGCAATGTTGCTGTCGACAGTCGCGTGGTAATCGTCGTAACGCGCGCCGATCACGCTGCGGAACCAGTCGGTCCAGCGCGTGGAGTAGCTGACAAATGCGGCGATGGATCCTTCCTCGACCGAATCCTGGCGGACGGTGCCGAGACGTTGGCGCGCCTCGGTGTGATAGAGGCCCACGGTTCCGATGTCATCGAAGCGCGTCTCGATGCCGACCGAGAGTTCCTGCTGGATGCCGCCGATGGTCCACGCCTGCACGTATTTTGCGATACCGCCGTAGTAGTTGCGGTTGTCACGCTGCTCGAACTCGTCGCCGTGCACCGGGTCTTCGAGGAAATAGGTGAAGTTGGAGTACAGGTTGAAGTTGTAGTGGACCGCGTAGGCGTTGACCAGCAGATGCCCGGGTCCAACGGGCATGTGGTACTCGCCCGACGCGGTGTAGCGCGATGTTTCACCACCGAGGAACGGATCGATCTGCCCGAACGCGTCGATGATGCCTTCATCGACCGCGCGCTCGGGAATCTGGTCCGACGAATCCCAGCGGTTGTGGTACGCCATCAGGTTGAGATGGTAGCCCTGCGAACCGTCGCCTCCGGTGTAGCGACCGAGCAGCGAGACCTTGCGTTCGTCACCGGCCTTGTTCCATGGGCCGTCATAGACTTCGAGATCGGCCGCGCCGAGCCACGTGCCGTTGCCGGCGGGGCCGGATACGCCGAGCACCGCTCGCCCGTACGCATTCTCGCCTGCGGTGAGCTGATAGAAATCGTTGTCGAGGCGGTCCTTGTAGCGAATGTGCACGGAACCTGCCGACGAGAAATCGCCATCCTCGGCGTAGTAAGGACCCTTGCGATATTCGATCGTGTCGATCAACTCCGGGATCAGCCCGTTGAGATCGTTGTAGCCCTGGCCATGACCGTGCGTGCGCAGGTTGTTCGGCACACCGTCGATGAAGGTCGACAGATCCGTTCCATGATCAAGGTTGAAGCCACGCAGGAAATACTGGTTCGCCTTGCCATCGCCGCTGTGCTGCGTCGCGACCAGCCCGGGAACCACTTCGAGCACTTCCGCCGGGCGCGAGATCGGACGGTTCTCGATCTGCTCCTGCGTCACCACTCCGGCGGATGCGGCATCCGCCTGAGCGAGTTGTCCGGCATCCGTCTGGCCGGCGACCTGGATGGTTGGAAGCTGCGTGGCAGGTACACCAACCGCAAGGGCAGACGCGGAAACCGCCATCGCTGCGACTGTTGCCAGTGTCCTCACCGATCCTTCGATTGTCATGTTGTAGTGCCGAGCGGAAAACCTGCCAAACGTACGCATCAATGCATCGATCGGATGCACCGCGCGCCTCAGCCGAGTCCGAATCCAAACGCCCGACCGAAGAACCACACGGCTGCGACGGCAACGATCACACTCGAACCCCCGACCAGAACGACGGGCCGATAAAACAGGCGGTTTCGCATCAGATAAATCAGCGGCACCACGACGAAGACGACGCTGAGCTGGCCCAACTCGACGCCGATGTTGAATCCCGCGAGCGACAGGGCCAGCGCATCGCGCGGAAGACCCAGATCGTTGAGCACGCTGGCGAAGCCGAAGCCGTGCACGAGCCCGAAAAAGAACGCCAGCAACCACACGCGGCGGGTCACCCGCGGAAAAATGTTGTTGAGCGCGGCGAGCATCACCGACAGCGCAATGCCCGACTCCACCAGTCGCGACGGCAGCCCGATCACGCCGAGTGCCGCGAGGGTGAGCGTGATCGAATGCGACAGGGTGAAGGCGCTCACCACCGCGAACACGCTCCACAACGCGCTGCGCAGATTTGCCACCGGCACCCATCGGCCACGCCCATCCGGATCGCGCACACGCACGAGCACCGCCGGCAGCAGCAGAGAAATCAGGAACAGCAGGTGGTCATAGCCGATCCAGATGTGATGCATGCCGTCGTCGACGAACTGCAGGAACTGGTGGAGTCTCGACGCGTGCGCGAGATCGAACGTCTGTACCGGCGGGTCCGGTCCAAGCACTGCGGTGCGCGTGGCGTCGCCGACGGTCATGGCCAGCAGGCCCCGATGGCTCGGATCGAGATCGAACAACAGGTGATAACCGATCTCGAGTTGCCGAGGGGGCGCAGCACAGCGCGCGGTGAATGCGAGCACCGCATACGCGCCATCGCTGTGCGTATCGACCAGCAGGTCGCCGCGCGTGACCGGACACGGCGCTCCGTCCGCGTTGAAGGCGAGGCGCGCGAACGCATAGTCGAACACCTTGGCTTGCTGCGAGCGCAGTTCACCCCAGGTGATCGCGCCGTCGTGGTCGGCGTCGAGTCCGACGGCGAGTTCGAGATCGCGCAGCGCAATGTCCCAATGCCCGGTGACGACGCTGTCGTCGGGCGGCACGTTGAGCGCGAGATAGCTGTCGCTGGGCTTGTGCGCCGATGCCGCAATCGCGAAGCCAAGCAGCGCAAACGTTGCCAGAACGCGCAGGAAGGGCGTCATTCCGAACGACCGTCGGCGAGACGTTTCGCGAGCGCCGACAGTCGTACGCCCTCGATGCCGGTGGTGCGCATCCAGTCGAGCGCAGGCTTCGCCGCGTCCGACTGCTTTGCCGCGAGTGCCGATTCGAGGAGGATGCGCGCGTCCGCCGGTTCGCGCTGCACGCCGAAGTTGCGCACCGCCAGTTCAAGCGCATGCGCGTCGTCGTGCTTCACATCGAGTGCGAAACGTGCCTGCTCGCGCAGATGCGTTTCGTCGCCACGTTCGTGTGCTTCGGTGAATCGCTCGTCCAGGTTGCCGCGCAGTTGGTCGGCATCCGCATCGCCATCGCGTTGCGCGGCAATCGCGGCGCGCAGCAGCAACGCATCTGCCTGCTGCGGATCGCCCAGTGCGGCACGCGCCTCGGCATTCCTGCCTTGGTCGAGCAACAGGTCGGCGAGCGCGCTGCGTGCATAGACATCGTCGGGTTCAAGCGCCAACGCCGAATGGAAAGCGGCCAGCGCGCCATCATCCTCGCCACGTCGTGCGCGAATTTCGGCCAGCGTGGTCCACGCCCACACGGTCACGGCCTTGCCGCCCGCCGTTGGCCGGGTCAGCGCACCTGCGAGCAGTTGCTCCGCCGATTCCGCACGCCCCGAAAGCGACCCGGTGATCGCAACGCATGTTGCGCCCACCAGCGGATCCGCCATCGGCAGCAATTTGAGGCAGGCCGCTTGTGCGGCTGGGATATTTCCCTGCACCTGCTCGATGCTGGCAACCAGCAGCCATGCATCCGGCTGGAACGGGTCCGCCGCCAGCGACACTTTCAGCTGGCCGAGCGCCGGCGCCCAGCGGTGATTGAATTGCAGGATGCGCGCGCGCATGACGAGCAGTGCCGACGTCGCACCGTCGTCGCGTGTCCACCATTCGCCCAGTGCCGCCTGCGCATAGCCATAGGCACGCGGGTCGGCGTAGGTCTGGCCGAGTTCGACATAGTGTTGGGCCGATGCGAGCACCGCATCGAGATTCTGCGGACCCGCAGACGGAGCTGCCGCACCGCGCAGCTGGCGAATGGCCAGGAGCGCGGGCGGCAGATGTTCAAGAACAAGATCGTCCGATGCAGGTCGATACGGCGCAGCGTGCCCTGTGGTAACGATCGCCCAGGAGCAAACGATCGCTGCAAGCAACGCGACGCCGTTCGACACCTTACGGCGTGCCGACTACATCGTTGAAAGCCGCCGCGTTCCCGTCATCCGGGTACGAGAACGCAACGCCATTCACGTCAGCCGGTTGCGTCGTGTCCGAGGTTGCGGCGAGCTGCGTGTGCACGAACGTTGTGAAGTTCGTCGTGGTGGGTGGTTGGATGACGACGCCGCCGCCACCGTTGTTGTTGTCGTGATTGGACGATCCACCGCAACCGGCGAGAGCTGTGGCGACGAGTCCGGCACCAAGTGCCATGAGGGTTTGCCGTTTCATCGTGGGTTACCTCTTCGCGACCGCAGTGCCGTTCGCGCTATTGGGCGAACCCGGCAACGGCGTGTTGAGATACGGGAATGCAGCCGGGAAATCGCTGGCGGCAATCGTCGTCTGGTCGGTGAATGCACCTTGGCCCGACGGTGCCTGGTCAACCGGCAACAAGACGCCCATCGCAACGCGCAACTCGATGTCGACCACGTCGTCACCCGGTCGACGGCCATTCGGGAAGCCTGCGGTGTCACCCGCGAGCACACCGAGATTGGCCTGCTGATCGGCCGTTTTCGGCGCAATCGAGGTGTTCAGACGCAGCATTTCCGACGGCGTCACGCCCGCCGGCTGGTTGAGACCAGTGACTCCGGTGAGGAACGCGGCAATCAAATCGGTGCGCGGGAACACCTGCGGCGCCTGCACGCCGAACAGCACCTGCAACAACGCAGGCAGCGTCGGATTCGTCACGTAGTCGGCGAACTGCCCGTCGTCCTTCGGCTGACTCGCATTGAAGCGGTCCTTGTCCGGCAGGCCGATCACCAGTTCGTTGACCAGCGGCGCACCAAGGCGTGACACCTGCGTCCACGCACCACCGACGACAGACGGTCCCTGCGTTGCCGTCGCACCGGCAATCACGCCCTTCGGCGCAGGATTGAGCACGGTCGCCTGACGCAGGCTGGCAGTGGTCCACCCACCGATGATCGGGCTACCGCCAGCGGCGAGGCATCCGACCGGAACTTCGAGTTCGATCGCGGTGACGGCTTTATCTGCGAGCGTGTTGGGTTCTGCATCCGGTTCGCCGATCGGATTGAGATTGACAAGGTCGAACACCTCGCCAAGGTTCACGGCAAACGGATCGGCGCGCTGGCCGACGAACACCTTGCCGGCGTCACAACCCGGAATGCCGATGCTCGCGATGTGGCTTGCCGCATAACCGGCGTAGTCGGGAATCGACTTGGTGCCGATGTTGTCGAGCGGCTTGCGGAAGCTGGTGCCGCCCGCGCTCAGATTGGTCGCCGCCTGCGAGGTACCCGAGCGTCGATCGCCGCGGATCACATTGACCACGTAACTTTCAATCAGGTTCTTGTTCGCGTCGTTCGACGTGATGCCGGTACCGATCGGTCCGAGCAACTCGAGCGGAACCGGCACGCTCTTTCCACCGATCGTCAACGCGGCATTGTTGTAGGTGTTGGTGAACTTGAACTGGAAGGTGATGTCTTCCTTCGCGTCGCCGTTGTTGTCGATATGGATCTCGTACAACGCATTCGGATCGAGCGCGAAATAGTTCGGGCCGCCGTACGAATCCTGCAGCGGTTCGTAATTGGCAACGATCGTGACATACCCGTCACGCCCGTTCTCGTAGCTGCGGAACATGTAGAAGTCGGTGGCATCCACCTTCGGGTGTCCGGCGACGAAAGGCGCCTCGCGATGGCTCGATGCAAACGCGGACGGAAGGGCGAGAAGCCCGGTGATGGCCGCCGCAAGCAGGCTGGTCCTTTGATATCGCATGGTGGATCTCCAGAAAGTGATGGGGCACCGCAACGTTGCGCAGATGTTCGTGCGTCGGTGTAGGTACGGGCGGGTCGGCAATCCGGATGCACTCAGGTTCCCCGCATCCGTGACACCGGTTTGCGCCCGTTCACGCGAACATCAGCTGAACAGCAACGAATGGGACTTCGCAAAGAGACGAAGGCGTTCAGGTCGCACAGAACGCTTGACCGCTGTCAGTCTTCGCGCGTCACACGAAGCACTTCTTCGCTCGAGGTCACTCCAGCAACGCACTTGCGCCAGCCGTCCTCGAGGATCGATGCCGATTTGGCGCGCGCCTGCCGCTCGAGCTCGGCTTCGGAAGCCCCTTCATGGATCATCCGCCGCAGCGTTTCGTCGAGCGTGATCAGCTCATAGATGCCGGTGCGGCCCTTGTAGCCGGCATGTCGTCCCGAACCGCTGGTCGCCAGATCGTCGCGCGGACGGTAGAGCGTTGCCTGCGTATCGGCGGGCTTGCCGAATGCAGCGAGCTCGGCCGGAGTTGCCGAATAGGAAACGCGGGTGGCCGGATCAAGCACGCGCACCAGCCGTTGCGCGAGCACGCCGACCAGACTGGATGCGAGCAGGAACGGCTCGACGCCCATGTCGCGCAGGCGCGCGACGGCGCCGGCGGCGGAATTGGTGTGCAGCGTCGACAGCACCAGATGGCCGGTCAGCGACGCCTGCACGGCGACTTCCGCGGTTTCGAGGTCGCGGATTTCACCCACCATCACCACGTCCGGATCCTGGCGCAATATCGCGCGCAAGCCACGCGCAAACGTCATGTCGACACGCGTGTTCACCTGGGTCTGGCCGACGCCATCGAGGTAATACTCGATCGGGTCTTCCACCGTCATGATGTTGCGCGAGCTGTCGTTGAGCTTGAGCAGCGCGCCGTACAGCGTGGTCGTCTTGCCCGAACCGGTGGGGCCGGTCACCAGCAGGATGCCGTGCGGGCGCGAGACCAGTTCTTCGAGCCGCGTTCGCGCGGCGTCGTCCATGCCGAGATGGATCAGGTCGAGCTTGCCCGCCTGCTTGTCGAGAAGACGCAACACGACGCGCTCGCCGCGACCGGCCGGAATCGTCGACACGCGCACGTCCACCGGTCGGCCTGCAATGCGCAGACCGATGCGACCGTCCTGGGGAAGCCGTCGTTCGGCGATGTCGAGCTTCGCCATCACCTTGATGCGGCTGACCACCGCACTGGCGATCGCCTTCTGCGGCGCGAGGACTTCGCGCAGCACGCCGTCGATGCGAAAACGCACCACAAGGCGGTTCTCGTAGGGCTCGATGTGGATGTCCGACGCGCCTTCCTTCACCGCTTCAGTGAGCAGCGCGTTGATCAACCGGATGATCGGCGCGTCGTCGTTGCTCTCGAGCAGGTCTTCCGGCTCTGGCAGATCGTCGGCGACGCTCTTCAGATCCATCCGCTCGTCAAGGTCGGACACCATCGTGCGCGCGTCGTCACCTTGCTCGTACAGGTCGCGCAACAAACGTTCGAACTCGGTGGGCTCAAGCGTACTGAACTGCAATGGCGCGCCAAGGTGGCGACGCAGTTCCGCGAGCACGTCGGTGCGCACGCCGCGACGGCAGGTGATCTCGGCCACGCCATCTCGCCAGCCGGTCAGCGCGACGCCGTGACGGCGGGCGAAGCCGAAGCTCGGGCGCGCGGGGCGCGCCTCGGGGATCGACACCGCCTTCGCTGCCTCGCTCACCGGCTCGGCGTCACTACGGGCGTCGGCTGCACCATGGTCGGCTGGCCGTCGAGCGTGGGGCTGGAGAGGAAATCGTGCACTTCCGGCAACACCGGACGCATCTGCGGCGGAGTGATCGGCCACGTCTCCTGGCGAATCTGCAACTGCTCGGTGCGCATGTAGTTGTACTTCTCGCTGGAAATCGCAGCTTCGGTCGCCGCGTCACGCAGGATCTTCGGATGCAGGAAGATCATCAGGTCTTTCTTGGTGCGGTCGTTGGTGCGGTAGCGGAACAGATTGCCGATCAGTGGAATGTCGCCAAGCGCCGGCACCTTCTGAACGTTGTCCTTCGCCTCGTTGTCGATCAGTCCGCCGAGCACCAGCAGCGAATCGTCCTTCACCAGCACACTGGTGGTCAGCTCGCGCTTGTTGGTGATCAGGTCGACGGCGCCGGAAACGGTGGGCGCGAGCGACGAGACTTCCTGGTGGATGTCGAGTTGCACCGAGTCGCCGACGTTGATCTTCGGCTTCACCTTGAGCACGAGTCCGACGTCTTTCCGCTGGATCGTCTGGAACGGATTGCTGATGCCGTTGCTGGCACCGGTGCCGCCTGTGTTGGTGGTGCTGCCCGTGGTGTACGACCCGGTCAGAAACGGCACTTCCTGCGCCACCTTGATTTCCGCTTCCTGGTTGTCGAGCGTCAGCACCGAGGGTGTCGACAGGATGTTCGACTTGCCGTCGCCGCGCAGCGCGCTGATCAGCGCGCCGAGCTGGAACACCTTCACGCCTGCAACGGTGATCGTGTCGCCGTAAGCGAGATTGAAACCGTTGCCGATGCCGCGCGGGTTTGCGGACGCGGCGATGATGTTGTTGCCCGCACTGGTGCCCGTGAAATTGGTGCCGCCAATCACGTGGTCGCCGTTGCCAGCCGGCAGCTGCCACTGCACGCCGAGTTCGCTTGCGGTCTGGTCGGACACTTCCGCGATCACCGCTTCGATCAGCACCTGGTTGCGGCGAATATCGAGCTGGCGAACGACCGCAGCGAGCGAGCGGAAGATTGCCGGCGGTGCGCTGATGATCAATGCATTGTTTTCTTCATGCGCCTGGATCGTTGCAGGCGACGCGCCGCCGCCGCCGGCGGTTTCGCCGGCCTTCGGGGCGGTCGGCGGAGCCACGCCACTCAACGTCGCCGCAACGCCCTGCAGAATCGGCACCAGATCCTTTGCGCTCGCGTAGTGCAGATAGATCACCTGCGTATCGCCGCCGCTTTCCAGTGGGCTGTCGAGATGCGCGATCAACGCACGCATGCGCAGCCGACCGTTTTTTGCGCCGGCCAGCAGGATCGAGTTCGTGCGCGTGTCGGCGAACACGCGTGCGTTTTCGCTGTTCGCCTGTGCCGTCTTGTCGTCGGCAAGCAGCGTGAGCGTGCGCGCCATTTCGGCCGCGTTCGCATGCACCAGCGGAATCATTTCGACCTGTGCGTCGGAGACCGTATCGATGCGGTGGATGATGTCGGTCAACCGCTGCACGTTGCCTGCCCGGTCGGACACCACCAGCGAGTTCGATGTCGCATGTGCGATCAGCTGCGCGCCCTGCGGCATCAGCGGACGCAGGATCGGCACCAGTTCCGCCGCGGACACGTGCTTGACCGGAACGATCTCCGTGACCAGTTCGTCGCTGGTGCGCTGGCCGATTCCGTTCACGCCGGTGGAGCCGTCCTGCTGCGCGGTCGCTTCGGGCACGATCTTGATCATGCTGCCGGACGGCACCGCTGCGAGGCCGTGCACGCGCAGCACTGAAAGGAACACATCGTAGATCTCGTCGGCTTTCATCGGCCGCGCCGAGATGACCGTGATCTTGCCCTGCACGTTCGGGCCAATGATGAAATTCTTGCCGGTGATCTCGCTGACCGTCGCAATGAGCGCCTGGATGTCCGCGTCCTTGAGATTGAGCGTGTGGCGACCGTCGGCGGTCGTCGAATGGCCGGGTGGCGGCGGCACATCGGCGGCGGCGCCCGTTTGCGCCGGAACGCCGGCCGCGTGCGCGAACAGGAGGCCGAACACGATCGGCAGAAAGATGTAACGCATCGGTGCGGGTATCCGGAAGCGGAGTGGTTTCATTTCAGTCCGACGGTCACTTCGGTAGGCTTGCCGTCGCGCTGCACCGTGACACGCACGGAACTCGCGCTCGCGAGACCGGCCATGATTTCCTGGCCCCGAGCAAACGAGTCGACTGGCATGCCGTTGACCGAGGTGATCACATCACCTGCGCGCAAGCCGATCTGCGCCATCAGCGCGGCGTCGCCCCCGGCGGACAACCGTACGCCGGTGAGCTTGCCGCCATCGAGCACCGGCACCACCTGGACGCGCTTCGCGAGCTCGGCAGGATTCTGGCGCAGCCGCTCGACGGTTTGCTGCCAGTCTGCCGGCACCTTCACGTTCGTCGCACTCGCCGCCGCGCCACGCGTCGACATTGAAGGGTTGCTGCCCGCCGCGAGTGGATTGGTGGATGGGCGGCTCGAGGTGGTCGCGGGCGTCGCACGGACGCTGTCGCCCGGCGCAAGATTGAGGTCGCGCACAAGCTTGAGGATCTCCGCAGCGCCCTCGTGATCGAGCACGATGTGATCGGGATAGACGCCCGCGATGCGCGCGCCCGGCGCAACCTCGTCGCCCACACGCAGTGCACGCTCACCGTTCTGCGGATCGGACAACAACGCGATGCCGGCTTTGGGATCGTTCTCCGCCAGCGTGCCGCGCAGGATCAGCGACAGCGTGGTGGACGGTGCACCTGGACCGGCCCCGGGCCGCAGTGGCGTGTTGCCGAACAGATGCCAACGTGCGACCGACTGCGCCGGCACTGCACCGGACACGAGCGCGTCGCTGCGCAACGGCGCGGTGTCGAACGCCGCATCGCCCCGCGGCACCAGCGACCACACGAGGCGCACGAGCAGCCACAACGCGATCGCCGCCAGCACCGCGCAGCACAGGGCAGCGGCAGGTTCCGCGTAACGGTTGCGATCGGTGCCCGAGAATGACAGCGCCATGCGGAGCGTTTTGCGTGGTGTCGGAAGTCCCAAGGGTACCAAACGCAGCCACGGCGCGGGTGTCCGTGCCGCGCAGCACGCCGATCCAGCGCCTCGTTGCGCATCAATTCGACGATTCGTGCGTGGCCCTGCATCCCCGCATCAGCGCAATGTCCGGTTTCGACGTGAATCTCCGTACCCCTTGATGCACCGGCAGATGGCCGAACGCACTCCTGGGAGACCTGATGATGCAAACAACGACCAACCCACATGGCAAACAGCGCATCGGATGGAAAGGACGATTGTGCGGGCTTTCCGGACGCGCCTGCATTGCCGTGGCCCTCACTGCACCCGCCACAGCGGCCCCCATCACCATCGCCGACCATGCGTTGGTCGGCCGCTACGAGGGCTCCGACCTCGTTGGCCACACGCACTCGGATTTTGACGAGTCCACTCTCGTGAATGGACCGATTGCCGGAACAGCCAGCGGCAGTGACAAGCGTGGCTGGCTGTCGGTCGACGGTGTACAGGATCTGTATTACTACAAACTGCCCGCCGGCCGCTCGACACTCGAGGCGTTGCGCAACTACGAGGCGAGCCTGACATCCAAAGGCTTCGCCATTCCGTTCACTTGCTCGACGTCCAATGGTTCGTGCTACGCAAAGCGTCCTGGCCATGTGGACACGACAGGCCCGTACGATTTCGCCAACGCGCTGGACGCGTCTCCCGAGCTTCCGCGCCTCGAGGGCGACTACATCCGCAACTACTTCGGCACCAACGCGCGCTATCTCCTCGGCAAGCTTGCGCGACCGCAAGGCGCGGTCTACGCGAGCATCGCGTTTGCGGAGGGCACACACGGCAACTTTGCGTTCGTGCGCGTCGTTGAAACGAAGGACATGGACAGCGGCAAGATTGCGTTTGTCGGCGCGGAACAGATGCAGACGGCGCTCGCCGACACCGGGCGCGTCAGCCTGTATGGAATCCACTTCGATTTCGACAAGGATGTCGTCACGGGCGAATCCCGGCCAACGCTCGACGAGATCGCCAAGGTGCTGCGTGCGCAACCGGAACTGCGACTCGGAGTCGTGGGCCACACCGATGCAAAGGGTGGCGCGGACTACAACGCCGACTTGTCGAGCCGCCGCGCAGCAAACGTCGTGATGGCGCTGACCCGCGACTACGCAATCGACGCATCGCGACTTGCACCACGCGGCGCCGGCGCGAGCGAGCCGCTGGCGTCCAACGATACCGAGGAAGGCCGTGCGAAGAATCGCAGGGTCGAACTGGTACGACGCTGATGACACATCGAACCCGCACATCCACACGCGTGAGCCCCTGCAACCTGGATGCGGCTCGCGATCCACGCGCGTTGCCGGACTGCATCGTGCATGGCATGCCGAAGGCAGCGCCGCTGTGGCGGCACGCAGATGATGTGCACGCATCGATCGGCCACTCGTCGACGTCACCACAATGACCCACGACCAATCGGTGCCAGGCTCGACACATCGGGCGCGCTGAGGTGTTGCCCAGCCAGCTTCGGGTTGCTCGTATCGCGCGAGCGGGCGGGCGGCGATGCGACACCGCGCTGCGGGCGGCTTCGATACTCGGGAAATCGGAACGATGAAGAACGAACTCGATGCATTGCGCATCCTGCGTGACGCGCTGGATACCGATCCGTGCGAACGCGACAGCTATCTCTCGATGCGCTGCGACGGCGACACGGCTCTTCGCGACCGTGTGGATGCGCTGTTGCGTGGTATCGCAGCCGATGAGGTGGCGGACGCTTTTGCAGAAGATGACGTGTGCTCAACGGCGGTCGCGAGCGAAGATCCATTCACCGGTCGCTTGCTGGGACCGTTTCGGCTTCTCGAGCGCATTGGCCGCGGAGGAATGGGAGTGGTCTATCGCGGCACGCGCGAAGGCGCCGACTTCGCCCAGCAGGTCGCGATCAAGCTGATCAGACGCGGCTTCGATTTCGATGACATCCGTGCACGCTTCCTGCGCGAGCGACGAATTCTTGCGCGCCTCTCGCACCCGAATCTCGCGCGTTTCATCGACGGCGGGGTGGCCGACGATGGCCGTCCCTGGTTTGCGCTGGAATTCGTGGATGGCCAGCCGATCACCACATACTGCGACACCCAAAAGCTCGGTATCGACGCGCGCGTTGGTTTGTTCCTCGACGTCTGCGCCGCAGTCCAACACGCGCATACACAACTTGTTGTCCATCGCGATCTCAAACCGGCGAAGATTCTTGTCGACGAGAGCGCAAACGTGCGTCTGCTCGATTTCGGTATCGCCAAATTGGTCGAGGGAGAGGAACCGGCGGCGCACACGACAATCGGTGTGCGCACGGCACTGACGCCCGAGTACGCCGCTCCGGAGCAGTTCGGGGGCGAGGTTGCCGGTGCATCAACCGACATCTATGCACTCGGCGTCATTGCGTATGAGATGGTTGCAGGCGTTCTGCCGATTGATGTGGATCGCCGGGACATTGCCATCGCCGAACGCAGCGTGCGCGAACAGCCGCCTTCGCCGTTGGCGTCGGCGATCGTGCGTGAAACCACGTTCGCGGCATCCGGCGATGCGAGCAATGGAGGGCATATCGCCACGCCTGCGCTGCGGCTTGAAAACCGCAGTACAACACTGCGCGCGTTCCGCAGCGCGGTTCGCGGTGACCTCGCGCGCATCCTCGAAAAGGCACTCGCGAAGGAACCCGAGCGTCGTTATTTAACGGTCGATGCGTTCGCCGATGACCTGCGCCGATGGCGACAAGGCGCGCCTGTTCGCGTTTCAGGCAATCGGTTGGGATACCGCGTCGGCAAGTTTGTCCGGCGTAATCGGCTCGCAGTCTCGTTTGCACTGTTGGCGCTGCTGGCGGTCTGCGCCGGTCTCGTCGGCATGGCGTGGCAGATGCGCGAAACGCGATTGCAGCGCGACGCCGCCGATTCCGAGGCGCAGCGGTCTGGCGCGGTGCGCGATTACGTGATGCTGTTGTTTCGCAATGCGGCGCAACAGAAGAGCGGGCCGACCAAGACTGCGCGCGAAGCGCTCCGCAGCGGCGCCGATGAAGCAGTGAAACAACTCGAAAGCGCAAAGGAATCTGGTTTCAGTACGATTTTGGCGCTGGCCGAGTTGTACGCTGCGATGGACGATGCCGAAGGCTCTTATGCTTTGCTGGATCGTTTGCTCTCGTCACCAAGGATCACCAGCGATGCACAGACCCAGGCACGCGCGCGATTCCTGATGGCCGATCTGGAGTTTGCGCGTGGGCATGTGTTGCGTGCGCGCGAACTCCTCGATCAGTCACAAACATGGTGGGAACTCTCGCCGACTCGTTACGGACGCGACCTCAGCGAGAGTCGCCTGATCCAGGGGCGAATCGAGCGGGGAGAGAATCGCGCCGATGCGTCGATCCACACGTTCGAAGCGGGCATCGCGGAACGTCGCGACTTGATAGGGCACGCTGATGCGGAAACGGGTGAATTACTGGTCAGCCTCTCCATTTCCCTGTCGCGCGCGGGGCGTTGGCGCGAGGGCATGCAGCGTGCCGATGACGGCTATCGCACCTACGTCGAACTGGGGCAGGAGAAATCCACCTCGGGACTTGGCGCGTTGACCAATCGCGGATTTTTCCGACGCGCTGCCAACGACCTCGATGGAGCGCTGACGGATCTACGCCTCGCAGCGGATACGCGCCGTGCGCTCTTCGGCCCTTCTGGCGAACTGGCGAAGAGCGACTCGACCCTCGCCGCAGTCCTGATCAGCAAGCAGCGCTACAACGAAGCCGTCGCCCTGCTGGAACCCGCCTTGCGAATGGCCCTCGAATACGGCGGCGAAACCGCTCGTGGTGCACATGAGATCCGTCGTCAATTGGCCAAGGCGTATCTGGCACAGGGTCATCCGGCAAAAGCATTGGACTGCGCCAACTCGTTGGTGAGCAGCAATCCGCCGCCGTACGGCGCGCAATCGCTGGAAGCAGGTTTCGCTTATTCCGTGCGCGCACAAGCCCTTGCTGCACTCGATCGTCGTGACGATGCACGCAAGGATCTTGACCAGGCTGAGCGAATTTTCAAGGGAGTGGGTGCCGAAGGCGACCGGCTCGGTCGCGACCTGGCGGTGTTGCGGACAACCTTGATGTCCAACGAGCCATCGGCTGCCCGCTGAGCCGCGCCGAGCCGGAAGAAACTTCATCGCTGCTCCACGGTTGAAGCAAACCGGTGATGCACGTCGCAATCAGCGCTCCGGCAGGCGTCGCCGCGACGGCCGTATAGAGCCACTGCAGCGCCGTTTCGACAGACCGCATCGCCACGCGAGCCCGAGGAATCTGTCCGCGCCTCCGTTCCGTTCGAACCGCGCGTTCATCGCAAGAGCCGCGCGGGCGTGACAGCGGGCCAGCCGTCGCGCTACCGTGCCGCCACGATGAGCGCAGGCAACGACGGCAGCATTACGCAACTCCTCCATCAATGGGGCGACGGCGACCAACGCGCCCTCGAGCGTCTGTTGCCGCTGGTGTATGCCGATCTCCGCCGCATTGCCGGCCACCTGCTGCACGCGACTCCCGGGCACGCGACATTGCAGACGACGGCGCTGGTGCACGACGTGTTTCTTCGGCTGCTTGGAAAAGCGCCCGCCGAGTTCGCCGACAGTTCGCACTTGCTCAACGCCTCCGCGCGGATGATGCGCCAGACGCTGGTCGACCGCGCGCGCAAGGCGCACAGCGAGAAACGCGGCGGCCGCTGGATCCGCGACGAGTTCACCGAAGCGCTGGAACTGCCGATCCCCGACGGCACCGACCTGGCGGAGCTCGATCGCGCGCTGAATGATCTCGAATCGGTCCACGAGCGGATGGCCAAGGTGGTCGAGTTGCGCTATTTCGTCGGCCTGGACGTTGCCGAGGTCGCCGCGACGCTCGACATTACCGAACGCACGGCGCGACGGGACTGGGTCGCCGCACGTGAATGGTTGAAGGATCGACTTCAACCCTGCGCCTGAATGCGCGCGCTTCAGCGTGAACACGCCGGCCTTGAGAGCAAACACACCATGACAACCCGCGATGTGGACAGTGCGGCCCTTTTGATCGTGCGCGACGCGCTCGACCTCGACACGGATGCAGAACGCGAACGCCTGGTGGCAGCGCGCTGCACCGATCAACCCGAGCTGCGCGAACGCGTGCGCACGTTGCTTGCACGCATTGCGGTGGAGGATGGCGCCGACGCGACCGTCATCGACCCTGTCGATGCGTTGATCGGAGAACGCCTGGGCGCGTTTCGCGTGGTCGAGGCGATCGGTCGCGGCGGCATGGGCGTGGTCTACCGGGGCGAGCGCGACGGCGACGATTTCGCGCAGGTCGTCGCGATCAAGCTGATCCGGCGCGGATTCGACTTCGACGATGTGCACGCGCGTTTCCTGCGCGAGCGCCGCATTCTTGCGCGACTGTCGCACCCCAATCTTGCGCGCTTCATCGATGGCGGACGCGACGGGGACGGACGGCCCTGGTTCGCGCTGGAATTCGTCGACGGCGCGCCCATCACCCGCTGGTGCGATGCGCATCGTCTCGGAGTCCGTGAGCGCGTGCGCCTGCTGATCGAGGCTGCCGACGCGGTGCAGTACGCGCATACGCAGCTGGTCGTGCACCGCGACCTCAAACCGGGCAACGTGCTCGTCGATTCCGCCGGTGTCGTGCGTCTGCTCGATTTCGGGGTCGCCGGATTGCTCGCTGGCGACAGTGCCGCCGACAGTCTGCCGAGCACGATCAGCCAGCGCCACGCCATCACGCCGGAGTACGCCGCGCCGGAACAGTTCGGCGGCGACGATGTGGGCGTTGCTGCGGATGTCTATGCGCTCGGCGTGATCCTGCACGAGCTGGTCAGTGGTTCGCTGCCGTATGCGCTCGACCGGCGCGATGCGGCAGCGGCCGAGCGCATCGTTCGCCAGACGCCGCCGCAGATGCTTTCCAACGCCGTGCGCGACGACGATGCCGGAAGAAAGCAGCTCGCACTGCTCGGTGTGTCTTTGCAGGGGTATCGCAGCGACGTGCGCGGCGATCTGTCGAGAATCGCGGAAAAGGCGCTGGCGAAGGAGCCGGCCCGCCGCTACGCAACCGTGCAGGCGTTTGCCGAAGATCTCGCACGCTGGCTGGCAGGCGACCCGGTGCGCGTTTCGGGCAACAGCGTGCGCTACCGGCTGGGCAAGTTCGTTTTGCGCAACCGTCTGCTGCTCGCCATCGCGGGTGTCGGCGTCCTCGCCATCGTCATCGGGATCGCCGCCACCGTTTGGCAGGCACGCAAAGCGACCCGGGCAGCGGCCGATGCGACCGCGCAGGCGACGCGCGCCACCGCTGCACGCGACTTCCTTGCATCGCTGCTTGGAAAGGCGTCGCCGGAAGAACAGGGCAGCGCGACGACCACGGTGCGCGAGGTCCTCGATCGTGCTCGCCAGCGCATTGCCGGCGAACTCGTCGCGCAGCCGGGTCTTCGTGTCGAAATGTCGACGCTGATCGGGCGCACGTACAATGACCTGGCGCAGTACGACGATGCCCTGCCCTTGCTTGCCGATGCCGTCGCGATTGCCGACAGCGACCCCACGATTGCGGTACTCACGCGTGCAGACGCGCACGCCGAGTACGCATCGGCGTTGTTCCTCGGGGATGCGGCGAAGGACGCCGAAGCACACGCGAGAATCGCGATCGATCTGTTGCGCAAACAGGGCGCGGGTCAAGCGCTGGCCGGTCCACTCGATACGCTCGGCGCCACGCTCTACATGCAGGGCCGCCATGCCGAAGGACTGCTCGCCCAGCAGGAGGCGACCCACGTGGTCGGAGAATATGCCGGAGCCGACAGTGAGGCCTATGCGGCAGAACTCGTCGAGCTGAGCTATCCGCTCGCTGCCGCCGAGCGCTATGACGAGGCGGTCACCGCGGCGAAGCGCGCGCTCGCCATTCTCGACCAGCGCTATCCGGATGGACGCCATCCGTCTGTTTCGCGGGCGCTGTGGGCGATCGGCAACACGCTTTCCAGCGCCGATCGCGATGCCGAGGCAATTGCATACCTCGAACGGGCGAAAAACCTCGTCGCAGCGATCTACGGCAAGGACGGTCTGAAGATGATGCGGGCCGAGCAACTCCTGGGCGTCGGCGAACTGGAAACCGGGAACCTCGCCGGCGCGACCGCCCATCTGGCGGACGCCGAACGCCTGCTCGCAGCGCACGGGCCGGATCATCCGCTACGTGCGCTGGGACTGGGCTATCTCGGCAGCAGCCTGCTACGCAGCGGCGATGCGGTTGCGGCGGAACAGACCCTGCGCAGCGGACTCGATCTCGCGCTCGCCGGCGAGCGTGCCGACCTTGCCGACAGCATTCGCATCAACCTCGCCCGCTCGCTCACCGCACAGCGGAAACCGGCGGCAGCCCTCGCGCTGCTCGACGATGTGGAGCCCCGATTGCGTGCGCAGTCGTCCAGGCGCCTGCCGGCCGCGTTGATTGCGCGCTCCGAAGCGCTGCGCAGTGCCGGCAACTGGCGCGGGTGCGCGGCACCCCTCAAGGAGGCGACCGCGATGTCCGCCACGTCGGGGCGTACGGTTCGAATCAACCTGGCAATCGAGCAAGCACGCGTCGCTGCCGCGGAAGGAAACGTTGCCGAACGACAGCGTCATGCCGAACGCGCATTGCAACTGCTGGCGGAGAGCGGCGCACAGCGGGCACCGGAGTTTGGCGAAGCACAGGCGCTTGCGCGCAACTGACCTTTCGCGTGTGTGAACCCGATGATGGATCGATCCTCGCGACGCACATCTGCGTCGCGAGGATTGCTGCGTTCAGCGCGGCGTGAACAACCGCGCGATGCGGCGGAAAAAACCCGGCTTCGGAGGCTGCGAGGTTGAAGGCGGCGGCGGAACGATGGGCGTTTCGTTGCGCGGCGCGTGTTCGCGACGCGGCTTGCGTTCGGATTTGGCGCGCACGGGCAACGCGTTCGCGTCCGTTGCAGCTGCAACCGCACCTGACGTCGGAGTTGCTTCCTCGCCTTCGCGACGGGTCCGGCCACGACCGCCCCGGCGACGGCGTTTGCGCGGCGCATCCCCGGCGACCAGCGGATCGACGCCCTCCGCTGCGGGCACGGGCATGGCGAGAACGGGTGCTGCCGGAGTTGCCTCGGGCATCGGCGCGACGCGTGGCGGACGCGCTGTGCTGGTGGCGGTGGCGGCGCGCGGCGGACGGGTGCGTTCACCGCTGCGTTCACCGCCAGCTGCACTGCGTGAGCGCGGGCCGCGCGACATCGCGGATGACGACTTTCCGGGCGGACTTTTCGGCGGCGCGCCGGCGGTGTTGCGGGCATCGTCGGCGGCATCGTCGGCATCGCCATCGGCGGATGCAAGCGGCGTCGCGCGCGGACGCGCCGGGGGAGCGATGAGCATGTCGGGGCTGATCGACGCGGTCGGAATCTTCTGCTCGATGTACGCCTCGATATCCGGCAGACCCATCGCATAAAGATCGCAGGCGAAGCTGATTGCATCGCCCTCGGCACCCAGGCGTGCGGTGCGTCCGATGCGGTGGACGTAGTCTTCGGCGTCGTGCGGCAGGTCGTAATTGAACACGTGGCTGACATCGGAAATGTGCAGGCCGCGCGCAGCGACGTCGGTCGCGACGAGCAGTTCGATCTCGCCCTTCTGGAACTTCGCGAGCAAGCGCTCGCGCTTCGCCTGCGGCACGTCGCCCGAGAGCGTCGCGACCAGAAAACCCTGGCGTTCGAGCGCGCGCGTGACCTTCTCCGCGGCGATCTTCGTGTTGACGAAGATGATGCTGCGGTGCGCGTCGATCTTCGACAACAGATGCAGCAGCAGCGGCTGCTTCTCTTCCTTTGCGGGGAAGTACACGATCTGCCGAACCCGGTCGGCGGTGATCGTTTCCGTCTCGACCTCGAGCTTCTCCGGGCTGTTCATGTGGTCGTACGCGAGTTCGAGCACGCGATGGCTGAGCGTCGCGGAGAACAACATGCCCTGGCGCTGTTCGCGCGGCGGCATGCGACGGAACAGGAAACGGATGTCCTTGATGAAGCCGAGGTCGAACATGCGGTCGGCTTCGTCGATGACGACCGCTTCGATCGAGTTGAACGAAAACACGTGCTGCTTGAGGTAATCGATCAACCGCCCGGGCGTCGCGATGATCAGGTCGCAGCCGGCTTTGAGCAGTTCGCGCTGTTTGTCGTAGTCGACGCCGCCGTAGATCAGTGCCGAACGAAGGCCGGTGTCGCGGCCGATGTTGCGGAAGTCCTTGTCGATCTGGATCGCCAGTTCCCGTGTCGGCGCAATGATGATCGCGCGCGGATCGCTGAGCTTGCGGTCGATCGCGGCAGGCTGGGTGAGCAGCCGGTTGAGAACGGCGACGAGGAACGCGGCGGTCTTTCCGGTGCCGGTCTGCGCCTGTCCCGCGACGTCGCGTCCGGACAATGCGATCGGCAGGGTGAGTGCCTGGATCGGTGTGCAGCGGGTGAAGCCTGCGGCGTGCAGGCCGGAGAGGACGTGCGGATGCAGGTCGAAACTCTCGAAGGTGATATCGGTGATTGCGTGCTGAGCCATTAAGGAGTCTTTCTCGTGGCGTAGGGCGTTGCGGACAAGGCCGAACGCACGGGGGCGGCGCCGAAAACGGGCGCTCGGAGCGGTACACGGGACAGGCCTTGCGGAGCTGGCGCGGCGCGGCTGTTGCAAAGCGCGTCCGCGTCCCCAACTTGCGCAGGATGGGCGTTTGAGCTGAAATGACCCGGGCTTTCCCGACCCTTTCTGCTTCGCCTGAACCGCTGAAACCGCGTGAGTGTAGCGGAAGCCCGCCCCGGGCGCGCGCTTGCCTCGCAACCCGTCCTTTTTTGGAGAATGCCCGTGAGCGAACACGTTTCGCACGTCAGTGACGACCAGTTCGAAGAACAGGTCCTCAAGTCCACCGAACCGGTGCTCGTCGATTTCTGGGCCGAATGGTGTGGTCCGTGCAAGATGATTTCACCGATGATCGATGACCTTGCCGCCTCCTATCAAGGCAAGCTGAAAGTCGCCAAGATCAACATCGACCAGAACCAGAAGACCCCGCGCAACTACAACGTGCGTGGCATCCCCACCTTGATGATCTTCAAGGACGGAAAGGTCGAAGCCACGCAGATCGGCGCGGTCAGCAAGACGCAGCTGACACAGATCATCGACAAGGCGATTGCCTGAGCGTCGGGATGGGGCAGCGGGGATTCGTTCGAGCGGCGTGAATGCCTTTGTCGCTGTGCAGTTCCCGATGCCCGATTCCCACTCCCGTCCAAAGCTGGACGCCCCAGACGCGACAGTGCTACCGTAGGTCCAAGCGCCCGGAGCCAAGCTGCTCCCGCCCGCTTCTTCTCCGATGTTTCACATCCCTCCGTTCCATCAACGGCGCCCAGCGAGGATTGCCCGTGTCCGAAAACGAAACGAATGAAGGTGGCCCCGGCGCCGCCGCCGAAGGCCGTCCCGAGCCGCGGCAGAAAACTCCGCGTGGTCAGTCGGCCGCTGTCCAGAAGGACGCTCCGCCTCCGCAGGTCGAGACCCAACAGCCCGCGCACAGCGAGTCGCACAACGATTCACACAATGAACAGCAGGTGTCGTCGGGCCATGAAAATGCCGATGGCAACCATGCCGATCCGCAGCAGTCCGGCCAGCCACAGAATGGGCAGGGACCGAACGGCGGCGGACAGGGCCAGCAGGCGCGGCGCGGACGACGCGATCGTCGTGGCGGCCGCAACAACAATCCACAAGGCGGCGGTGGCGGCGGCGGGCAGAACGCCAACGCAAACTTTGACGAGGAAGACGATTCCCGCAACGGCGGTGGCAATGGTCCGCTGATCGATCTCAATGATCTCAAGCGCAAGACCGCGGCCGAACTGCTGGTGTTCGCCGAAACGCTGGGCGTGCAGGAAGGCGTCGCCCGCGCACGCAAGCAGGACATCGTCTTCTTCATCCTGAAGGCGCACGCGCGTGCCGGCGGCGGCATCTACGGCGAAGGCGTACTGGAGATCCTGCAGGACGGCTTCGGCTTCCTGCGCGGGTTCGACGCGTCGTATCTCGCCGGCCCCGACGACGTGTACGTCTCGCCCAGCCAGATCCGCCGCTTCAACCTGCGCACCGGCGACTACATCACCGGGCGCATCCGTCCGCCGAAGGAAGGCGAGCGCTACTTTGCGCTGCTCAAGGTCGACCACATCAACGGCGAGCCGCCGGAGATGTCCAAGAACAAGGTGCTGTTCGAAAACCTCACCCCGCTGTTTCCGCGCAAGTCGTTCCATCTGGAACGCGGCAACGGATCGAGCGAGGACATTACCGGCCGCATCCTCGACCTCGTTGCGCCGATCGGCCGCGGCCAGCGCGGGCTGATCGTCTCGCAGCCGAAAGCCGGCAAGACGATGATGCTGCAGAACGTCGCCCAGGCGATCGTGCACAACCATCCGGATGCGCACCTGATCATCCTGCTGATCGACGAGCGTCCGGAAGAAGTCACCGAGATGCAGCGCGGCGTGCGCGCGGAAGTCGTTGCGTCGACGTTCGATGAGCCGGCAGTGCGTCACGTGCAGGTCGCCGAGATGGTGATCGAGCGCGCCAAGCGCCTCGTTGAGCACAAGAAGGACGTGATCATCCTGCTCGACTCGATCACGCGTCTTGCACGCGCCTACAACACCGTGGTGCCGAGTTCGGGCAAGGTGTTGACCGGCGGTGTGGATGCGAATGCGCTTCAGCGTCCGAAGCGGTTTTTCGGCGCCGCGCGCAACGTCGAGGAAGGCGGTTCGCTGACCATCATCGCGACTGCACTGGTCGAGACCGGGTCGAAGATGGACGAGGTGATCTACGAGGAGTTCAAGGGCACCGGCAACATGGAAGTGCACCTCAGCCGTCGCATTTCCGAGAAGCGCGTCTATCCGTCGATCGACATCAACCGCTCCGGCACGCGTCGCGAAGAGTTGCTGATCGATCCGGACCAACTGCAGAAGATCTGGATCCTGCGCAAGCTCCTGCATCCGATGGATGAACTGGCCGCAATGGAATTCATGCTCGACAAGATGAAGAACACGAAGTCGAACGACGAGTTTTTCGGCTCGATGAAACGCGGTTGACGCGACCGATGGCTGGCGGCGGGGATACGTCCAGCCTGCGGTGGGCGATCGGTTGAGTCGTTTGGATTTGAATGGATGGCGCGGGCGGGCAATATGCCGCACCCGCGCGAAAGCGTTCTGAAAGCTACGGCGATTAGTCTCACTCCGCGGTTCGGCTTCGAGGTTCTCCCCAACCTCCTTCCCCAGCCACCGCCCATCGGCCCGCCTCTCCCCAGGCGGGCCGATCCTTTTTCCGGATGCGCTTTTTCTTGAACGCGTTCGCGCGGGCGCTGCTCAGCGTGACCGGCGCACGGGCGCCCAGCGCGCCAGCGCTTCGCGCGTGCGCCGGCGTCCCAGTTCGATCATCTCCTCCGCCCGATGGAATTCGTAGAACGCGCAGGCGTTGCGCGGAATCGTGATCAGCAGATCGGGCGGCTGCGCGGCGAGCTTCAATCGCGTGATGGTTTCCTGCACCACGTCGAGCGAACGCGCGAACAGCTCGAACGCTCCGGGTTCCGTCGAAGCGAACGTGCGCCGCTCGTGCTTTTCAATCTGCGCTTCGATGAAGCGCGCAATACGACCACGGTGTCGCACACGCCGTGGTTCGATCTCGTGATCCGCCTCGCCCACCCGTTCGGACGCCGGCATGTGGATTGCAGGATGGGAGGGCTGCGGCTCGGGCGACGCGTTGACGTCGACGCCAATGGTCGCGTCCGTCATGTCGCGCAGCGTCGGCGACACCGGCAACGGATTGAGCAGTCCGCCATCGACCAGCAAACGGCCCTGGTAGTAGTGCGGCCGGAAGATCGTCGGAATCGCGATCGATGCCCGAACGGCATCGAACAGCGGTCCGCGCGAGAACCACACTTCGCGCTGCGCGTCGAGATCGACCGCCACTGCGGTGAACGGGATCGGCAATTCCTCGATGTCGATGTCGCCGATCAGTTCGCGCAGTGCGCCGATGATCCGGTCCCCCTTGATGAAGCCGCCGCCAGTGATCGTCCAGTCGAGCAGGCGCAACACATCGAGGCGCAGCATCGGCCGTACCCACGCGCTGAAATCGGCAAGCTTGCCGGTCGCGTGGATGCCGCCGACCAGCGCACCCATCGAGCTGCCGGCGATCGAACGGATCGCGAAACCCTGTGCCTGCAACTCCTCGATCACGCCGATGTGGGCATAGCCGCGCGCACCACCCGATCCGAGCACGAGGGAAATGCTCATGTCGGTGGTGTCCAGCAGCGCCGGCGCAGGAGCCGGCAACGCGGTGGGTTCGCCAGCCGTCATGCCGCGTCCCTGGACGGTTGCGCGTTGGTCGCCCTGCATCGCACGCGGGTCATCGCAAACGCCATCACCGCACGCCCTGATACGAACCGAGCGCGAGCTGGAGCAGGATTTTCATCTCCTCGCGCAGCGATACCGGCGCCACCACTTCGGCATCCGGACCGTACTTGAGCACGTCCATCAGCAACTCGCGCGAATTTGAGTACGGCAGCTTCAACTCATAGCGTCCATCCGGCAGACGCGAGCCTTGCTGCTGTGAATGCCAGTGTTCATCGGCGACCCAGCGCGATGCATGCGGCGAAAAGCGGATCGTCGCCCAGGCTTTGGGCGCGCCCGAAAAAATGCCGTAGCTGGAGGCAAGATGCGCGTCCAGTTCGCTGCCTTCACGATCCAGCGCGGGCTCGTCGATCAGGTGCGGTTCGCGGATGCGGTCGAGCGCGAAACTGCGCAGCGCCTCACGGCTGTGGTCCCACGCATCGAGATACCAGTTGTCGCGGTAGTGCGCGAGCCGCTGCGGCGAGACGACGCGATCGGTCTGCGAATCGGTCGAGCGCGCGCGATAGCGGAACTTGAGGCGCTGCGATTGAGTAACGAGCTTGCGACCGCGCGGAACGCGCCCTGGTCCAGTGTGCGCGAACCGCTCGTCAGCACGCGAATGCGTTCGATCGGCAACGCACGGCCGCTCGACTGGTCCGACAGCAAGCGCTCGATGCGTGCGCGGAAAGGCGCGAGCGCGCCGGCCAGCACGCCGGGATCGGAACGGCCGAGCAACTCGTTCAGCGCCAGCAGCGCGGCCAGCTCCTCGCTGCTGAGCCAGAGACCCGGCAACTCGAAGCGGTCGGCCGCGTCGGCGGCGTAGCGGACGGTCGGCTCGTCCGCGTCGCCGTTTTCGATCGGCGCACCGAGCGCATCGCGCAGAAACGCGATGTCCCGGTAAAGCGTTG
>NZ_JBDSWZ010000265.1:0-2939 GCF_039926425.1 Dokdonella sp.
CCAGACCGCGCCTTTCACATCGGGAAACGCAAACAGCCGTCCGTCGTGAAGGCGGGCGAGCCCTTCGTAGGATCCGATCCACAGCGCGCCATCGCGCGCCGCCATCAGCGCGACGATGGACCCGGACGGTGGGCGAGCCTGTACAGTCGGGAGCAACGGCTCAAAGTGAATTCCATCGAACCGCACCAGCCCGTTTGCGGTGCCGATCCAGAGATAACCGTCAGTGGTCTGAGCAAACACCTGCGGCGCGCCGGGAAAAAACCCATCGCGCGTTCGCCACGCGGTGTGCCCGTATTGGGACACATGCACCTGGGGGTCGAGCGCAGAGGCCCGATGCAGCGAGCCCGCAAAAAAGATCGCGAGCGCCAGGACTACCCGCTCGCGAAAACCGCGGCTCACATTCTGCAGATTCCATGTCGCCATCGGCATTCGCTCGTTCGAGGTCGGGCATGACTGCGAGCGGCCCCGCCCGCTACTTCGGCGCCAGTATCCCGCGCCGGTACGCGATATTGATCGCGTGCGTCCGGTCCAGCGCGCCCAACTTGCCGAGTATGCTCTTGACGTGGTTCTTCACTGTATCTTCGGAGATGCCCAACAATGCACCCACCCGCTTGTTGGAGTTTCCCGCGGCGATGCATTCAATCACCTGTCGCTCGCGATTGGACAGCGATTCGCTTTCCATGTGTTCGGCCAGTTCGCGCGCGACGTCGGCTGCGATGTAGCGGCGTCCGCTCGACACCTCGCGTATCGCATCGATCAACTCGGTCCGGATCGCGCTCTTCAGCAGGTAAGCCTTGGCCCCCGCGACCAGTGCGTCACGCGCCTGCACGTCGCCGCGATAGGTGGTGAACACGATGATCCGTGCGTCCGGAAATTCCCTGCAGATCGCTTTCGTCGCAGCGACGCCGTCCATCTCCGGCATCTGGATGTCCATCAGCACGATGTCGGGTCGGAGGCGACGATGAACCTCCACCGCTTCGCATCCGTTGGTCGCCTGCCCAACGATCTGCAACGTCTCGTCTTCTTCCAGTACCGCCGCCAAACCGGTGCGCATCAGCGGGTGGTCATCGACGATGAGGATGCGGACGATGGACAGGCTCACTGGCAGGCTCCTTGCGCGCGTTGGGTCGAACACCGCTCCACGTCCGGACGGGTCAACGGAATCGGGCCCGACCAAAGACATGCGATGGGCGACACAAGAACACGCGACGGCGCTCGTCGCAATGACCCTTTGGGGCCAATCCGCGCACTTCTCCACTCGCCGGCGCTCCCGGGCCACCTTGCAGTCGATCAATCCCTGGAAAACGCCGGCATCAACGTGACGTGCGCGTGGATCGTCACGCCATGGACATCGACGCGCGTGCATGGTCGGCGTCATCGGAGCACGATGTCGACTGACGCGCATCGACATGCACGGGTGCGTAGCGGCGCCATGCACCGGGCGTCATTCCCGCGATGCGGGAAAACGTCCGCGTGAAGTGACTCTGATCGGCAAAGCCACAGGCCAGCGCAATGTCGGCCAGCGGACGTTGACGGTCGGCAACGAGCAAATCCTTGCAGAGATTGACCCGGCGGACCACCAGCCAGCGATGCGGCGGAAGTCCTGTCGATTTGCGAAAAGCGCGGACGAAGTGGCTGACCGAGAGGCGGCAGACGCTCGCGAGTTCGTCCAGCGGCACCGAGTGCGCCGGATGGCGCATGAGCAACTCGCTCGCACGTTCCTGCTGCCAGCGCGCAAGGCCGCCTCGCTCCGTGCAGGACGCGCGCGTGAAGGTCAGAGTGGAAGCGAGATGCGCATCGAACGCGAGCGCCGCACGCTCGACGAACACCGCATCGGCCGTCAACGGATCTTCCAGTGCGGTGACGAGAATTGCACACAGATGCCGCGCGGTCCGCTCCCCGAGCATGCGCGTGAGCGCGGCGATCCGTGGATCGTCGATCTGTCGGCCCCGCTCGACGAGGAACAGGGTGCCATCTTCAAGACGGGCGATCGCCTTCAGCGCAGCGCGCTCTCGCGGAAACGCAAGCGCTGCGGCACACGCACGACCGACCCAGACATCGAGGTCGCCGAGCGACGCGACAAGAAGGACACAAAAGGGATTCGGCATCGCGGCCTCACCGTCTGCACCGAGAATGCGTGCGTACAGCAGCCGGCGCTGGTGGGTGCCGTTCAATGCTGGCGTCGTGAAACTCGATTCGGCCATCGCGCTCATCGTTCATCCCCCGCAAGGAGTCACGATTGTCGATCGTGCAAGCGCAGTACGTCAGACCCATTCGGTGTGTATCACGTAACCCGTTGGAGCGGGACCGCGTGACCCGATCGAGTCAACGCAGCGTCGCCCGCTTCGTTGATGATCCTCGGCGAGACGCTGCAAGCGCAGCCAGCGCGTGCGGGTCGTCACACGTCAGCCGTGACGAGCACGTTCGTCCGCTCAAAAGGGCCGGCCGCAACCAACGCGACCGGCTTCGAGGAAATCGCCCACGTCGCCGCACTTTCAAGGGCACGCCTCCGGCAAAGATCAGCAAGCGTCCATCATTGGACGTTTGAATACCGAGAAACTGCTGTCCCGGCTGCACTGGAGCAGACAACGCATCCGTTTCGATGAATAGCAGGCATGCCGCGGCGCATCGATCACTTGCGGGGCCGTTTCAGACACGATGCCTTGTTCCTTCACAGCGCGAGCGCGCTGCGGTTCTATCCTTTCACGGCGCCGGCGGATACACGCCGAGCTTCGCGACATCAATGCGGAAAATGCGCGAGAACCCAATGCTGAGCATCGAGCGGTCCGTCGGAGCCGGCACCCATGTAGGAATACATCGCCTCATGCGCGTCGACGAATTCCTTGCGCCCCACCTTCCGGTCGGCGTTCGCATCGACGATCATCATCATGCGAAGCGATCCGAGAGCGCGTGCATAGCCACCGTTCGAAAGGCTGATC
>NZ_JBDSWZ010000266.1:0-2878 GCF_039926425.1 Dokdonella sp.
CGATGGCTGCTGTTATGCCGATTCGTGGTCCAGCGTGCAGTTCCAGCGCATGGCCAACGTGTCCATGGCACCGGGCAAGCAGAAGCTCAGCGTGGATGAGCTGATCAAGGACGTGGAGAACGGCATCTACATCATCGGTGACGGGTCGTTCTCGATCGACCAGCAGCGCTACAACGCACAGTTTGGCGGGCAGCTCTTCTACGAGATCAAGAACGGCAAGATCACCCAGCCGATCGAGGACGTCGCCTACCAGATCCGTACTCCGGAGTTCTGGAATTCCTGTGCGGCAATCTGCGACCAGAGCGACTTCCGATTCGGTGGTTCGTTCTTCGACGGCAAGGGCCAGCCAGGACAGGTTTCGGCGGTGTCGCACGGATCGAGCACGGCGCGCTTCAATGGCGCCAACGTCATCAACACTGCGCGCAGCCTCGGCTGACGGCGGGCGGAGAACACAACCATGAGCATCTACACTCAAGAACAGGCAAAGGCGATCCTCGACAAGGCGATCAAGCTGTCAAAGGCGGACCAGTGCACTGCGACGCTGAGCGGATCAAGCGGCGGCAACGTGCGTTACGCACTCAACAGTGTCTCCACCAGCGGACACATCAGCGATGCCGACCTCGCGATCGAAGTGGCATTCGGAAAACGCGTCGGCACCGCAACGATCAACAGCTTCGACGATGCGTCCCTCGCGGCCGTGGTCGGGCGCGCGGAAGAACTCGCGAAGCTCGCTCCCGAAAATCCCGAGTTCGTACCGGCGATCGACAAGCAGGTCTACAAGCCGACCGGCACCTTCATGGGGAAACCTGCGCCGGTGACGCCGGAGTATCGCGCGCAGGTTGCGGCCGACTGCATCGAGCCGTGTCGCAAGGACAAGCTCGTTGCCGCGGGATTTTTCAGCGATTCGCAGAACTTCTCGGCAATCGCCAACAGCAAGGGAAATTTCGGCTACCAGACGTCCACCGGCATGGACTTCACCTGCACCGTCCGTACCGAAGACGGCAAGGGCTCCGGCTGGGTCGCGCGCAACCTTGGCGACGTCGCGACGTTCGACGCGAAGAGCGACATCAAGACGGCAATCCGCAAAGCCAAGGGTTCGGTCGACGCCAAGGCGCTTGAGCCGGGCAAGTACACGGTGGTGATGGAGCCGGCCGCGACCGCCGGATTGATCTCCTTCATGATGAACGGATTCGACGCGCGCCAGGCCGACGAAGGCCGCAGCTTCCTGTCAAAGAAGGGCGGTGGCAACAAGGTCGGTGAAAAGTTGTTCGACGAACGCGTCACGCTGTACGCGGATCCGTGGAGTGACGAGGTTGCGGTGTTGCCGTGGGACAACGAAGGGCTCGCACGCGAACGCACACCGATCATCACCAAGGGCGTCGTTGACTATCTGCAATATTCGCGGTTCTGGGCGCAGAAACAGGGCAAGAAGGCGGTCGGTCAGCCGGGCAATCTGATCATGGTCGGTGGCGACAAGTCGACGATGGATCTGGTGAAGAGCACCAAGAAGGGTGTGCTGGTGACGCGCACCTGGTACATCCGCCTGGTCGATCCGCAGACCGTGCTGCTCACCGGCCTCACGCGCGACGGAACGTTCTACATCGAGGACGGCGAGATCAAGTACCCGATCAAGAATTTCCGCTTCAACGAATCGCCGGCGATCATGCTCAACAACATCGAGGAGATCGGCAAGCCGGTCCGCGTCGGCGACGACGAATCGCCGTTCGTGATGATGATTCCGCCGATGAAGGTGCGCGATTTCACCTTCTCTTCGCTGTCCGACGCAGTGTGATTGTTCCTTCTCCTTCCCCCGCTGCGGGGAAGGGGAAACACCCCATGACGCGTTCGGAATTTCTTCGCTTGATGGCTGCTGCGGCCGCGGGTGCGATTCTTCCGCGCGCGCGTGCTGCCGAGCCCGCCTTCGATTTCTGGTTTACCCGGCTGATGTACGAGTCCGGTGACTGGGACGTCGATCAGCGGATGCCGTCGAACCTGCTCGATGCGCTGATCCAGTACACGACCCTGCGGGTGGATCCAAAGGAGCGCGTGTTGCCGCTGTCCGATCCGCGCGTGCTCTCGCAGCCATTCTGCTATCTCGCGGGGCACAAGCTGGTCGAGTTCAATCCGGACGAGCGCCGCAACTTCGAGCGCTACGTGCGCAATGGCGGCTTCGTGCTGGTCGACGATTGCAACCATGACATCGACGGATTGTTCGCGAAGTCGTTCGAACGCGAGATGGCGTCGATCTTCGGAGACGATTCGCTGAAGAAACTGCCGAAGAAACACCCGGTGTTCGACAGCTTTTTCACGTTCGATGGCCCACCGAACACGAACTTCGAACTCAACGGCTGGGGCGACGATCTCGTCCACGAATATCTCAAGGGCATCGAGATCGACGGTCGTCTCGGCGTGCTCTACAGCAACAAGGACTACGGCTGCGAATGGGACTACGACTGGCGCAACAAGCGCTGGCTCGCCGAAGACAACACGAAGTTCGCGGTGAACGTCGTCATGTACGCCCTCACCGCCTGACTGCCGTCCAGCGAGAGATTGTCCTTCGTGTCCTTCGTGATTCAATGTCCTGATCCCGCTTTTGGAAACTTCGAAACATGACCGACGAACACGTCATCCAGCAGCAACTCGAAAAACTCGTCGCGCTGCGCGAGGCGATCGCGCGCGTCATCGTCGGACAGGGCGAGGTGGTCGAGCAGCTGTTGATCGGCCTGTTGGCCGGTGGTCACTGTCTGCTTGAAGGTGTGCCGGGTCTCGGCAAGACCCTGCTCGTGCGGTCGCTGGGATCGGCGCTGTCGCTCGACTTCCACCGCATCCAGTTCACTCCGGACCTGATGCCGAGCGACATCATCGGCACCGAAATCCT
>NZ_JBDSWZ010000267.1:0-22491 GCF_039926425.1 Dokdonella sp.
ATCCTGCTGGCGCACGTGCTCGGCCAGTCGCGTGCGTGGTTGTTCGCGTGGCCCGAATCGGACGTTGATGAAGCACGCGCGGCGCATTTCGCGCGGTTGATCGCGGCACGTGCACGCGGCGAGCCGATCGCGTACCTGACCGGACGACGCGCGTTCTGGTCGCTCGATCTCGAGGTCGGCTCCGGCGTGCTGATCCCGCGACCGGAAACCGAACTGCTGGTCGAACTCGCACTCGCGCGCATGCCGGCGGATTCAACCTGCGCGGTGGCGGATCTCGGCACCGGCTCCGGCGCGATCGCGCTCGCGCTTGCGCGCGAGCGTCCGCGAGCGCGTGTGCTCGCGACCGACGCGAGCGGCGATGCGCTGTCGATCGCCCGCGCCAATGCGAAACGCCTGGTCATCGGCAACGTCACGTTTGCGCAAGGCGACTGGTGCGATGCACTGGGCGACCAGCGCTACGATCTGCTCGTCTCCAATCCGCCGTACATCGCACTCGATGACCCGCACCTGCGCGAAGGCGATCTTCGTTACGAGCCTGCATCCGCGTTGTCCTCGGGTGTCGATGGACTCGATGCAATCCGCCGCATCGTCGCAGCCGCGCCAGAACACCTGCATCCACGCGGCACACTTCTGCTTGAACACGGATGGGATCAGGCCGCACGTGTGCGCGCATTGCTCGATGAGCGTGGATTCGTTGCCATCGAGACTGCGCGCGACACCGCCGGTCACGAGCGCATCACGATCGCACAGCGCGCGTCCTGACTCGCCAGCCCGCGGGCTTCCCAGACTTGCTCGGTGTTCGTGTGAACCGGTTCACAGTTGCAACGTGCGCCAGTCGTCGTCACCGATGGCCAGTGCGGCACGGAACATCGCCCCGATGCGCGGCATTCTCTCTCCCCAGATGCAGCGCGGACAGGAGTCCGTTGCCGCTTCCAGTCCGCGTCGCGCGTGAGCGCCACGCGCCGGCCTTCCAATCAAGGGCCGGCCCCCCGCGTCGCCGGAGGCGATGCCAGACGGAATTCCGGCCATGGATGGCGCCAGGATGGCATGCTCGAACGATCGTTGATGTTTCGCCCCTGCGTTTCGCGCGGGGGTTTTTTTTGGCTCGCCGCCGCTACGCGAGAAACGTCGACTTGGCGCACGCGAGCGACTGACGCACCCTGTCGACAGCATTGCCGGGAGATCGACGTGGGACGCACCGACGTGACGGCCCCAATCGATGGCGCTCAACGCCTTCGGACTTGAGCTCGCAGTGATCGATGGAGCTACCCCACTCATCATTGCAGCCCGACGTGTGATGCAGGACGGTCGCAGAGACCTGAGTGCAATGCGAGCGGCCACGCACGGAGCCGGACATCGACGTGCCGAAAGAGCGCGCGTGATTTGCTGGTGAATGGCCGGCACACACTGAATGGGTGCCTCGCAGAACGCTTCCCGTTAAGCGGCTTGAAATCGTTCCAGCGTTACGTTGAACCTCCCGCCCGCCTGTGGAGGTTTTCGATGAAGCGCAAGGCACCATCTTCCCGAACATTGATGACAGCGACCGTTGAGGCGCAACGAAAGATCCAGGCCGAGACAGACGCAAAAGATTCCAAACGATCCAAGAGCGGCAGCGCAAGAGTCAAAGGATCACCGAAGACGTCGGCAACGGAACAGCCTGGTTCGCCGCTTCCGCCGCAACATCTCCTCAAGCCGGGTCTGGAGTCCGATCTTCGACCCCGTCCCCGTTTCGAAGCGAAGAAATACAAGGGCAGCAGCAAGCTGGCCGGCAAGGTGGCGTTGATCACGGGGGGCGATTCCGGCATCGGTCGCGCGGTCGCGGTCCTCTTTGCCCGTGAAGGGGCCGACGTCGCGATCGTCTATCTGGATGAGCACGCGGACGCCGAGGAAACCGCCAAACATGTCAAAAGCGAAGGTCAATCGTGTCTGCTGATGCCGGGCGACGTGAAGGACATCGCGTTCTGCCACGACGCCGTTGCGAAGACGCTGAAACAATTCGGATCAGTCGACATTCTCGTCAACAATGCGGCGTTCCAGGAGCACGCGGCGTCGATCGATGATCTGTCGAGCGATCATTTCGATTTGACAATGAAGACCAACGTCTACGGGTACTTCCACATGGCCAAGGCGTGTCTTCCGACCATGAAAGCCGGCTGTTGCATCATCAATACCGGATCGGAAACGGGCCTGTACGGTGCAAAGGAGCTGCTGGACTATTCCGCGACGAAGGGCGCGATTCACGCATTTACCAAAGCGCTCGCGGCGAACGTCATCGATCGAGGCATCCGCGTCAATGCCATTGCCCCGGGTCCAGTGTGGACCCCGCTGAATCCGGCGGACCGGTCCGCGGATGATGTGCGGTCGTTCGGGGCGTCGACGGACATGAAGCGTCCGGCGCAACCGGAAGAGATCTCACCGGCCTACGTGTTTCTTGCGTCGGCGATCTGCTCCAGCTACATCACGGGCATCGTGTTGCCCATTATGGGAAGCGTCCCTGGTGGATGATGCAGTGTGCCCGAGCGCTGCATTTTTCCGGCCCCATTGCCCTCGGCACTATGACGGTATGTGCTCATCCATAGCGCGAATTCGCATCGACAGCACCGCGTGAATTGTCTCAAGATATTGGCGGTTTTTCCTGCAGCTGCACAGGAGACTCGCCATGCGGAGCACAGTGTTGAGACTTGGCACGCTTGACGACGACCTCACGTCCATTGCCGGGGCCGTCTGCCACCTGCTTGACACAAAACCGTGCATGGTCTGGATCGACGACAGTCGTCGAATCTTCCTCGGCGAACCCGATCAGCACCCTCCCGTTCCCGTGCGATGGATCGTTGGGACTTTTGGCGCCGGCCACTCGTTGAGGTGTATCGAGGACGACCTGCGCGCGATGGCGCAAGAACGCGCCGGCAATCCGATGCCCGAATGAACGTCCCCTTGAAACCTTCCGCGGCATCCGTGAAAATCACGCCTGACTGATCAGGGCGGACTCGCAGGGGACTCAGCGTGGAGACGACCAGGATCAGCATTGGCACGCTCGACGATCCGATAGACACGCTTGCCATCCATGTGACGGAGCGTGTCCGCCACGCGGCGGCGATTGTCTGGGTGGATGGCGAGGGCTGCGTCTACTGCTCCCCGCTCACGGAGACGGAAGACGCCATCCGCAACGACATCGTCGGAACGTACGACGCTGCGGAGCTGCTCGAAGATATCGCCTCCGACTTTGGCCATTTGATCGCTCAGCGGGCGGACGACGTACGGCGATTTCAACAATAGCCGACCTCTGCGACGCGCCGATGGACGCGAGCTCATTTTCTCGTCGACCAAGACGACGCGTGACCCGGTTGGTCCGGGGACGCGTCATCACCCCATCGCGGCCGTCCTGACCCGCGATATGGCAGAAATCGAGTTTGATCTCTTCCGCAGAGATCATCGGCTAAACGGATTCCAGCGCTCGCGGGAATGACGATGGTGTGACTCGTCCGCTGTTCCTTGGATCTGCCGTGGTCAACGGTTCCAGTTTTTACCCATCCACTCCCGGACTTTTGGGACGTGGGCGCCAGCACCCAGAACAGCAATCTTCAGTTCGTCCGAGGTACAACCAAGCTTTTCCGTCCAATATCGAACGTCGCCCTCGTCATGGATGTTGATCAAATTCGAGCGGAAAACGTGCTCGCCGCTTGGCTTGAGATCGTCGGTCATGACTTCAATTTCCACGGCACGATTCGGTGAACGCAGATCGCTTTAGCCTGGCGCCTTCGGCGACCGCAAGGCGCCCTTCACCGCAGTGTTGATCTGTGCGTGCGCCGTGATCCATTTCGACGCGAACGATTCCTTCCACTCCTCGTAGTCGACGTCCATTTGCGCCAATTCGGCAGTCGAGAAGAGTTCACGCGCGGATTTGAACATCTCCCGTTCTTCTTCACCTGCGTGATGCTTGATGAGTTCGCCAAGGACTTTCGCGGATCCCGCAAACTGACGCGAGTCAAACGGAGATGCATGGAGGTCCGGCAGAACGGTCAGTTCGACCGCCCGGTGCTCCTGGATCGCCTCTGCATGCTGAAGCAATTGGTCGTGGCCGGCCTTTGCGGCGAATGCAGGATAGAACACCAGTTCTTCCCACTTCGCGTGCGGAATCAATGCGGCCTCGATCGTCCCAAGCAACTCTTCGCGCGTCTTTACTGCGCGATCAGTCGTTTCATTCATTCGCTCGAAAAGTCCGTGCAGTACGTCGTGCTCTTTCTGGAGGGTGGCGAGAATGCTGCGCATGAGGATCTCCTGGAATTCGAGTCTTCGTTTTAGCGTGCACGCGCTTAACATCCCTGATGACTTCGGCGAACCGCGCGGTTGGCATTCAGCCTGCGCACGAGTGCATCGATTCAGCGTCGATTCCGCGCGCGGATCGCAGCGTATGGATCACAGACCAGGAGAGCAGAATGAGCGAGAAGAAAAGCCAAGTGGGGACTGATGCGGGTGGCTTGGGAAAGACACCGTCTCCACAACCCATGCCCGGCAACGGTTCGCCGAACGATCGGCCAGGTGATGACCAACCCAACGACCCGGCGAAAACGCCGGCTGGCATGGGAAATGACGACAAGGCGCGGTAATTGAACCCCTTGGTCCGGGCACATCGGAGCCTTCTTCTCGGAGGCAGTCCGTTGTGCTCGCTGCTCGCCACGTTGCCTTCAGTTGGGCGTACGAGTCGTCGAGCGAGTCATCATCAAGCCGTGGGCGTCGCGTTCAATAGCGTCAGCAGGCGTTGCAGTGTCCGCGCGTTCTGGGTCGCAAATCCTCGCGACGTGTTGTCAAAAATGCACCAGACGTGCTGGCCACCCGCTTGACGGTGGTCCAGTTCGCGGGCCACCGCGATGAGTCGCCCGTCGTCGTAGTTGGAGACATACACCGTTGGCGTTCCGTGGAGCCGCACATACGCTGGCTTCGCCGAGGCAAGTGGCCAAGCTCCTTGATCACACACCGGCGGATCAGCGCCCACCCGACCAGTATCGAATGCGCTAAGCAATTGTTCGGCCCTTTTCTGAAACCAACTCACGTGTCGAGGCTCGATCACTGCAGGGCCGTCGTACATCCTGCGTAGCGATGTCAGGAACTGCTCCACGGTTGCATCGTCAAACGCGAGACTCGGCGGGAGTTGAATCAGCAGACTTCCCAAGCGGTCGCCGAGGGAGTCGACTTCGTGCAGGAATTTCGTCAGAGGCTGGGTGCTTTTCTTCAAGCGCAGGTCGTGGGTGATTGCTTTCGGGACCTTCACCGAAAATCGAAAATCCTGCGGTACCGAGCACGCCCACCTCGCGTACGTCGACGCGCGATGGGCCCGGTAGAAAGACGAATTGATCTCGACTGCATTGAAGACTGCAGCGTAGCGTTCGAGATGAGTGCCTGGATGCGGGAATTCGCTTGTGACGTTGCCGGGCAACGACCAACCCGCGCAACCGATACGAACAGGACATCGTGTCATCGGGGTAGGCTCCGGACGGGTGGACTCTGTCATTGCGTCATTTCGCCGAACAGAACTTGCGGTGGACGTATTGAGGCCGTTGGCTCCAATCGAAGCCGCATTCGTCACCATCACCACCGGAACATACCGATCGCTCGCAGCACGCTTGCGTCAGCACTGCTGATTCAGCTGTCTTCTTCCCCCGTTCGCCTGTCTGATCTGGAGAACATCACGGCGCAGTGCGTCGTCGATCCCGGGATCTGTGTGCAGACGCGCGTTTCCTGGGGCAAACATAAGGCGAGACTCACCTGCCACATGCAAAATGCTGTTATCGCTGCTCCAACCGCAGCAGCCGAGGTCGCTGGCCGAAATCAATCGCCTGACGGATCCGTACGTTCGCTCGCCGATCCGTCGGAGTGATCCGTGTCGTCGACGCGTTTCGATGCATCAATGATTTCGGAAAGACGATCGCGGAGCTCCGTCAGCGACGTGTGAACATCCACAATGCCCGGTGGACGGCGTCGATCCATGGGCGCAGATCCTGCCGGCCATGTCTGCTGCGCCGGCCCCTCCGATGCATCGACGTGCAGCTCAACCCGGGATGCGGCTTCGCGGCGATCGTTTTCGAAATGTGCGAGTGTGGCTTCCACGATCGCTTCGTCGAGGCAAGGGCCGAACACCTCTGCACCCTCCGAATAGGCCGCCGAGATCCGCGCGATGTCGGACCACGACTCCGCTCGTCCGTGCGACAGCGACGTCCACAGGTTGTTCACGAGAGATGGCAGGGTCGGTTGATCAGTGGCGTTCGCCGCGTCGGATCCAAAATGGCGCTGCTGTTGATCAATGAACGCGTCGACGTCCGCATGGTTTCCGGAATCACCCTCCGGCCAATCGATCTCAAGCGTGTCGAACACGGTTTTGACTGCCGTCCGCCAATGGTCAACGATCGCGTCGTATCCGACGATCGCACGGGGAATTCCTCGCGTGTATCGTTCCGCTTCCAGCATGTGCTGCAACCAGCACAGGTTTGAGCGGGCGGGCGAGTCCACCCATTTCTGCGCCTGCAGCGATCGCGCGACATCACGCGGATCCCGCGCGACCAGCACGGCACGGGGCCGGTAGCCCAGTTGCTCCATCGCTTCGAGCCAGATCGGCAGTGTTCGGCAAAATCGCGGGTCCTTCATCGCCCACGGTCGAGTCGGTGAAAAATCGCGCTCAATCAGACCGCGAGCGTCGGAGACCGCGCTCCGGAACGCTGGAAGGCTTTGCCAGTTCTGCGGCATTTCGCGTGGATCGAAGCGCGAGCGGCCAAGCGCTGAATACAATTGCTCGTTGATGCGGAATGCGCCCAGATGCTCCCAGAATCCGGTCGTATTGACGCCATCGACCGGCTGCATGACCGTCGGCCCAAGATCGTAACCGAGCCGATGGAGCAGGCCGGCAAACGCAGAGGTTCCGCCGCGATGCATGCCGAGTACGATCAGCGGTGACGCTTGCAGGATGTCGGACGACGCGTTCATGGGAGCACACCAGCGAGTTCCGCGTCGACGCCCGCTCCAGGCCGCTCGCAGACGCTGACCGATGGCAAGACGTCCAGGTCGACCATTCCGGTCGCGAGGCGATCCGTTTCATGCATCACTCGGAACATCGTCGCATCGACGATACGCGCAAGAAAGATTTCGACCTCTTCGGTGCAGCCAAGGACCCCCGCGTTGATGAAATAAGTGCCCGGAGCCAGAAGGCAGCGGAAGCGAAACCGCACGACAACCTCGAACCCGGGTGCGACCGCGTCGATGCCCTTGCCATGGGTCGCCGAGGCTGCGCCGGCAAGTTCGAGTCCCGTGATGCTCTTGATCATCATTCCGAAGCGCACCCGCACTGCGTCCCGATCGAACGAAGCGCGGTAGGTGTAGGTGTACCACCCGCCTGGAATCAGCACGTTGACTTCTCGCTGATCGGCGGTCATCAGCGTGGGAGCATGGATTCGAGCGCCCTGTTGCGGGTAGAAAAGCGGAGTCGCAACGAATGTCGGATCGAGAGAATCCGCCGGCGCGTCGTTCGTCGTGCCGGAACGTGCTCCAACCTCCACCTCAGACTCGGCCACGCTGCCCCGCAGGAAATCGGCTGCGAGCGATGCACGCACGGCGGACACTTGATCGGCTTGTGCGTACAAGAGTTTGTGATAACACGCCATCACCGATTTCGGCGAACCCAAGGCAAGCATTTCACCGGCGTCCAGAAGCAGTGCGCGGTCGCACAGTTCCAGAATGGTGGCTGATCCATGCGAGACGAACAGCACGGTCGCGCCGGAATCGCGGATTGCGCGAATGCGCGCATAACATTGCCGCTGGAAGGCCTCGTCACCGACCGCCAACGCTTCGTCGATCACCAGAAGATCCGGGTCGACGTTGATCGCGACCGCGAACGCAAGCCGGATATACATGCCGCTCGAATAGGTCTTGAGCGGCTGGTCGAGAAAATGGCCGACTCCGGAAAAGGTGATGATCTGCTCAAACTTCGCATCCGTCTCGGCGCGGCTGAGGCCCATCACTGCGGCATTGAGGTAGACGTTTTCCCGCCCTGTGAATTCCGGATTGAATCCGGCGCCCAGTTCGAGCAACGCGGCGATCCGCCCAACCGTACGGACGGTACCGGTGGTCGGCTGGAGGATGCCGCAGACGATCTGCAACAGCGTCGACTTCCCGCAACCGTTGCGCCCGACGATGCCGAGTGTTTCGCCGCGCGGGACATCGAGGTTGATGTCCTTCAACGCGGTGAAACGCCCCGGTTCCGTCCTCGACCATGGGAGCGACGCCGTCAGCCGATGATGCGGCTTGGCATACGTCGCAAAGGTCTTGCCAACCGTCCGCAGTTGAATGGCGCAGTCAGAGGACATCGGCGAATCCCGGGCGGGTGGCATGGAAGATTGCAAACCCGGCGTACATGCTCGCCGTCGCGGCGAAGAGATACAGACCCAGGCCCAACCAATCCGGTGTGATTCCCCACAACGCGACGTTCCTTGCCTGGTCGATAATGAAGGTCAGCGGATTGATCTCGATCAACCATCGATATTGAATCGGGATCGCATCCTCCGGGACGATTGCGGAGGACAGAAACAGCATCGCCATCGCAAGCACGCCGGTCACGTGGTTGATGTCGCGAAAGTACACGCCGAGGCAAGCCATCAGCCATGCAACGCCTGTGCAAAGGACGGCGAGCGGCAGAAGCACGATCGGGAAATAGACGATGGTTGCCGGCGGCAACCCGACCAGCACGGAATACACCACGGCAAACACGAGCACGTTGAGCAACTCGTGGAACAGCGCACCCGCGACAAGCGCCCACGGCAGCACATCAAGCGGGAACACCACGCGCTTGACGTAGTTCGGATTGCCCGCCACAAGCGTCGGCGCTCTGGTCAGGCACTCGGCGAAGAAGCCGTGAACGATGAGTCCGACGTACAAAATCATCGCGAAACCTGCCTTGCTGTTCTCTGTGTGCGGCCAACGACTGCCCATCACGTAGCCGAACGCGATGGTATAGACCGTCAAGACCAGGAACGGTGTGACCAGTGCCCATAACAATCCGAATGTGGATCCGCGGTAACGGCCGAGGACATCGCGTTTCGCCACCTGCCATACCAACGCTGGATGAGCCCGGAAAACGCTGAGAGGTGCAAGAATCTGCATTCCGATGATCCCGGGTTGTTAAACTGTGGCCAGCGGCGTGACCGAAGAACATGATTCGAGGTTTCGGAACCTCAGATGAAGTTGGCCGTAAAGCGCACGTGGCGATACAGGATTGTGGACCCACACTTCATATTCTGCGTCCAGCTCGGCGATGTTGAGCCCGAATTCCAGGAGGCCTTTGATGCGCGAAACGCACGCACGAGAGTGGTCGCGCATTGCATTGTATCTATTTTATGACGAGGCCGGCATCGTCGATCCCTACGTCATCACGGCGCTGCAGGCGTTTCGCGAGCACGTGGATCGCCTCGTCATCGTGTGCAACGGGCCTCCTTTGCCAGACGGACTGGTTGCGCTCAAGTCCGTTTCAGATGACGTTCTGGTGCGCGTCAATACCGGCTTCGACGTCGGGGGCTACCAGGAAGGTCTTGAGATTCTTGGCCGTGCCGCAGTGGAGTCGTATGACGAGCTGCTTCTGCTCAACTACACCTTCTTCGCGCCGATATTCCCTCTGGCCGAGATGTTCGAGGCGATGGAATCGCGTGCGTGCGATTTCTGGGGAATCTCCGCACACAAGGAACTGCGACCGAACCCGTTGACCGGCGGCGACGTGCTTCCGTTCCATATCCAGTCGCATTTCATTGCGGTCCGGAAACCGTTGCTCGATTCCGACGCATTCTGGTCGTATTGGTCGCAGATGCCGCCGATCCGCTCGTACGTGGATTCGATCACCCATCACGAGAGCAGGTTCACGCAGCATTTCGGCAGTCTCGGACACGCATTTTCCGTCTACATGGACCTCGAGGATTTTCACACCGCCCATCCGATGCTGATGGAAGTGGATCGGATGATCGAGATGCGCTGCCCGATCATCAAGCGGAGGGCCTTCTTCCATGATCCGATCTATATGGAATCGGAAGCGATCGACTTGCGCCGCGCGCTGGACCTGATTCGCACCACCTCCAGTTACGACATTGGTCTGATCCACCAGAACCTGCTGCGCACAGTCAACCTGCGCACCGTGTACACCAACCTCGAACTCCTGGACGTCTTCACCGACGCGCGCGACCCGGGAATGCGCACGAGCTGGACATTCGGTGCGGTAGCCGTTGTTGCGCACGTGTACTACGTCGACCTTCTCGAAGAGCTGCTCGACTACGCGGGGCACATCCCGTGTCCATTCGATCTTTACGTCACGACGGACAGCGCGGATAAACAGCACGCCATCATGCAACGCCTGGCGTCGTTTGATCGGGGCTCGACACGAGTCGACGTCGTCGCATCGAACGTGGGACGGGATACCGCGGCGCTTCTGATCGAGCAGCGGGATGTTGTCCTTTCCGGACACTATGGGCTCCTCTGTCGCCTCCACACCAAGAAGTCACCACAGGACGGCGCAGTCCGCGCGGCCAGTTTCAAGCGACACCTGCTGGAAAACCTGTTGGCGTCGCCCGGATTTGTGTCGAGCGTGTTCGACGTATTCGAGGACGATCCGCGCGTCGGCATGGTATTGCCTCCGGTCGTGCATATCGGTTATCCGACGCTCGGGCATGCCTGGTTCCTCAATCAGCCTCGGGTGACTGCGATCGCCAAGCGCCTCGGCATCGCGCTGCAGCCGGACGTCCATACGCCGCTCGCCGCCTACGGCTCGATGTTCTGGTTTCGTCCGCAGGCGCTTGCTCCCCTGTTTGCGCATCCGTGGACGTGGAATGAATTCGACGAGACCGTGTATGGCGACATGGACCTCCCGCATGCGATCGAACGGCTGTTGACGTATTGCGCCCAGAGCGAGGGCTACTCGACCCGCTGCGTTTTCACCGCACGCCAAGCCGCAAGGAACTATGCGAAGCTCGAATACAAGATGCAGCTGCTGTCCAGCTGTTTTCGCACCGGAGACATCCGTTCTCAAGTTCTGCAGATGATCTACGGCACCGAGGCGGAAGAGCGGGCCAAGGCCGCTGACACCGGCGTGCGCGTTTCATTTCAGCGGCTGGTGACGGCACTGCGCAATTCGTTGCGATTTCGCATCGCGCAGGCGTCGCGACGCGTTCCGACACGTTTATCCGCCGCGCGACGGGAACCCGCAAAACAGCCGGTGTTGCGTCGTGAGTGACCTCGGTACACCACGTTCGAGCATCGGAGTCGCTGCATCTGGCTCTCCCACAGGAGCCTGGCGCCATGTACGATGCGCTTCGTTTAACGTCTGGAGACGTCCATGCTGAGCAAAGGGAATTCCTCCTCCGCGTCCGGAAGCGTCTGCTATGTGACCGGCGGCGCCGGTTTCATTGGCTGCGCCCTCTCGCATGAACTCGTCTCTCGCTTCGATCAGGTGATTGCGATCGACTGTATGCACCCCCAGGTCCACGCATCTGCTTCGCGGCCCGACGCGTTGCACGCGGGCGTCAAATTGGTCGTCGCAGACGTCACGAAGCCCGAGACGTGGAAAAAACTGCTGGCCGAGCGCGCGCCCGACACGGTCGTGCATTTGGCAGCAGAGACAGGCACGGGCCAGTCACTCCTCGAGGGCAGCCGACACGCCCACGTCAACGTGCTGGGAACGACGGTCATGCTCGATGCGTTCGCTCGCCACGACCGCATTCCGAAGCGAATCGTGCTGGCATCCAGCCGCGCGGTGTACGGGGAGGGCGCCTGGCACAGTGGTGATCATCGCCAAGCCATCTATCCCGGCCAGCGAACACGCGCGCAGCTGGACAAGAAAGTCTGGGATTTCCCCGGGCTGCGACCGTTGCCCTTCAGTGCCACCACCACGATGGCGAATCCGGTCAGCATTTACGGAGCAACGAAGCTTGCGCAGGAACACATCATGAGCGCGTGGTGTCATTCCCTCGGCGTGACGTGCGCCGTGCTTCGCCTGCAAAACGTCTACGGTCCGGGGCAATCGCTGAAGAATCCGTACACCGGCATCTGCAGCTATTTCGCCCAGCTCGCGAAAGCGGGTCGCGCAATTCCGCTGTATGAAGATGGACAGATCGTTCGCGATTTCGTGTATGTCGAGGATGTGGTCGATGCCATCCTGGCAGCAACCGCTAGTCCACTTTCCGAGATGACACCGTTCGACATCGGCTGCGGCAGACCGACGACCATCGCGGAGCTTGCCGCTCTGTTCGCGGAAATCTACGATGCGCCTGAGCCGGTTGTCACCGAACAGTTTCGCCACGGCGACGTGCGGCATGCGTCGTGCTCCATCCACCGCGCGCAAGCTGGTTTGTCGTGGGCTCCAAAAACGATACTGGCGGATGGCATATCGCGCCTGTGCACGTGGACCGATGGCCAGAAGCGCCTTCGACTGCTGCGAGACACGGCGGCATGACCTTACCTGCGAGCAGTCGTGCGAATTCCGCGAGGCGCTTGCCGGTGGTCATGGTGCTCATCGCGCTCGCGGTGTACGCGCCGGTTGCCATCGTCAGCTGGAAGGATCAGCCGAGGACTGCGCTTTGGTACATGGCGAACGGACCCGCGTTGCAAGCCAAGCTCAATGATTGCCGGACACGCATCAGTGCCCAGAACGATGCCAATTGTCGCGCCGCGAGTCACGCCTTCATGACAATCATGACCGTGGATGCCCAACAGAAAGCGGCGCCCAATCCGCGCGGAATTTCCACGCACCAGTAAGCGATCGGCGCCAGAACCGACGTCGCGGCCCTGAGCCGGTCAGACGAGGCTGAGCGCCGACAATCGGCCCGCCCTTTTCCTTTGCAAACTCACAGACCACACGCTTGACGATTCGGCCTGATCAAACACGTTGCAGGCTCAGGGGTTGGTCGATGGCTGCTGCCCGGGTGCCGCGGGTGCGCTTGCGCCATTTTTTTGCGCCGTGGCGGAAACCAGCGTGACAAATGCTTCCGTTGCGTTACGGCAATTGTCGTCCTTCTCACTAGCCGGGTTGTTCTTGCACTCGATCAACTTCGCCTGAAGTTCAGGGCCGTGACCCATCCACCACTGCGCGCTGCGAACTTCCTCACCGCACGCGGAACACGCCAGAACCGCTGCGAGCACGGTTCCGCGCGAATAGTACGCAAACGTCATCTTGTTCATGCCTTCGATCCTCTGTGCGTCAATCGCGCCGATGTTCAATTGCATCGGAAGTCCGGGCATCATGTGGACACGCCACTTAACCCCCGCCATCCGATCGATCATCTGTTGCATTCGTCCGAGCTGCTTGTATCAAGGGAGGACCGCGAACGGACCTCCACCAGCTTCGCTCCGGATCCGGTGACGCTGACGCTTCCGTCCACCACGTGCCCTGAAATCTCGACAAACACATCGTTGCGGCCTGGCACGACGGCGATCAGACGGTCTCCCTCTCCTTTGTCGTCGTTCCAACGCAGATGTGCGATCGATTCCAGAGAGCTGTCAATGACGACCAGTGCAACCTGCTTTGCGGGATGCGCACGCCCTGCTGCACCGGATGCGGACGGTGCGGCGACAAGGACCGATTCCGTTGACCCGGCGTCGGCGCGCGCACAGTCGAAGGCGGTCGCGGATCGCCAGTAGGACAGGTCTCCGAACGGTTGACCCAGGTACCTTTCCGTCATGATCCAGAACACGACGTCAGGCTTGTATTGCTGGACCAGCGCCGGAAGGTTCGGACGCCGATTGGGTTCGGCCCAATGCTGATCCACTTGCAGGGTGTCTGCGAAGGCATCCTGCAGGTAAGGAGAGAGCGAATTCCCGGACGAGTCGCGCAACACCAGAGCCCTCATTGGCGAGCGTGCAACGGCGGTGTGCGTGGTGCGCGGCAGATCCAGCAAATCGGTGGAGGTGTTACCGACAACCTTGCGAGCGTGCCCGGAGTCGTCAAGGATATCGACATCGGCGAGCGGGGCCTGCAATTGCACGGTGGTCCACGGATTCGGTCGCTCGATGCTGAGCATCGCGGCAAATTCATTGCCATCGTCGCGTTCCGCGACGCCGCTCAAGAGCGGTGCCGCCAACTTTTCCAGTCCATGCACACGTTCGTTGAGATGCCGGGTAATCGCGAGCCAACCAATGTAAGCGCCGTAGTCGTTCCAATGCGAATTGAAGGGCGAATACGTGTCTGCGTGATGGCGGGCCTCGCGAAGCGTCGGTCTGAGATCCAGCAGTGGCAACGTTGCGCGGTACTCGAGCAGTCGGTCGAACGAGTGGGTCTTCGTGACCGCCGTTGTCCATGCTGGAAGCATGTCCGGGTAGATGGACCATTTGGCAGGCGCGATGATGATCATCGACGCGATTCCGCGCGCGGCGAGCCACCGGCGTTGCAGCGATGCGGTTTCCACCCATTGCGTCGCCTGCGTCGCATCGAGCGCGTCACGGCCGACGGCCTGTGCGAGGTTGCGGTCGAAGCGATCGCCGAGGAAAAGCCAGCCCCAACGGCCGACGACCGCCGATGCGGGCTGGGGTGAGACACCCATGCGGTAGGCGAGGGAGTTGTATGCAGCGACCGCGTCGTTCCAGAGCGGCGTCGCCGCCCGAAGCCGGTTCTTTGCCACGTCGGGCGTAGCAGTGTGGTCTCTCAGCGATTCGACGAACCGAGGAAATGCAGGCGAGACAAGGACGGCCACGAGTGGCGTCCAAATCGCCAGCATGAAAAGGAGATAGTTCAGCCGGGGCGGCAAGCGAGGCATCGACTAGAACCGGAAATAGAGGAAGGGGCTATAGGCGCCCGCGAGAACTTTGGCGCATGCGAGTCCGAAGGTTGCAATGCGTACCGAAACGACGACTGGATGCAACCATCGGAGCACAGAGCCGGAGAGACGTCGTGTGGGTGGCACTGAAAGACAAACCGCAACGAACATCGCAAGGACCGTTGCCGGATCCAGGAACTCCAGTGCCGGATGGCCATTGCTGTTCGACGCGAATCCCGCCATCGCCTGCAGCAGGGCTGTGGCGTGTTCAAAGCTGTTCGCGCGGAACAGGACCCAGCCGACGACGATCACCGCCAACGCATAGACGTGCCGCGCGGCCGCGGACAGCGCGCGACGCTCGAAGTCGACGGCGCGCTCGAAGGCCATGAAAGAGCCGTGCCACAGTCCCCAGACGACGAACGTCCAGGACGCACCGTGCCAGAAGCCGGTCAGCACGAACACGATCATCAGATTGACATAGGTTCGCGCGGATCCGCGCCGGTTGCCGCCGAGCGGCACGTAAACGTAATCGCGAAACCAGGACGAGAGGGTCATGTGCCAACGTCGCCAGAACTCGCGGATCGATCGGGAGACGTATGGGTCGTTGAAATTCTCCGGGAAACGGAAGCCGAGAAGGCGGCCGAGTCCGATCGCCATATCGGAATAGCCCGCGAAATCGAAAAAAATCTGCAGGCTGTAGGCAATCACTCCGACCCATGCGGTGGCGAAGGAGAGTTCGTTTGCAGGAAGCGCGAAGACTGCGTCGGCCGTCTGCGCGAGCGTGTCCGCGAGCAGTACTTTCTTGCAAAAACCCCCGGTGAACCGGAGCAGGCCTTCGGTGTATGCAGGGTCGTCGACCTCTCGCTCGCGGAGTTCGGCCGCGACATCGCGATAACGGACAATCGGACCTGCAATCAGTTGCGGGAACAGCGACTTGTAGGTTGCGAAGCGTAGCAGCTGGTGGGTGGCGCCGATCGTTCCGCGATGGACGTCGATCAGGTAGCTCATTCCCTGGAACGCGAAAAAACTGATTCCGAGTGGCAGCACGGCATCGACAATCGGAATCAGGTTCGGTCGACCCACCAACCCGGCGACGAGGTCTGCATTGCGCGTCAAAAATCCGACGTACTTGTACCAGCCGAGCAAAGCGAGGTTGAACAGAATGCCAAGGATCAGCCAGGGTCGGGCACTGCGTCCGGTTTGGCGCGCGCGATCGATGCGAATTCCGGCGGCGAAATTTCCGACAATGGATGCAACGAGAACGCCCAGCCCGGCCTGGTCGCCGCTCGCGTAGAAGACGAGACTGGCGAACAGAAGGACCGCGTTGCGCGCCTGCCGCGGCGTGAATTGATAGCAGAGCAGGAACAGCGGCAGGAACACGAAAATGAAGAGAGGCGAGCTGAAACCCATCGGCGGCCTTTTACATGGTGAGAAGGACTTCGCCCAGGTCCCGACTGATGTGCCGCCGCCTCATGCGTCGGGACGCCGCTGATCGCGTCCGACGTTCCCGTTGGCTGACGCATCGTCATTCGCCTGGACCCCACCCGATTTTTCGCCGCCGCCGCAGCGATCGCGATCGAATCGTACGGAGTCGCGCACCTCATCGGTTCGGCGGATTATAGCGAGCGTTTGCGCAGGTGCTTCAAGCCAGCTGTCATTTGCCTGCCGACGAGCAACCGTCCAAGCTCGCGCTCGCAATGAACGTCGACGGCACGGGTGTGCTGACTCCGCTTGCAGCGTTGGACAGCAACCCCGCGAAGGCCGCGATCGTCAACGCAGCCGGGGCGATCCGCCAGGTCGCCCTGAGCAACGCGACCCCCGACGATCGCAGCGCTCCGGTGGTTGTTCCGGTCACCGGGGCGAGCCATTGCGCCGCGGTGCAGGTGCAGATCACGCGCAGGCCGACACATCTCTGGGCAGACCGCGCGTGGAGTACGGTGCATTCCCTCCCGCCGATGGTTGCGCTCGATTCGCAGGCTGCGCAAGGCGGGATGCTCGACACGTTGGGCGGAATGGCCGGCAGCTATGCCAGGGTCGGCAATGTGTTGAGTGGCGGCCTTCGCGATCTGGTTGATCGATTGACCCGGAACGGGCATGCCGCGAGCGCGGATTCGTGGGTCACATCAGGGACTCGCGCTGCACCTCGCTTTGGCGGAACCAACGTACCGCAGGCGGACGTGCGAGATCGAACGCGTCCAAACGCGAACTGCCATTGGAAGACCCGCCGCACGTGTGCGAAGCCGCCTCGGTTTCGGCCTTTCAGGTTCACAGGACACGGCGGCACGGTGCGCTTGCGGTCGCATTGCCTCACGCGGCTTCGTCGCAATGCACCAGCAAATCCATCCATGCCGATTGGCAGGGTGCAGGGCATCTCTACGGGCGTAGTCTTGGCGGCTGACTGATCGACGCCCAACCGAGGGGTTTTCACCATGCACCAAGCCACGACACCGATACTGTCCGTTTTGATTCCGATGCTTCTCGTGATGGCCGGTGGCGCGAGTGCGGCGACCCCGACCATGGCCGCGAACAGCGGGCCGCTACTCGGCTTCAGCACGGACGGCGCTGTGGCGCAGCGCGCACTCGAGCAACGCTTTGACGCGCAACTCAAAGCGGACGATCAGCGCGACTGGATGCGCCAGATGGCGGCGGAGCCCAATCAGGTGGGTTCGGCACACGACAAGGCGAATGCCGAGTTCATGCTCGCAAAGTTCAAGGAGTGGGGTTGGGATGCGCGCATCGAAACGTTCGATGTGTTGTATCCGACGCTGAAATCGCACGCGCTTGAACTGGTCGGACCCACGCAGTTCAGTGCAAGCTTGAAGGAGCCGGCCATCGAAGGTGATGCGTCGTCTTCGAAGACGGAGGGTGGCCTTCCTCCGTACAACGTGTATGGCGCCGATGGCGATGTGACCGCCGAACTCGTCTACGTGAATTTCGGAATGCCCGACGACTACAAGGAGCTGGCGCGGCACGGCATCGACGTGAAGGGCAAGATCGTCATCACGCGCTACGGACACGGCTGGCGCGGCCTCAAGCCCAAGCTGGCGTACGAGCATGGCGCCGTCGGTTGCCTGATCTACTCCGATCCACACGAGGACGGCTATTTTGCCGGCGATCCGTATCCGAAAGGTGGGTGGCGTCCGGCCGATGGCGTGCAGCGCGGTTCGGTTGCCGACATGACCTTGTATCCGGGCGATCCACTGACGCCGGGCGTTGGCGCCACCGCAAACGCGAAGCGCTTGTCGGTCGCCAATGCGACGACGGTGTTGAAGATTCCCGTGATGCCGATTTCCTACGCGGACGCACAACCGCTGCTCGCAGCGCTTGGCGGTCCGGTTGCGCCGGGGAATTGGCGCGGCGCGCTGCCCATGACGTATCACATCGGTCCCGGCCCGGCCAAGGTGCACCTCGCCATCGCGTCGGACTGGACCCGCAAGCCGGTTTATGACGTGATCGCGACGATGCGTGGCGCGCAGGCTCCGGATCAATGGATCGTGCGCGGCAACCATCATGATGGCTGGGTGTTTGGCGCGTGGGATCCACTCGCCGGCAATGTCGCCATGCTGGCCGAGGCGAAAGCGATTGGCGCGTTGGTCAAGACCGGCTGGCGGCCCGCTCGCACGCTGGTGTATGCGAGTTGGGATGGCGAGGAGCCGGGGCTGATCGGGTCGACCGAGTGGGTGGAGACGCACGCCGACGAACTGAAGCAAAAAGCGGTGCTGTATCTCAACACGGATACGAACACCCGCGGATTCCTCTCCGCCGAGGGCAGCCATTCGCTGCAGCATCTGATCAACCAGGTCGCCGCTGATGTGCGCGATCCTGAAACCGGCGTCAGCGTGCAGCAGCGCTTGCGCGCCGCGTTGCAGGTGGAAGGGTTCGACGACAGCGCGAATGAAGAGAGCAAGCGTGTTGCCAAACTCGCTGCCAGCGGCGCTGACCTTCCGATCGGCGGCCTCGGATCGGGCTCCGATTACAGCGCGTTCCTGCAGCACCTCGGCATTGCATCGATCAACCTCGGTTATGGAGGCGAAGATCAGCAAGGCGGCGTGTATCACTCCAACTACGACACGTTCGAGCACTACGAGCGGTTCGGCGATCCGGGTTTCGTCTACGGTGTTGCGTTGGCGCAAACCGCCGGGCGCATCGTGCTGCGTGCGTCGGATGCCGCCGTGTTGCCGCTGCGCTTCGGCGATGTCGCCGACACCGTCGCGCACTACTCCGACGAAGTGCACAAGCTGGCCGACAGTGAACGTGAGCGCAGCGTGGCGCTGGACCATCTGCTGCAGATCGACGCGTTCAAGCTGTCGGCGGATCCGACCGAGGTCTCCATCGCGCCGCCGCACGAAGACGAAGTGCCTTACATCGATTTCGCGCCCCTCGACAATGCACTGGTGCGCCTGAAGCGCAGTTCGAAAGACTATGACGCTGCCTATGCAGCCGCCGCCGCGTCGGGACTGGACGTTTCCGCATCACAGCGCCGGCAGGTCAACGCACTGTTGCAGGGCATGGAGCAGATGTTCCTCGATGCGAAGGGTCTGCCCGGACGCCCGTGGTTCCAGCACTTCATCTATGCACCGGGAATGACGACCGGCTATGGCGTCAAGACGCTGCCCGGCGTTCGAGAGGCGATCGAGGAACGGCGGTGGGAAGAAGCCAGTCGCGAAGTCGTCAGAACCGCTGCGGTGCTGGATGCGTACAGCGCGCGGATGGAACAGGCGAAGGCGGCGTTGAAATAGCGGTGCGAAATGGGCCTTTGCCTGCATCGACTGCGGTCCCATTGAAAAGGCGCGTTTTCTCGCTCTGCCTCGGTGGGCGGCAACTCCCGGTCAAAGTAACTCTTGCAGAAGGACGAGGGCATCGTCTAATCACTGTTGACGACAAATCCGAAGTGCGGCCGTGCCCTCCGAACCAGCGCTCGGGTGTGCCATGGACGGCATCGCTGCATGCGCCGAAGGTGGATGACATCTTGCACTGCGTTCTACAAAAGAAAGTCCTACTACAGGCCTTCATCGTCCGGTGATCTGCGCCGTCTTCCCGCGACACGCAAGTGGGAAGCGGGCCCGCCGCGATTCGCGAGCGCTAGGACGGCCGGAACGTCACGCAACACCCAACGGGGAAGACGTACCGACGCGTATCTTCTTCTTTCGCGGAGAGCCGCCTGCGGGATGTGGCGCGAGCGGGACGCGGGGCTGGCTTGCCGCCGACATGCGAAGATGGATGTGCAAGGCGGGATCAAGCAACGCTTGCTTGCCGCTACGGAGATGAAAGGACGTTCTGTGGCGATACTGCAAGTGAATATATCCGTCATGGCAATGTTGCCGTCATCCGTTTCAAGTCAGTGTTCTGTGTCTCGCCTAAGAGACCTGCCGCCGACGCTGCGCCACCTCGCTGGCACCGGCGCATGAGCGGCTACCCACCAATCCGCCTGTTTGCCGCGGTGCTCGGTCTCGCGCTACTCGGAGCGACGCTGGCCTGGCGGATACCGTTCATGCTTTGGGATCACCTCGATTTCGCGCCCCTCTACGCGGCGTGGCAAAGGGGAGAATCGCTGTCGCCAACGATTTTCTGGCACAGCCATGGCGGCCATTTGCATACCGCCGCGTACGCAGTGCTCCTGTTCACGACGTGGCTTTCGCACGGGCAAACGTGGATGGATTGTCTCGCGAGTTGGATTTTTCTCGGCGTTTATGCGGCGACAATACTCGTGTTATGCCGCGAAACATTCGCGTTGGTCGACGTCCGCGTGCGTGCCAGTGTGTTACTGATCGTATTTCTCGCGCTGTATCCGGGTCACCTCGCCAACTTGCAATGGGGTTGGCAGGTCGCCGTGTTTCTCTGTCTGTCAGGGACTGTCGTCGCGATCCGCAGCCTCACGCGTCAGGAAATCTGTTGGCGTGACAACGTCATTGCCTTGTGCGCGGCGACCATCGCGGTGCTGAGCTTCGGCATCGCGCTTGCCCTGATTCCGATTGCGCTGTTCGCGATCGCGGTGCGCGGCGAGTTGCGTCCCGGCGCCCGCCTTGGGTTCGCGTTGCCGTGGCTGCTCGGCAGCATCGTCATCACGTACGCGTTGCGCTCCGATGCCAGCATTGTCATGCGCGAAAGCCATATCGAATGGGTGACGGTCGCAACGCGCGTGTTTCAGATTGGCGTCTACGCCCTCAACTTCCTCGGTGCCGGAATTGCACGGTTCGCGACCGGCGCTGCGCCTTGGCTGGGTCTCTTCGCGATTTGTTCCGGAGGTCTTGCTGCCGTTCTGCTGCGTCGTCGCCGTTCGGCATGGCCGTGGATCGGCTTTCTGCTGTTCGGCGTGATCGGGTCGATCCTGACTGCGCTCGGCCGCGTCGACGAAGGTGCAACGCAAGCGTTCGCCAGCCGGTATGTGAGCTTCTCGAGTCTGTTCTGGCTCGGCTGGGTCGGCTTGCTGACTCTTGCTTCGACGACGCGAAAGCGACATGTCGCGCAGTGCGCGGTGTTTGGCGTGGTCGCGCTGTTCGCGATCGGCAACGCGGTTGCGATGAGCAAGCGCGCGAGGCGTTTGGCGCATGAAGCGCGCGTCACGGCAGCAACTGTGTGTGCAACCTATCCTGACGTCGACGCATCCGTTCTGAAGGACATGCACTACGCCGGCGCGGATGCAGCCCGCGAACGTTTGCGTGTCTTGCATCAACTTGGATTCGCACCGTTCGACACGTGCGCGCCATCGGTCGCGATACATTGAGCGGGGCGGGACTGCGAATCCTTCCATTCTGCTTCGGACAGAGGAATAAGCGCCGAACGGTCGGCGGTTGCACGCAGGCGCAGCGTCCTGACGAATGGTCGGACAGTCCATTGAACGCCCACGTGTCCTGTTCCAACGGCCACTTCGGCGCGATATGCGGATGATTGGAGGATACGTGCTCGCCCATGGAGCTGACGGATTTCCAGTATGCGGTGCCGCATCCGGCGATTCTGCCTGCGCTCTCACAGGCTCCGTTGCTGGTGTCCGATCGCGTGCATGGTGACGGCCGCAAGGGTGGGCCTGCGCCGGGTGCGTCGCGTTGTCGGGCCAATCCGGGGCCATTTCCGCAGCGTGCGGAGCACCGAGCATCTCGATCGATCGAGCCGTTTGCCCACGTCCGCGCAATGTCCCGACCGTCGGCCGGTTCACGTACTCTTGATCAAGTTCTTCCCCGGGAGTCGTTGATGCAATCCGTTCTCAACCCGCTGTACGCAGTGATCGCGTTGATTGGCTTTTCAGCACAGTGTGTTTATGCCGAACAGTTCGATAACACGTACAGCGACGATGGTCGCTATGTCGAAAGCGGCGGCTCGAGTGACCGCCATGCGGTGGCGATGTTGGAAACGCCGAGTGGGGATATCGTGCAGGTGTCGTGGGTCGACGGAGGCTGTGGCGGCAGTCCCGCCTGTCCGCGGCTGACGTACCTGACGGCCAGTGGGGTGTACATCACGTCGATCGGAGTGGCGTTTTCGACGACAAGTGGTTTCGAGTCGATCGCTGGCGCCGCCGTCGATCGTCACGGCAGGATCATCGTCGTCGGCACGTCGACCCCAACGGTGGGCGGGCGCAATATTCGCGTCGCGCGCTTCCTGCCCGACGGATCCCTGGATACGGGGTTTGCGGGTGACGGCAATACCGATGTGGATTTCTTCGGTTTGGACGATTACGGAAAGGCGGTTGCAATCGACTCGGACGACAACATCGTGGTTGTCGGCCAAG
>NZ_JBDSWZ010000268.1:0-2832 GCF_039926425.1 Dokdonella sp.
CCAAGCGCGACAAGATCCGTTTGATCTCCACCGCCGGCACCGGTCACTTCTACACGACCGACAAGAACAAGAAGAACACGCCGGACAAGATGGAAGTCAAGAAATACGACCCGGTCGTGCGCAAGCACGTGCCGTACAAGGAAGGCAAGATCAAGTAATCCGCTGGCCCTTGGCCCGATGCGGATCGCGTCCCGGATTCCTCGGGATCGGATCATGAAAGGCCCGCCGCAAGGCGGGCTTTTTCGTTTCCCGTGCTGCAGGGCGTACGGAGTTGCCGCTCGGCTCGGCGACCGGCACGGCGTTGAGGCGCGCGCAACGTCGTGAGCGAGGAGTGCCCGATGCGTGTCCAGGTGGGTTGCGGCAGGCTGCGACCATCGGAGCGGAGGCATCCTGCCTCGCGTGATGGCCGCAGCTGCAGCGAATCGAGCCTAACGCGCGTTGGCACTTCGAATAAGCTGTAACAAGTCACAGCTGCCACGCCGATCGAAAAGTCCATCGCGCGCCGGCGCTCCCCAATCCTCTTGATCCGCCGGACAACAACAAGGCATGTCGCCAGGGTCGATCCATCGACTCGTCGACGGAAGCAGAAACACGCGAACGACGCGCACAAAAAACCCGCCGATCGGCGGGTTCGTTGTGGTCATGTCCGACGCCTCGTCAAACCGCGTCGCCTTGCAGACGATACCCTTTCAATCGCGCTGCGAAATCGCCGAGCGCGCGAATGCCGGTCGCTTCGGCCTCGACGCACCACTCGCGCAACGCATCGATCATGCTGTCGGCATTGCGACCGCTGCGCTGTTCGGTGAGCGCCGCCAGACGTGCGCGGAATTCGCACACCGTGCGCAGTTGCGGGTGCTTTTCGGTGAACGCGGTCAGGCGTTCGCGTGACGACGCGTCGAGCCAGCGTCCGCCGTTGCCCAGCGCGAGACGGAGCTTGCGCGGCAGATCCTTGATGCCTGCGCCCGCGCGCCCTGCTTCTTCCCGCAGGGTCGGAGCGATCACGCCACGGAAGTAGTCGCTCATCACATGAAAGCGGTGCGCGAGCACAGCCTTTGCCGTGTCGGCGTCGGGTAGGGACACGTTCGGACGAATATCGAGACTCGGTGCGACGCGCAGCACCTTGGCCAGACCGAGCGTCTCGAACGTACGGATTGCCGCCCAGCCGATGTCGAATTCGAATTTGCGCAGTGCGAACTTCGACGAACTCGGAAACGCGTGGTGGTTGTTGTGCAGCTCTTCGCCACCCAGCCAGATTGCCCACGGTGTGAGGTTGGTCGCAGTGTCCGCTGTTTCGAAGTTGCGATAACCCCACCAGTGGCCGACGCCATTGACCACGCCGGCGGCCCAGAACGGGATCCAGATCATCTGCATTGCCCAGAGCGCGATGCCGACGACGCCAAACAGCAGGAAGTTCAGTACGAGGAACATCCCGACGCCGAGGATCGTGTACGGCGTGTAGAGCTTGCGCTCGATCCAGTCGTCCGGCGCGCCGATGCCATACTTGTCCATGTCCTCGCGATTGAGGCTCGCCGTGCGATAGAGATCGACGCCGTCGAACAGCACCTTGTTGAGGCCATACACCTGCGGGCTGTGCGGATCTTCGTCCGTCTCGCACTTCGCATGATGCTTGCGGTGAATCGCGACGTATTCCTTCGTGTTGATTCCCGTGGAAAACCACGACCAGAACCGGAAGAAATGCGCGAGCGCCGGATGGAATTCGACGCCACGGTGCGACTGGCTGCGGTGCAGGTAGAGGGTCATCGTGAAGATCGTCAACTGCGTGACGACCAGACCGAAGATGACCCATGTGCCCCAGGAAGCCTGGGTAAGCCCGCGTGAAGCGAAGGAGACGATGGATTCGAACATGAATGGCGTTGGATGGGTGGGACGGAAAGTCCACTATACCCGCACACTTATGGTGTCGCCACGGCCCTGCTGCAAGGTCCCCTGCCAGAGTGTGTGACCCTGTTGGCATCACGGTGCTTGCCGCGGCAGCCCCGGAACCGGAACAATCGCGATTCGTGAACAGCCCTCCCCCTGCAACGCTCGTGCTTGAACGCGTCACCCGCCGTCTGGCGGGGCGTGTGGCCGTGTCCGGTCTCGACCTGACAGTCTCGCGTGGCGAGGTCCTCGGACTCCTCGGCGTCAACGGTGCCGGCAAGACGACCACCCTGCGGATGATGGCGGGAGTCCTCGCGCCAAGTGAAGGCAAGGTGCTGCTTGGGGGAGCCAATCTCCATGAACAGCCGGAGCTTGGTCGCCGACGGATCGGCTACCTTCCCGAAACACCACCGCTGCATGCCGAGCTGACCGCCGACGAATACCTCTCGTTCTGTGTCCGCCTGCATGGCGTTGCGCGCGCCGCCGTGCGCGCTGCCGTTGACCGAGTGGTCGAGCGCTGCGAACTGGGCGAGGTGCGCCGCAGACCGATGGCGACTCTCTCAAAGGGATTCCGCCAGCGGGTCGGCATCGCCCAGGCGATCGTGCACGAACCCGAACTGATCGTGCTGGACGAACCTGCGTCCGGGCTCGATCCGGTCCAGGCCCTGTCGCTGCGCGAACTGGTGCGCGGGCTCGGCCGCGACCACGCGGTCGTGCTTTCCACCCATGTGCTTCCGGATGTGCTCGCCTGCTGCGATCGTGTCGCCATCCTTCATCGCGGCGAACTGCGCCACGTGGGGCCGCTTCGTTCGGAAGCAGGTGGGCTGTTCCGCGTTGGCGTCAGCCGGTCGATGAGTGACGCCGACTGGTCGACCCTGTCGCACGTTGCTGCGGCGGATGCGATCGACGGACGGCACTGGCGCGTGCGACTGAAGCCTGGAGTGAGTGTGA
>NZ_JBDSWZ010000269.1:0-9719 GCF_039926425.1 Dokdonella sp.
ACCAACGCACCCCCGCGTTTCATCGGAAACGGCGAGGACAAAGTGAACCACAGGCGGGCGTCGGACATGCGGAGGAGGCGAAGGCGATTCGGACGCGCAATGTAACGGGCCGGATGCGTGCCGCCAAGTTGGCCGGCCGAAATGGAATCGCCGGAGAATGAAACAGAAAGGGCACCAACAACACAAAAACGCGCGGTCGATGGCGCAACGCTCAACGCTGTTCCACCACCGTCGAGACGGAAATGACGTCATTCCCGCGAAAGCGGGAACCGCTCGGCCCGCGAATGCCCGATGCGTACGAGCCACCCGGATGGTGACCATCAATCGATGATGAAGCGTTGCATCGTGACGGTGCGGACGGGTCATGGGGCCCATACGGTACGATCAGACGCTTGCGGCCCATTGGCGTGCTGTTGCACGTGGCCCGGAAATCCAGCACGGCGGTCGGGGGACATCATGGCGAGCATTCATCAATTGAAGCCGGCGTTCCAGGCGCTGCTGCGACCTCTCGTGAACGTGCTCGCGCGCGCCGGCGTGACGGCCAACCAGGTGACGATCGCGGCGGTGGTTCTCGCGTGGGCGGTCGGAGTCGTGATGGTCACGGTCGACGACCGCCGCGTGTTGCTGCTGCTGCCGCTGATGCTTTTCGTCCGCATGGCCCTCAATGCGATCGACGGCATGCTTGCGCGCGAGCATGGTCAGGCGTCGACGCTCGGTGCCGTGCTCAACGAGCTCGGCGACGTGGCTGCGGATGCGGCGATGTTCCTTCCTCTCGCGTTGCGCCCGGAGTTCCCGCCGATCGCACTCGTGCTGTTTGTGGTTCTTGCGGTCGTCGTCGAGATGACCGGAGTGATTGGCGTGCAGATCGGCGCAAGTCGCCGCTACGACGGTCCGTTCGGAAAGAGCGACCGCGCATTCGCCATCGGCGCAATCGGACTGCTGCTTGGTCTCGGAATTTCAGCAGGCGTGTGGCTCACGTGGCTGTTGTGGGCCCTGGTTGCGCTGAGCGTGCTGACCATTGTCAATCGGGCGCGCCGCGCGCTGCTCGAAGTCTCCGCCAAGGCATCGCACGCATGAACATGCACCTGTGGATCCAGCCGAACGTTCTGTGGGTGCTCGGGGCGATCGTCGCGCTGCTGATCGTGGCGTCCGTGGTCGTCGCGGTGATGAGCCATGCAGACACCACCGGACGTCATGCCGAACTTGCGTCGCGCGTTCGCTCGTGGTGGATCCTTGTCGGCGTCTTCGCGGTCGCCATCGCATTCCGCCGCGGCATTGCGATCGTTTTCTTTGCGATGCTCTCGTTCCTCGCGCTGAAGGAATACCTCTCGCTGGTGCCGACGCGCCGCGCCGATCGGCACGTGCTGTTCTGGGTCTACCTGTGCGTGCCGATCCAGTACTACTGGGTGTGGAACCAGTGGTACCACATGTTCCTGATCTTCATTCCGGTGTGGGCATTCCTGTTCATCGCGATGCGCATGGTGCTCCGCGGCGACACGAAGGATTTCCTGCGCGCAGCCGGTACGCTGCACTGGGGCCTGATGACGATGGTGTTCGGACTCAGCCATCTGGCCTACCTGCTGGTGTTGCCCGACGGCAAGGCGGTGCCGGCACACGGTGCGGCGCTGCTGCTGTTCGTTGTGCTGCTGACCGAACTCAATGACGTGCTGCAGTACATCTGGGGACGCTCGATCGGCCGCCGCAAGGCGATCGAGACGGTCAGCCCGAAGAAAACCGTCGAGGGCCTCGTGGGTGGTGCACTGACGACGACCGTGGTGTCGTTCCTTCTCGCCCCGGTGTTGACACCACTGACCCCAACGGACTCGATCGCAGTCGGTTTGATGATCGGCTTTGGAGGATTTCTCGGCGACGTGACCATCTCGGCAGTGAAGCGCGACATCGGCGTGAAGGATTCGGGATCGATGATTCCCGGCCACGGCGGCATCCTCGATCGCATCGACAGTCTGCTGTTCACCGCGCCGCTGTTTTTCCACTTCGTTGCGTTCTTCTACTTCTGAGCGGCGCGCCTCCCGCATCGCCAACGAGCATTCAACCCATGGCGTATCTGTTACGGCTCCTTTTTTACGGCGTCATCGTTCGCACCGTAGTGCTGTTCGTGCTCGGTCTCAACGTGCGTCACCGCGAGCGGTTGCCGGCGAAGGGGCCGGCGATCCTCGCGGCGAACCACAACAGCCACCTCGATGCGATGGCGATGATCAGCCTGCTGCCGCTGCACCTGTTGCCCAAAGTGCGGCCGGTCGCCGCGGCCGACTATTTCCTCAAGAATCGTCTGCTCGCGTGGTTCGCACTGAACGTGATCGGCATCGTCCCACTCAATCGCCAGCGCCAGCATCTGCACGACGATCTTCTCGCGCCGGTTGCGGCCGCACTCGAACGGGGCGAGATCCTGGTGTTCTTCCCCGAAGGATCCCGCGGAAATCCGGAACAGCTCGCAGAGTTCAAGAGTGGGCTTGCACGCATCGCCGAGCGCCGTCCCGACGTGCCCGTGATCCCGGTGTTCACGCACGGGCTCGGCAAGGCGTTACCGAAAGGCGAGTGGATGATCGTGCCGTTCTTCGTCGACATTTTTGTCGGCGCGCCGCTCCACTTCGATGGCGACCGCACCGGATACATGCAGCAATACCGGGATGCGATGGCTGCGCTGGCGCTGGAAGAAAAACACGCAGAGTGGAGCTAGGCGGTAGGGAGGGGCTTACGGCACGGAAGGCTTGACCGCGCGAACGCCCAGTCGTTCGCGATTGCGCAAGCGTTCGACCAGCGCGACAACCCGTCGTCCGAGTTCGCGGTGCGGGCACGTGCCCGCAGGCGTACGCACAGACGGGAACAGCACGCGACCGCCGGATGTCTCGAGAATCTTGAGTGCTTCACGTCCCTCGAACCGCTGGCCGAGGAGCACACCGACCGCACGCCAGTTGAATTCGATGCTCACCGATGCCAGCAGATCGTCCAGCCAGTTCGACGCGGAGGGACCGATGCGCAATTGCAGCCGCTGCACGCGCGTCGCCTGCGGAGTCGGCAACGCGAAAATACTGCCCGTCTCCAACGGAAGACTCTCGACCGCGTGAACCACCCGCATCCGCGCAGATTGGCGCACCAGTGCGAGGACGCGCATCGCGTCGCCAATGCCGGGGTCAAGCACGACGATGACCGCGGCGTCGAAGTCGCGCGGAAACTGGTCGAATACCGCCGGAATGGCATCGACCCCGTCCTGTGCGATTCCTACCACGAGTCCAATCACGAGATCTGCCCTGTACCGATGTGCATCCAAGGAGGTCAGCAGAACACGCGAGCACTGAATGCGGCCTTGTTGAAACCTGAAGCATTCAGGCGTGGCCGATCCCGTTTCGCCCCTCGTCGGCGGCTGTCGTCGTTCGTGCCTCGCGGAGCGCAGCTCGTCGCACCGTCCTTCAGATTCACTGGAACCACCTCCAGGCTGATGGCCGAAACCGCATTGCTTCTCCGCGAAAGCGGTGCGATTGATTCCGGCCAGGGAGGTTCGATGACGATGGATACAGAATGCATGATCAAGTCAGACACGGCGCCTGCGCGCTTGCGATGGCGCGTTGGCAGTTCGACGCAGGCAGCAGACTCAGTATTGAGAATCGCGGCGAGCGCGTGGTTCGTCGTCGCGGTAGCGGGTCAGTTGATGATGGCGATCTTCGTGATCGGCTTTTACGGGCGTGCGGCATTGCAGGGCGATTTCGCCGCGTGGAACAAGGTGCTGACGCACGGGCATGTGCCCGGCGATCCCATTGGCAACGGGGTCCTTTCGCTGCATCTCGCGTTCGTGACCGTGGTGGTGGTCAGCGGTGCGCTGCAGCTCGTTCCGCTCGTCCGCAGGATTGCGCCACGATTTCATCGATGGAACGGGCGCATCTATCTTTCAGGTGCGCTGGTGATGAGCGTCGGCGGCTTGATCATGCTGTGGACGCGGGGAACAGTGGGTGACTTTTCGCAACACGTCGCGATCAGCATCAACGCGCTGCTGATCATCGTGTTTGCGGGTCTGACCCTGCGCCATGCGATCGCGCGACGTTTCGAGGTGCATCGACGCATGGCGTTGCGCCTGTTCCTGGTGATGGGCGGAGTCTGGTTTTTCCGCATCAGCCTGATGCTGTGGATCGCGGTGAACCGTGGGCCTGCGGGATTCGATCCGAAGTCGTTCAGCGGTCCCGCGCTGACGGCCATCGCATTCGGTCAGTATCTTGTCCCGCTCGCGGTGCTGGAGCTTTATTTTCTTGCGCAGCGCGCAGGGGCGGTCGGGCGTTTGACGATGGCCGCGGCGCTCGCTGGTCTGACCGTGCTGACGGCCGCGGGCGTCGGTGCGGCGTCGATGATGCTGTGGTTGCCAAAGCTGTAGGCGGCATTATCGCCCGCTGTGATCTCGCGTTGGTCTTCCTCGAGAGGACTTCTTTCTCCATTGCACAAGTGAAAAAAAACACTGGAATCGTCATGAACACCATCACGCACCACATCTCCCCACGCATGTGGGCCCGCGTCGGCGGATTGCTCTACCTTGCGATCATTGCAATCGGGCTGTTTGGTGAGGCGTCCGTCCGCAGCGGCATGGTGGTTTCGGGGGATGCAACGGCGACAGCGCACAACCTGCTGGCTGACACGATGCTCTGGCGTGTCGGCGTTGCAGCGGAACTCGTGCTGCTGGTCTGCGCGACCGGTCTCGCGCTGGTCGAATACGTGTTGCTGCGGCCCGTCGACCGCCGCTTTGCATTGTTGGCGCTGCTGCTCGGCATGCTGTCGATCGCCGTGGAGGCGATGAGTGCGCTGAGCCTCTCCGCGACGCTGGTTCCGCTTGGCAGCGCCAGCTATCTGAAGGCGTTCGCGCCAGAGCAATTGAACGCGATGGCCTATCTGTCGATCAAGGCGTTCGAAAACGGCTTCGGCGTGAGCCTCATCTTCTTCGGATTCGAATGTCTGGTGACGGGGTACCTGATCTTCAGGTCCGGCTATCTGCCGCCAGTGATCGGCGTCCTGATGCAGATCGCAGGAATCTGCTATCTCGCCAACAGCTTCGCGCTGATTCTCTCGCCTACACTGGCGGACTGGCTGTTCCCGGCGGTGCTGCTGCCGCCGCTCGTGGCGGAGGGGACATTCTGTCTGTGGCTCTTGATCAAGGGCGTTGATCGCGTGAAATGGGAGGCGCGCGAGCGCGAGGACGCAGATTCGGCGTGACGCGGGGCGAAAACCCGCCGCTCGCGTGCGCGACGCCATCATTGCTATCGTCGCGCCATGACCGACGACGCGACCCCACCCGCACCCCGAGGTCTTGAGCGCGTGCTGCAGTGGCGCCGGATGAAGATCGTGCTGGTCCCGTGTGCGCTGTTCGGCCTGTTGCTGGCTCCAGGCTGGCAAGGCTCCCGTGCCGTGCTGTTCGCGCGGCTGCTGATGATCGGACTGGCGGGGCTCCTGGCATTCGGTCTCTTCGAGCGGTGGCCGGTGCGTCTTCCGCGCATGCTCGCGCGCTGGGCGTTGCAGGTGATTGCAGTGGCCATCGCGATGCCGTTCGCTGCCTTCTTCGCCTATTCGGTCACCACGATGGGCCTCGACCCGCCGTGGTACATCGACAAGGATCGCGTCGCCGGTTTCGCGATGATGACGGTGCTGGGCCTTCTGATCGCGCCATGGATGGCGATGTCTGCGCTGATGCGCCAGCGCGACGAAGCGGTGCGCAGCCAGGCGGTTTCGTTCGAACGCGAACGCAGCGAGCTTGAGCGCAAGGCACTGGATGCACGCCTGCGCCTGCTGCAGTCGCAAGTGGAACCGCACTTTCTTTTCAACACGCTGGCGAACGTGCGCGAACTGGTCGATTCTGGGTCACCGCAGGCGTCGACCGTGCTCGACAGCCTGATCGCATACCTGCGTGCTGCGGTGCCCCGCCTGCACGAACCGTCGACCACACTGGGGCAGGAGTTGCAGCTGGTGCGCGCATATCTCGAACTGATGCACCTGCGCATGCCCGACCGGTTGCAGTTCACGTTGCAGGTCGACGATGCCGCACTCCCGCTCGAATGTCCGCCCATCACGCTGTTGACGCTGGTCGAAAACGCGGTGCGCCACGGCATCGATCCGAGCGAGGAGGGCGGACGCATCGACGTCATCGGTCAACTCGTCGGCACACGCTGCCGGCTGCAGGTGCGTGACACCGGCGTCGGCCAGCAATCCGGCGTCGGCGGGCTGGGCACCGGCCTCTCGACGCTGCGCGAACGCCTGCAACTGGTGTTCGGCGACGATGCGCGACTGCGGCTCGATCCGGTGCAGCCCCACGGCGTGTGCGCGGACATCGAATTTCCTGCACGGCCGGTGGCGGCATGACTGCAGCGCGACCCACCGCGCTCATCGCGGACGACGAACCGCTGCTGCGCAGGTCGCTGGTGCGTTTGCTCGGACACGCGTGGCCGGAACTTGCGATCGTCGCGCAGGCGCGCAATGGCCGCGAGGCCGTCGAGCAGTTCGACGCGAATCCCGCCGACATCTGCTTCCTCGACGTTCACATGCCGGGTCTTTCCGGCGTGGAGGCAGCGCGCGGCATCGGTCGACGTGCCCATCTGGTGTTCGTGACGGCGCACAGCGAATACGCGGTGCAGGCATTCGAACAGGGTGCGATCGACTATCTCGTCAAACCGGTCGAAACGGTGCGGCTCGCCGACACCGTGGTGCGCCTGAAGGAACGGCTGCGCCTGGCCCAGCCGGCACCCGATATCGACGCATTGCTGGCGCAGGTGATCACCCGGCTTGACCGCGAGAAGTCCACGCCGCCGCTGCGCTGGATCCACGCTTCGGTCGGATCGACGTTGCGCCTGATCCCGGTGGAGGAGGTCGATTTCCTGCGATCGGACGAGAAATACACGCGGATCGCGTGGCGGGGTGACCGAGGCAACGCCACCGAGGCGCTGATCCGCACGCCGCTGAAAGAGCTCGTCGGCCAGCTGGATCCTGAAACATTCGTGCAGGTGCATCGCGCCGTGGTGGTGAACCTTCGCTGCGTCGATCATGTGGTGCGTGCGGACAATGAAACCGCGCGGATTCATCTGAAGGGGCGCAGCGACATCCTGCCGGTCAGTCGCAGCTACCTGCACCGGTTCCGGCAGATGTAGGCGTCGACTTCTCCATCGCGAACGCCACGCCGCCGCGCACTTTTGCTATCGTCGGGTTTCGCACCGGGTCGTTGACTGCCGTGCGCTGCGGATGGGGCGCCCGATAGGCGACCGGATCCGCAGAGCAGCGTGGCGCGGAATCCGGACAGGCCCCTGTCCATCGTTCGTCCGGTCGCCGGAGTCCGTCTTGTCGATCCACGTCGCATTGAATCATGTCACCCGGTACCGCTACGACCGCAGCGTGCGCCTTGGCCCCCAGGTGGTGCGACTGCGCCCCGCGCCGCACAGCCGCACGCGGATCCTGTCGTATTCGCTTGTCGTGCTGCCGGTCGAGCACTTCATCAACTGGCAGCAGGACCCGCAGGCCAATTACCTCGCACGATTGACGATCCCGGAACCGACGCGCGAGTTCCGCGTCGAGGTCGATCTCGTCGCCGAGATGGCGGTGCTCAATCCATTCGATTTCTTCCTCGAGCCTGGCGCGGAGCAGTTTCCGTTCGCCTATGACGAAACCCTGCGGCGTGAACTGGCGCCATACCTCGAGCAGTTGCTGCCGACCCCGCGATTTGCGACCTATCTGGCGAAGATCGCCCGATCGCCGCGACCGACCGCGGATTTCCTGGTCGAGCTCAACCAGACATTGAGCCAGGACATCCGCTATCTGATCCGCATGGAACCGGGCGTGCAGACGCCCGACTTCACGCTGGAAAGCGCCAGCGGCTCGTGCCGCGACTCGGCATGGCTGCTGGTGCAGATGCTGCGCGGCCTTGGCCTCGCCGCGCGATTCGTGTCGGGCTATCTCATTCAACTGACCGCCGACGTCAAGGCGCTCGACGGTCCGTCGGGTCCGACGCACGACTTCACCGACCTGCACGCGTGGTGCGAGGTGTATTTGCCGGGCGCTGGCTGGATCGGGCTCGATCCGACCTCGGGCTTGCTCGCCGGCGAGGGGCACATCCCGCTCGCCTGTTCGCCGGAACCCGGCTCCGCCGCGCCGATCACCGGCGTCGTCGAGCCGTCGGAAGTCGAGTTCGAGCACACGATGTCGGTCAGCCGCATTTTCGAGACGCCGCGCGTCACGCGTCCGTATCGCGACGACCAGTGGCAGGCGATCGTCGATCTCGGCGATCGCATCGATGCGGATCTGGAACGCCTCGACGTACGTCTGACGATGGGCGGCGAGCCGACGTTCGTTGCGGTCGACGATCCGGAAGGCGCCGAATGGAATACCGCCGCGCTCGGTCCGACCAAGCGCCAGCGAGCCTCGGTCGTGTTCCACGAACTGAAACGCGCGTATGCGCCAAACGGGCTGGTGCATTTCGGGCAGGGCAAGTGGTATCCGGGCGAGCCATTGCCGCGCTGGTCGCTCAACTGCTACTGGCGCGAGGATGGCGTGCCGATCTGGCGCAACCTCGCCCTCATCGCCGACGAGGCGAAGGACAACGCGGCCGACGCGATACGCACCGGCGAATTCCTGCGCGCCGTGGCGACCCGGCTCGGGCTTGATCCCGGGCTGGTGTTTCCGGCATACGAGGACGCGGCGTATTACGCGTGGCGCGAGCGGCAGTTGCCCATCAACGTCGACGTCGCCGATTCGCGCCTCGACGATGCACTCGAACGCGACCGCCTGCGGACGACGTTCAATGCAGGACTCGGCGCGATCGTCGGTCACGGATTGCCGCTGTCGCATCACGACGGCGCGTGGCGTAGCGGTCGATGGTTCCTCCGCGATGGCACTTGCTGGCTCGTTCCGGGCGATTCGCCGCTGGGCTACCGCTTGCCGCTCGCGTCGCAACCGTGGGTCGCAGACATCGACTATCCGTACATCAACGAGGTCGATCCAGCGGTCGCGCGTGCTGGATTGCCGGTCGACGCAGGCGTGTCAATGCATGCGACCGAAGCGAGTCATGAGCGAGTGCCGGAAGCGGGCGAGTCGGCGCACTGGATCACCCGCACCGCGCTGTGCGCGCAAGCGCGCAATGGCACGCTGTACGTGTTCATGCCGCCGCTGGAACGCGCCGAGCACTATCTCGAACTGGTCGCTGCGATCGAAGCCAGTGCATCGGCGGTCGGCACGCCGCTGCTGCTCGAAGGCTATGAGCCGCCACGCGATCCGCGCCTCGGCGTGTTCCGCGTCACGCCTGATCCGGGTGTGATCGAGGTCAACATCCACCCGGCGTCGCGCTGGAGCGAGCTGGTCGATCGCACAACGCACCTGTACGACGTGGCGCATGCCGCGCACCTCACCGCCGAAAAATTCATGATCGACGGTCGGCACACCGGCACCGGTGGTGGCAATCATTTCGTGCTCGGCGGTGCGACGCCCGCGGATTCGCCGTTCCTGCGCCGCCCCGATCTGTTGCGCAGCCTGGTGTCCTACTGGCTCGCGCATCCGTCGCTGTCGTATCTGTTTTCCGGGCTGTTCATCGGCCCGACGTCGCAGGCGCCGCGCATCGACGAGGCGCGCAATGATTCGGTGTACGAACTCGAACTGGCGTTCCGCCAGTTTACACCAGTCGGCACCGACGTCGAGCCGTGGCTGCTCGATCGGCTGTTGCGCAACCTGCTGATCGACGTGACCGGCAA
>NZ_JBDSWZ010000270.1:0-12727 GCF_039926425.1 Dokdonella sp.
AAAGCGCCCAAACTCATCATCGGCGCCATGATGCGAAAACTCGCCCACGTTGCCTTCGGCGTTCTCAAATCCGGAAAACCGTTCGATTCACGTCTTCACGGAGCTTGATCCGAATAACAGTATCTACCGACGCCCGGTAGGTCGGACGCGTTTTTTTCGTCCGGCGCTTTCACCTTGAAACGTAGCGCGCGCCCGCGCTTGTTGCACTTACGGCGTCACGACAGGCAGCGCGAACGCGAGCACGTAATCGCCGATGGTGGTTCCCAGTTTCGCGTGACCTCCTGCGGCCACCACCACGAACTGGCGACCGCCTGATTCGTAGCTCATCGGCGTTGCCTGGGCACCGGCCGGCAGGCGCATCGTCCACAGCTCCGCGCCGCTCGCCGTGTCGAATGCTCGCAAGTAGTTGTCGGTCGTCGCGCCGATGAAGGTGAGTCCGCCCGCGGTGGTCATCGGTCCGCCCATGTTCGGCACGCCCTGCGTCCCCCAGAACGGCCATGGCGCACGGTCGCGCGACGTGCCAAGCGGGCGATCCCAGGCAATCGTTCCGTGCGCCAGATCGACCGCGACCAGTTTGCCCCACGGCGGCGCGGTACACGGTGCACCGAGCGGAGATTGCAGCAGTGTCCGCCGCATGCCATAGGGTGTGCCGCGCTGCCAGCCGAATTCCCACCCCTTGTAGTGACCCGAGTCGTACTCGTCATCGAGCTTCGCGCGCGGAATCAGCGCAACGATGAAGGGAAGATCCATCACGTTGGCGATCAGCAACTGGCGCTGCGGATCCCACGCTCCGCCGCCCCAGTTCGAACCGCCTGCGTAACCGGGACGCTCGATCGTTCCGGCAACGCTCGGCGGCGTGAAGATGCCTTCACTGTGCAGCGCGGCGATGGTGTCGCGACACGCGTTGCGGTCCCAGAACGTCATGCCCCACGCATCGTCGGGCGTCACTTTCGCATGCGACACGAGCGGCGGCAGCGACGAAAACGGTTGGGTCGGCGACGGCAATTCGCCGTCGACCGCGTCCTGTGGTACGGGTCGCTCCTCGATTGGAAACAGCGGCGACCCGTTGGTCCGGTCGAATACGAAGACCTGGCCCGTCTTGGTCAACTGCACAACCGCGGGCACCTTGACGCCGTCGTGATCGAGCTCGACCAGGATGGGCTGCGACGCGGTGTCGTAGTCCCACAAGTCGTGGTGGACGAGTTGCCGACCCCACACGAACTCGCCAGTTGCCGCACGCAGCGCCACCAGCGAATCGGACCACGGCGTGTCGCCCGGACGCATTCCGCCGAAGAAATCCGGGCTGGCCGAACCGGTCGGAATGAAGACCAGACCGCGCTCCGCATCCACTGCCATCGGCGCCCAGGCGTTTGCCGCGCCAGTCCATCGGGCCTGTTGACCGTCGACTTCGGCGAAGTCCGGATTCGCCGCATCGGCCGGCATCTTCGCGCTTCGCGGAATCGGATCCCAATGCCACAGTTCCCGGCCGGTGCGTATATCGAACGCGCGTACAACGCCCAGTTCCAGATCGCTCCCGCCGTTGTCACCGATCGACGACCCGACAATCGCCACATCGCCGGCAATCGCTGGCGGTGACGTCACTTCGTATTGTCCGACGCGACGTTCACCGGCGCGGACGCCATTCGACAACGCAATCTCTCCGTTCGCGCCGAAGTTGCTGCAGCGCTTGCCGGTTTTCGCATCGATCGCAAGCAGCCGCGCATCGATCGTCGCGAACAGGATGCGCTGCGCGCATGCGGCGTCAGCCGTGCCGCTTGCGTCACGCCACCAGCTCACACCGCGCGTGGTCATCTCGGAGTAGTCCTTCCATGTCGGCACGTCGGCATTGAAGTGCCAGCGCTCCGTCCCTTTCGCCGCGTCCAGCGCAAACACCTTGCCGGTCGCCGTGCTGATGTACAGCGTGTCGCCAATCAACAACGGCGTCGCCTCGAACGTCAGTGCATCGTGCGCACGTGCGAAGCCTTCGCCGAGTTCACCGGTGCGAAAGCTCCACGCAAGTTCCAGATTGCCAACGTTCTGCGGTGTGATCTGCGCAACTGGCGCGTGGCGCTGACCATTGCCATCCCCGCCGTACGCAGTCCACTCGAAGGGTGCGGCATGCGCCAGTGCGCTCACTAGCAGGAACGGAAAAACGTTGAGCCATTTCATCGACGACACTCCTCGGAATGGAGTCGATTCCAGCCGAATGACACATCGGTGGCAATCAATCCGTGACGAACGGGACCGGGCGCGACGTGAGCGGGACCGTGTCCGTTCCGTGGCGACGCGCAAAACCCTCTAGACGATCTTCCAGTCGTCGGGAAGGAGCCGCCGATAGCGCCGGCTCATCATCAGCTCGGTGCGGTCCGCGAGCGTCAGCTTGACGTCGCCATGGGCCCATGGCGACACCTCGGCGATGAAAGCCGAACGCACCAGATGCGAGCGATGGACACGCAGGAACTCCGATGGATCCAGTCGTTGTGCCAGTCGGGACAGCGTCGCCCGCACCAGATGCATGCGCACCGCGGTATGGACTTCGACGTAATTGCCGGCAGCACTCATTCGCATCACATCGGCAATCGGCACGACGACCGACCGTCCGCGTTCGTGCACGACAATGCGGCTGAGCGCCGGCGTGTGACGCAGATCCGCGCCGAGCCGGCGCAGCCGTTCCTCGTCGGCCGCGTCGCCGCCGGAATCATGACGAGCGGAGAGACGCTCGCCCACACGCGCCAGGCACCGATCGAAACGTTCGCGGTCGAACGGCTTCAGGAGATAGTCGAGCGCGGCGAACTCGAATGCACGCAGCGCGTGTTCGTGAAACGCAGTGGTGAAGACGATCAGCGGGTACGGAGGTGAGGCGCGCGTCAGCAGATCGAAGCCACTGCCTGAACCGAGCTGGATGTCCAGAAACAACACGTCCGTCGAATGATCGCGCAGTGCCGCAAGACCCCCGGCAACGGTGTCCGCCTCGGCGACGACGCGATAGCCCGCATGGGAGTCGAGCAGCCGACGAAGCTTCGCACGTGCCGGCGGTTCGTCCTCGACGATCGCGACTCGAACCTCAGACATCGCGTGAGAGCGGCACGTCGATTTTCACACGTGTGCCGCCGGCGGCTCGCGGGCCGATCTCGAAGCGGTGGCGTGACGGATACATCAGCTCAAGCCGGCTGCGCACGTTCGAGAGACCGACACCGCTTTTGAATCCGGCGGAGATGCCATCGCCGTTGTCCTCGACGGTGCAGACAAGCCGGTCACCAACCGAACGGATCGTCACGTCGAGCCGCCCTCGCCCGCTCTTCAGGCCATGTTCGAACGCATTCTCGACCAGCGGTTGCAGAAGGAGTCGCGGAATCTGCGCATCGCGTGCCGCCGGATCGAGCTCGATGACCGTTTCGAGTTGTCCGCGATAGCGCTCGCGCATCAACGCGAAGTAGCGTTCGAGCCAGATCACGTCGTCCGCGACGCGCACATGGGTACTGCCGGACTCGCCCAGTGCTGCGCGCAGCAGGTCAGCAAACGCGGAGATCATCCGATCGGCTGCATCGACGTCCTCGTGCATCCGATTGGAGATGGCATTGAGCGTGTTGAACATGAAGTGCGGCTCGATCTGCGCCGTCAGTCGCGCGAGCTGCGCCTCGCTGAGATCACGTTCGAGACGGATGACCGCCATTTCCCGTTCGCGGCGCACCCGAACAGCGCGCCATGTCACGCAGAAGCCGATCATCAACGCGTAGGTGATGAGATCCTTCTGTAGTTCATACGTGAAGCCGAGCCAGGGATCGCGGAAATCGTAGTGGCTCGCATGTGCCATGTAGACGATCTTCCGGATCAGGATCATCCCGCTTGTGTGCACCAGTGAAAACACGATGGCGACGGGGATGTGCACGGGCACACGCCGAAGCCAGTCCGCTCCGGACAACGGAAATCGACGCTCGAACCGGAACACTCCGATCGCCAATACCGCCAGCACCACCACGCTGCTGAGCTCCCACGTCAACGGCTCCCACGCCGCGATCGTGCTGCCATCGTTGCGCGCGCCGATGATCTGATTGACGCCGAGCCAAAGGCCCATCGCGAGCCAGGCGCCGACGTAGCCGATCCACGCGAGCAGACCCACGGGACGCCTCACTGCCGATACCGGAGTCGCAACGGATCTCGCCAAGTCGCGATGTCCTGTGCGATCTGCGGACTTCACCGCCCGTCAATCCGCGACATCGGGTTCGAAGAACGACCATCGAATATCGGTGAAACGTGTTTTCAGGTCCTTCTCGACCGCGTTGATCGCATCGACGATTCCGCGTGTCGACAGGTCGCGGCTCATCTCCGCCTTGATTGCCACCATCACCTCTGGCCCGAGCTGCAACGTGATCAGGTTGAACACGCGGGCGATCTCGGGGCGCGCGTTGAGGAACACGAGAATCTCGGCCTTGTACTCCGGATCGACGCTCTGGCCGATCAGCAGAGCTTTCACCTCGATCGCGATGAAGACCGCAATCACCACCAGGAGCACGCCGATTCCGAGCGTGCCGATCGCATCAAAGACAGGATTGCCGGTGACCCACGTGAGCACCACCGCGATCAGCGCAAAGACGAGTCCGAGCAGCGCCGCAAGGTCTTCGCCGAAAATCACGATCAGCTCGCTCTGGCGACTTTGCCGGAACCACTGCCACAGCGACCGCGTTCCGCGCGCCTTGTTCACTTCGGTCAGGCAGCCCCACATCGAGATGCTCTCTGCGACGATGCCGAAGGTCAGCACGCCGATGGCGATCCATGGCCATTTGAGCGGTTCCGGCGCACCAAGCTTGTGGATGCCTTCATAGATCGAAAACGCGCCGCCGACCGAGAACAGCAGCAGCGCGACGAGGAACGACCAGAAGTAGATCGCCTTGCCCTGCCCCAGCGGATGGTCGGGCGTCGGCGGCGCCTTCGCGTTGCGAAGGCCAAGAAGCAACAGAAGCTGGTTGCAACAGTCGGCCAGCGAGTGCACCGCCTCGGCGGTCATCGCGCCAGAGCCTGTCATCACTGCGGCGAAGGTCTTGGCGACGAAGATCGCGAAGTTCGCACCGAGCGCAAAAAAAATCGTCTTGACCGAGTCGGGCTTGCCGGACATGGATGGGTTCCGTGCTGGATGGATGATCAGTGCGCCACAACGGCGGCGTCGAATGCTGCGACAAGCGTTTTGGGCGCGACGTTGCGCCACGCGGTCACGAGCGCGTCGCGGACAATCGTCTCCTTCGCGTTCGCAGGATGCAGATGGGTCCAGCCTTTTCGACCCCAGCCCCCGTCGACCGGGGCAAATGCCGATGGATCGACACGCATGAACATCTCCTGTTGCTCGATCGTGAATTTCAGAACGCAACGCGGCGCGCTGCCCGGACCGAGTGTCGCGAAGATCTTCTTGCGCACGCGGAAATCGGGCGTACCCATGTGCGCGCTTTCGACCGCTTCGGGAAGTGACAGGGCGATGCGTCGGAAATGGGCAGGCAACACGATCGGTCTCCGCGGCGGCGGGCGCGAGTCTAACAGCGCGCAGATGAAGTCGACTCCGGGCGGCTACTGTGCGAGCGCGGCCTGGGTTTTCTTCGGCAGATTTCCACGCACCAGTTCATACGAACGGCGCACGAAGCCAGCGAGTTCCTCGTGCGTGAACCGCTCAGGCTCGGTCTCGCTGATCCAGAACGCGCGCGCCATGTACGGCGCCGGACCCATGCCGGGTTGCTCGCTCAGCTCGAGGAATCGTTCCGTGTCGACACGGAACGAAAGACGCCCGCGCTCTGCACCGAGCGTGCACAGCACGACGAACATCTTGTTCGCGACGCTCTGCACGAGATCGACTTCCCATTTGATCGACCGCACGACCCCGGGCCAGCGCGCGCACAGCGCATCCAGCTGCTCGACCGTCATTCCGGTGGATTTCGCTGTCATCGATTCGCATTCCCGAGCGAAGTATCGGCAAGCACCGCGCTCACGGCGCGCCTGCGCCCTGCGTAGAGCGGCCCAACCCTAGCACGCTCCGCGGCTGAATCGCTCGCCAATAACGGACCGGCGATTAGAGCGTGCGCTCGACCGCCAAGGCGCATGCTCCAATGATGAAACATGCATCCGCCACGACACGCACGACAGACGCATCGACGGCGACGTACCGCTCGGCCACCCGGCCCCCGGTGCGATTTCGGCCGACGCCGTCGATCACTGCGCACGCACCGTCCAACCCGGTCACCGTTGTCGCGCGCGACGGGCGCGTCCTCGAGTTGAGAGCCATCTTGCCCGGCGACGCGCCCGCACTGCGCCGTGCGTTCGACCGCATGACACCCGATCAGATCCGGGCGCGCTTTTTTTACCGCATGAACGAGCTGAGCGAAGAATTGGCGGATCGACTGTGTCACGTCGATCAGACGACGACTGCGGCATTCGTCGTGACCGATCCGGGCAATGACGTTCCCGGCGGCGAAATCCGTGGTGAGGCGCGCATGCATGTCGATCCCGTCACGCAGACGGCCGAGTTCGCGCTGGCGGTCGATCCGGGGTTCGTCGAGCAGGGGATCGGCAGCACGCTGCTCCGACGCCTGCTGGACGAGTGCCGCCGGCGCGGCCTGCTCGAGTTGTGGGGCGACGTGCTCGTGGACAACCACGCGATGCTCGATCTCGCACGCCATCTCGACCCGCGCAACACCGTCGAGCACGGCACGGAACCAGGTCTCAATCGGGTTCGTCTGGCCGTCTAGCCCGTTTCGACCCGGACGCCGAACCCCGTCCCGCGCGATCGCGCGTTGTATCGTGTCCACCCCGGGCAGTGACGTTGGCGGCAGCTTGCCTTAACCTCGCCGCATGGGGGCCGACAAAACCGATGAGGATCTGATGCTCGCATACGCCGGGGGCGACCTGCTCGCCTTCGAGATGCTCTATCGGCGCCATCGCAGCACGCTGTACCGCTTTCTTTTTCGCAGCCTGCGCCACCGCGCCGATGCCGACGAGCTGTTCCAGGAAACCTGGAGCCGGCTCATCGCCGCGCGGGAACGCTACCGTGCTGACGCGAAGTTCACCACGTGGCTGCTGCAGATCGCCCACAATCTCGTCGTTGACCGCTTCCGACGGCAGCGCCCCCAAGCCTCACCGGAGGAAACCGACGCGATCCTGCGCACGCTCGATGCGCCCGAGTCGGAGCAGCCGGACCGCGCCCTCAGCGAGTTCGAACAGCGTCGGCGACTGCAACTGGCGCTCGAGGAACTGCCCGATGATCAGCGCATCGCGTTCCTGCTGCGCATCGAGGGCGGGCTCGGGCTCGACGAGATCGGCGAGATCACCGGCGCCGGACGCGAAACCGTGAAATCACGCTTGCGCTACGCGCTGGCGCGCATTCGAGCGAGGTTTGCCACATGAACCTTCCGCGCGATCCGTCAGACGATTTCGACCGGTTGATGGGAGACAATGCCGGCGACCTCGGCGCACTCTATCGCCGTCTGCCGCGCGTGGATCCACCAAAGCGACTCGATCGCACCGTACTCGGCGAAGCGGCGCGTGCGGTGCGTGGTCGCGCGCCGCGCCGTCATGGGTGGATCGTCGGCGTCGGCTCTGCAGCGGGCGTGGTCCTTGCGGCCGGCATTGCGTGGCAGATCGGCAACAGCGTTCCACATCAGACCTCGCACGAGGGTTATCGAAGCGCGCCGAGCGTCGTGCCGGTCCAGCCGATCACCGATTCGCCGTCGCGCAGACGCGAAACCAGAAAGGACGTCCAGGAGGCGAACCCGAATCGAGCGTCGGATGAAGCGCCGGCAACCCCCGCACAAGCAGCCGCATCGCCGCAGTCGGCTCGCAAACCCGAACCGCAAAAATCTGCGCCGTCCGCGCCCAGGACAGGTCCGGCGGCTGCATCGATGAAAGCTGCTGCTCCACCGCCTGCCGAGATTGCGCCGCCGCCTGCTCCATTTCCTGCCGACGCGGCGAAGAAGGAGCAGGACTCGCTCGACAGCATCCAGACCGGGCCGACTGCGAAACATGCCTCCGCAAACGCCGCCGACGGCATGCCATTGCGCGAGCAGGAGATCGGCCAAAGCGGCGTGCTCGACAGGGGCAAAGACGGAACAGCGCGATCCGCTGGCGCACCCTCGCCTTCCGGCTCGGTCGAATTGCGGCGCGACATGCAACTTTCGCCGGAGGACTGGCTCGCCCATATCCGCGAACTGGCGCGTCAGGGCCGCAAGCAGCAGGCGCTCGAAAGCCTGCGTTTGTTGCGCCGGATGCATCCGGACGTGAACATTCCGGAGACATTGCGCGCGCTCGAGGAGTAGACGACGTCCGAACGAATGTTGCGGGGGCGGGACCGGACCCGTCGCTTCCAGAAGCGCCGGCGCGTGACGGGAGCCCACTACACTGCGTGGATGAGCGACACCTTCACCCTTCTCGGCAACGCGCGTCTGCAACAGGAGATTCGTAAGAGTCGTTTCCTCGCGCAGGCGATGCCGGTTGCCTCTGCGGAGATCGCCCTCGCGTTCGTTGCGCAAGTGGGCATGACCGAGGCGACCCATCACTGCTGGGCCTACCGCATCGGTTCGACGTACCGCTTCAGCGATGATGGCGAGCCCGGCGGAAGTGCGGGAAAGCCGATCCTGATGGCCATCGACGGCCAACAGATGGACCGGGTCGTCGTCGTGGTGAGCCGCTGGTACGGCGGCGTCAAACTCGGAGTCGGCGGACTCGCACGCGCATACGGCGGCTGCGCCTCCGAATGCCTTCGACAGGCGGAACGCATGTTGCTGGTCGAGCGCATCCACGTGCGGGTGCGTTGCGACTTCTCGACGGCGCCGCTGATCTATTCGCGACTCGCCGACTTCACCGCAGTTCGCACAGCCGAACGCTCATCTGCCGACGGCGTGGAAATCGACCTCGACGTACCGGTGTCGCGCGTCGACGACATCGCCGGCTACGTGCGCGAAGTGACGCGCGGACGCGGAATGGTCGTGGCCACCCCTTGATCGTTTGCGTGCGGCCCGCACGTGCAATGGCATTCCACAGTTAAAATGCGCCGATGACCGACCAGCCCAGTGCCGATTCTCCGCGCAAGATCCGTTCGTTCACCCGACTGCTGCCTTATCTGAAGCCGTACCGAGGCCTGATCACAGGCTGGCTCGGATTCCTCGCGCTGTCGTCGGCCGCGACGCTGATACTCCCGCAAGCCGTGCGGGTGATGATCGATCATGGCTTCACCAAGGCGAACGCCTCCGCGATCAATGCGACGTTCCTCGGACTGTTCGCCGTGGCCGGCGTGCTTGCGATCGCCACCGCCGCCCGCTTCTTTTTCGTCAGCCTGCTCGGCGAGCGGGTCGCCGCGGACCTGCGTCGACGACTCTACGATCACCTGATGACGCTCGACCAGACGTTCTTCGAAAGCACGCGCACCGGCGAACTGGTCTCACGTCTCGCCGCAGACACCGAACTGGTGCAGACGGTGGTCGGCTCCACCCTGTCGGTCGCGCTGCGCAGCATCGTCACGGTGATTGGCGGCGCAATCGCGATGATCCTGACGAGTCCGCGCCTTGCCGGATTCACCGTGCTGGTGATCCCGGCGGTGGTACTGCCGATCGTGGTTTTCGGTCGTCGCGTTGCTCGCCTTTCCCGTGAAAGCCAGGACCGCATCGCCGACGCCTCCGCAACGGCCAGCGAAGCGCTCAGCGCAGTCCATACCGTGCAGGCCTACACGCGCGAGCCTGAGGAATCGGCGCGCTACGCGACCGCGGTGTCGCGCGCGCTGGACGTTGCGCGCCGGCGCATCATGATGACCGGCACACTGACCGCGCTGGTGATCGTACTCACGTTCGGCGCGATCACCCTGGTGCTGTGGATGGGTGCGAAAGCGGTCATTGCGGGAACGATGGCCGCCGGCGTGCTCAGCCAGTTCGTGCTGTATGCCGTTCTCGCAGCGGGATCCGTCGGCGCCCTGACCGAGGTCTGGGGCCAGATCCTGCGCGCCGGCGGAGCGCTTGGACGGATCGGAGACCTGCTCGACATGCGCGCGGCCATCGTCACCCCGGCATCGCCGCAGTCGCTGGCAACGCCGGTCGGTGGTGCGATCCGCTTCGAGCAGGTGACGTTCCACTATCCGTCCCGCCCCGATCGCGCGGCACTGCACGATTTTTCGCTGGTGGTGGAACCGGGACAGACCGTTGCGCTGGTCGGTCCGTCCGGCGCGGGAAAGACGACGGTGTTCCAGTTGCTGTTGCGGTTCTACGATCCGGCAAGCGGACGGATCACGCTCGATGGCCACGACCTTCGCGCTCTCGCTCTGCCCGATTTGCGCGGCAGTTTTGCACTGGTGCCGCAGGATCCGGTGTTGTTCGGAGCGAGCGCCGCCGACAACATCGGTTTCGGCCGAACGGGCGCCAGCGCCGACCAGGTCTCCGCGGCCGCGCGCTCGGCGGAGGCGCACGATTTTCTCGAAGCGCTTCCGGAACGCTACGACACCTACCTCGGCGAACGCGGGGTCCGGTTGTCTGGGGGACAGCAGCAACGGATCGCGATTGCGCGAGCTCTGCTGCGCGACGCGCCGGTCCTCCTGCTCGACGAAGCAACCTCGAGTCTCGATGCGCAGTCCGAACACCTGATCCAGAAGGCCCTTGAAAGCCTCATGCGCAATCGAACGACGCTGGTCATTGCGCATCGCCTCGCCACCGTTCAACGCGCCGACCGCATCGTCGTGATGGATGGCGGCCGGATCGTGGCGCAGGGAACCCACGCCGAGCTCGTTCGGGAGGGCGGACTCTACGCCGAGCTTGCACGACTGCAGTTCGCCGCCTGAAGCAGGCGCAGGACCATCCACGATTCGGATCCGCTGCTGGCGCGAGTGCGATCTGTGGAAGCGTTGCTCCCACAGGACGCCGACGCAGTCGCTGCGCACCATGCGCTACATGAGGCACTGCACGGCGTCAGTCGGTGCAGTGCTTGCGACCGCGGCGCCATGACCGACGACTGAGCCTGCGGGTCAACCGGTGAGCAATGCGGTGACGATCTTCGGTACAGCAGCGGTCGCCGCTTCGAGATTTGCGAAAATCTCCGGCAGGCTGATCTCTGCCTGATCGCCACAACCGGCAGCCCAGTTCGCGACCAGTGCAAGGCAAGCGTAGTCCAGTCCGAGTTCTCGCGCGAGGACCGCTTCGGGCATGCCGGTCATGCCGACGAGATCACAGCCATCGCGACGCAGCCGGGCGATTTCCGCGCGGGTCTCCAGACGAGGACCCTGCGTGGCCCCGTAACAGCCGCCATCGACGACCTGCACACCGGTCCTCCTGGCCGCTGCCAGCAGATCCATGCGCAGTCCTTGCGTATATGGCTCGCTGAAATCGATATGCCGCACTTCAGCGCCGGCGACATCGCAATAGCTGGTGAGGCGGTCGCTGGTGTAGTCGATGATCTGATCAGGCACTGCGAGCACGCGCGGACGCATGTCGGCACGGATGCCACCGACGGCGTTGACGCCGACGACCCGGCGCGCGCCCAGATGCATCAGAGCCCACAGGTTGGCGCGGTAGTTCACGCGATGCGGAGGAATCGTGTGGGACTCGCCGTGTCGCGCAAGGAATGCAAGGCGGTGTGCGCCAACCCGTCCGAACACCAACTCGTCGGACGGCGCACCAAACGGTGTGTCGACCGCCTGCCGCTCGACGTCTTCCAGGCCTGCGAACCGGTACAACCCGGTCCCGCCGATCAGTGCGAGATCGATGTCCCGAGTCATGCGTCCACCGCGTAGATCGCCGCGAGGTTGCGACCCTGTTCGTGAAAATCCATGCCGTATCCAAACACGTAGCGGTCCGGCACCTCGACGCCGACGAAATCAGCGCGCATGTCCGCCACGCCGCGTCCGTGCTGCTTCACGCACAGCACAACGAGCAGCACGCGCGCCGCGCCTTGCTGCAGGCAGAAATCACGGATCGCGTTCAGCGTATGGCCTTCGTCGAGGATGTCGTCGACCAGAAGTACCGTCTGTCCTGCGAGCGATGTCGACGGGCGCTTGATCCACTCCAGTTCGCCACCGCGCGTCGTGCCGCGATAACGCGTCGCATGGACGTAGTCGAAGATCAGCGGCGCCTTGATCGACGTCGCGAGCTGTCCGGCAAAAATCAGTGCGCCCTGCATCACGGTGATGAAGACCGCAGAGCCGCCACCGAGCAACTGGTCGATTTCCCCGCCGATGCGCCGGGTTGCGTCGCCGAGTGCTGCGTGGTCGTGGATCAGGTCGGCGCGTGCAAGCGCATCGGAGAAACTGGGAGTGGTCATCGGAATGTCGGTGTCCTCAGGCGGGGTCGAGCGCGACGAGTCGCGCAATGAATTCATCGCGTTGCGGGTTGTCGATCAGTGCCTCCCACGTTTGCGCAATCGCCCCCTGCAGCGTGGCGAGGATGGCCGGATCGCACGGCGTCGCATTGACACTGGCTGCGATCGATTCGTCGACGATCGACGGATTGCATGCGAGCAGGAGGTCACAGCCGGCGAGCAGATGTCCGGCGATACGCGCCGCGATGCTGCCGACCGACTCCGCCGCCGTCATGCCGATGTCGTCACCAATCACCGCGCCACGGAAGCCAAGCTCGCCGCGCAAGACGTCACCCACCCAGATCCGCGAATAACCCGCGGGGCGTGAGTCGACGTCGGGATAGGTCACATGCGCCATCATGACTGCTTCCGCGCCACTGGCGATCGCGTCGGCGAACGGCACCAGGTCAGTCGACCGCAG
>NZ_JBDSWZ010000271.1:0-4267 GCF_039926425.1 Dokdonella sp.
TCGAACTCGTCGCCGGGCGCAACCATCGCTGGCACGTTGGGCGAAAGCACGAAGTCGCCGCGCACCGTGGTGCCGCCCTCGAAGATGCCGGTGCGATCCGGCGCGACCGCGACGGCCATCACGCGCAACCGTCCATTGAAATCGTCCGGCACGTGCCAGCTGAGATCCTTCGTGTCCTTCACATCGATCAGGCCCGACCAGTACGCGACGGGCGGCGCATGTTTCTTGCGGAATGGATTGAGATGGCGACCGAGCGCCGAGTCCTCGTCGCCGCCCGGCGCCGACATGCCGGCCAGCTTCGCGAACTCCGGCAGGATCAGATCCAGCGTCTGGCTCGTGACCACTTCGAGCATGCGTTTCTTGAAGAAGAAATCGAGTGGATCGCCGAGCTTGTAGCGCGCCACCTGCAGGATGCCCTCGTCGATCGCAAACACTGCCACACGCGCGGGTTGCGCGACGGTCACCTTCATCGTCAGGTTTTCGCCCGGCTTGATCTGCGCCGGCGTCGCCACCGTCACCGCATCGCGGCGTGCATCGAGGTTGACCGAAAACGGAACCACGCCGTACGACAACGGACTGGTGAAGATCTCGTCCGACGACGGATCGCGCACGAACTGCACGTTGAGATAGCCATTGCCCTCGAAATCGGCCGGCACGCGGATCTTCTGCACGGAGCCGGTGGTCGACGTCTTGAACCACGCGTGCGCATACACGCGGTCGCGTTCGATCGTCAGCAAGCCGGCGCCGGCGTACGGAGCGCGGATTGCCACTTCAATCTCTTCACCGGGCGCGTAGTCGTGTTTGGACAACGCGAGCTCGAGCTCAGCATTGCGCTCCAGCGAGCGGCTGAGGTTCGCCTCGCCGGCAATGGCGTACTGCACCCGATTGAGTTCCTCGCCCCGCGCGTTCCGCACCACAAGCGCGAAGCTGCCCGGCGTCGCCGTCGGCAGCGCATAGTCGATGCCGGCGGCACCGATTTTCAGCGGAGCTTCGCTGACCGGCACTTCCTTCATCCGCGAATCGTATTTGTAGACGCCCGAATCCTGCTTGGTCAGCACCGACACGTAGCGCCGCTCGACGATCGCAGCCTTCAGTCCGTCGATTGCCGTCCGCTTTGCGTTCGGATCGAGAGCGATCAGATTGACGTTGCGCTTGCTGTCGCGCGTGATGTAGTCGAGACGTCCATCGGCGCGCGCGCCGATCAGATAATCGAGCGACGACACCAGCGTCGCCGCCTCGGCCGCAACGCTGCGCCCGCCTTCCGCTTCATAACCCTTGGCGAGCACATGCAGCCGGTAGGTCGACGTGCCGTACTTGGTCAGGTCGAGCGGGTATTCGACGTTGCCCTGGTCGTCGGTTGTCTTTTCTCCCAACGGTTCGCTATAGCCTTCCTTCGCGTGGTTCGGATCGAAAAACGTGTAGTCGGCAAACGCGCGGAACGTCGGCCACGACGGCGACAACGTCAGCGTCGCCTCGACGCGGCGCTGCTGCGCCGGCGTGCCGAAGAGGTTCATCAGCTGGATCCGCGCACTGAGGTCGTCCGGCTTGACCCAGCCATCGACGACTTCGTGCGACAGATGCGCGGTCGCCTTCATCCGGTCCGGCAGGAATTCCTTGACCTGCACGCTGGTGCTGCCGAGCGGGCTGGTCTCGCCGTCGGCCTTGACCAGAGAAAGATTCACCGTCCACGCGCCCGTTGGCGAGGTTTCCTGCGTCGTGTAGGCCAGTTCTTCAAACGCGTTTGCGCCGAGCTTGAGCGTGCGACGATCGACCACCAGCCCGCGCGGATCGACGATCTCGGCCTGCAGCGGCACGCCGGCAAGGTTACGCGTCCAGTCGGCGGCACGCACGACCAGACCGACATGAAACGTCTCGCCCGGCCGATAGAGGCCGCGGTCGGAAAAGAGGTAGGCGCTCAATTGCCCTGCGTCGCGCGCATTGCGGATGCCACCGACATCGAATCGTGAAAAATCGAGTCGGCGATCGCGTCCGTTGTACGGCAGGAACGCGAAGTCATCGCCTTTCTTCACCACCAGCAACGTCGGCGCCTTCTCGCGCTCGAAACCCTCGAGCGGCGCGAAATGCGCGAGCCCCGTTGCATCGCTCGGCTGCGACACCAGCACCTGGCCGTTCTTGCCGAGAATCTCGACGCTCGCCGCGGCGACCGGCGCACCGCTGCGGATCGATTGCACGAACAGGTCGATGCCGCCATCCAGCGATTTCTTCATCACCGTGCCGAGATCGGTCACGACGATCAGACGTGAGTCGGTGAATGCCGACAGATCGCTGCCGTCCCCGTCGGATTCGCCTTCCGCGTAGCCCTCTCCTTCGCCGCTCTCCTCCGATTCGCCGTCGGCGGCCTCATCGTCGCTGTCGCTTGCAGTGCTGACCTCGGGCTTGGACTTCTTCGCATTCGCCGCGTCGAGCTTCGCGTCGTAGCCGGTCAGCGTGAGAAGGAACACGCCACGCTTGTCCGGTGCGAGATAGTGGCCGAGATCGACGCCTTGATAGTGCGGCTTGGTCGGATCCTCGTCGCCGAATGGAATTTTCTCGGAGAACCGTTCGGTGATCTGGTCGGGGGACAACGCGCCCAGTTCCGGTTTGGCGAACGTGCCGGATTGGTTGAATCCGACCAGGTGCTGGACCTGGTCCGGCAGCACGCGGCCAATCTCCATCTGCATGCCGGGCACATTGCGCGCGACCACGGCAACGCGCTTGTCGCCGTTGAGCGACATCAGCGCGCCGTCGGCCATGAAGCGCAGCATCTTCGGATAGTCCGGCACGCGCACGACATTCGACCACGTGTCGCCAAGGCGATATCCGCCGAACGACGCGAGTCCCTTTGGAATGCGCAGATAGATGTAGCGACCTGCATCGGCGCGATATTTGTAACTGACCTGCGCGTTGAAATCGCGCTCGCCGGCCACCGCTTCGAGGTCGAGCCTGGGTGATGCCTTCAGCACCTTCTCGGCCGGATTGGTGTCGCCGGTCCAGTCGTAGGGTTCGTTGCGCTCGGCGTCGGGCGTGTCCGGGTTGTAGACCGGCAACAGCCACGCCTGCATCGCTTTCGCCGCATCCTTTTCGCCGATCGCCTGCGAGAGTTCGACGTTGAGCACCTGCTCGGGTTCAAAGCGCGCGTTGTCGACGAGGACCGCGTCCATGCTGTTGACCGCAAGGCTGTAGGTTCCGGGAATCGCGACGCGCGCGTCGATCGAATCCGCAAGCGGCGTGCCGCCCGTCGCGGCATGCGTTCCGCGCTCGACCTTCATGGCGATCGAACCGGGGTCCTTCGGAACCGCCAGCGGCTCCGAGTGGATGAACGCGTTGAGTTTCTTCTTGTCGTAGTTGACGACGAACTTGCGCGGCAATGCTTTCGACTTCGGCACCTCCTGGCTCAGTGCGATGCGCTTCTCGAAGTCCGCCGCGTCGAGCGGATGACTGAAGCGGATCTGGAACACCGCTTTCTTGAGCGCCGCGTCCTGCGGATCCTGATAGAACTCGCTGCTGGCGACCGTCGCCTTGAACGGCGCGCTGTCGAATTCCACCGTCGACTGCGGCACGACGACCTGTGGTGCGAACAACTTTGCCTTGTCGAAGTTCACTTCGAAATGCTGGCCGACGGGCCAGTCGGTCGCGGGGGTGAACGTCAGGGTCTGATCGTTGCTCCAGGTCCACGCGCCCTCCAGTGCCGGCTTCAACGCGATGCCCTCGCCCGGCGCCTTGCCGACGCGCTCGATCGGCGCCACCGATCCGGAGAAGAGGATCGTCACCGCGCTGACCGCCACCGGATCATTGTCGTACTGCGTCAACGGCGGCGGAGTGACCTGCGCGGTGATGGATCGCGGAGCCGGCGGATGCGGGCGCGCCTTCCACCAGCGCAGCCCTTGCCACGTGCCGAGGCCGATTGCGAGTGCTGCAACGACGAGGCCGGCCGACCATCCCGGCCGCCGACGGATGCCGCCGGCGACCGACCGCGTGGCACCGGCACTGGCTGTCATCCAGGGCGCCGCCTGCCAGGACATCCGGCCGAAAAGCCGGGTGCCGACCCAGCCGAGCGCGCGAAACAACGCGCACAGCAACGCCCAGAGCGTCTGCGCCAGCCACAACGGCAGGCGCACCAGCCATCGAATCACATCCATTCGGTTGTCCCCAGGTTCGGTTCGACACGCATTGCGCGCGGCGGCATGGTTTCCGATATCGGCCGCGCTGACAACCGGTTTCGTCGGTGGATGCAGGATCGCTGATGGAAATGGCGGAATCGGGGCCG
>NZ_JBDSWZ010000272.1:0-7911 GCF_039926425.1 Dokdonella sp.
AAGGGATCGCAGGTCGCCGTGCTGCTGCTGCCGACGACGCAGCCCGAGGACATCGCCGCATTCGGCATCCGCGTTGCAGACGCCTGGAAGATAGGCCGCAAGGGCACCGACGATGGCGTGGTGCTGATCGTCGCCAAGGCCGATCGGCGTGTGCGCATCGAAGTGGGTCGTGGACTTGAAGGGTCGATTCCGGATGCAGCCGCGGCGCGCATCATCCGCGAGTACATCACGCCGCGATTCCGCGCCAACGACTACTTTGGCGGCATCCACGACGCCGTCGGCGCGATGACCAAGCTGATCAACGACGAACCGTTGCCACCGCCGCTGGCAGACGATCCGGAAAGTCACAGCCTTGGAGGGGATCTTGGCCCACCGCTGTTCGCCGCCTGGTTCGCCGCGATGTTCCTGCGCAGCATGCTCGGCGGCCTCTCCGCGTTACCGCGCGCAGGCCTGGTCGGCATCGGCGCAGGCGTGGTCGGGTGGTTGATCAGCGGACTGCTGCCGCTTGGCATCGGAGCCGGACTGATCGGTCTCGCCGTCGGATTCCTCGGCGGTGGGGGTGGCGGCGGCGGCTTCGCGAGCGGAGGCGGTTCCGGTGGATTCGGCGGCGGCGATGGATGGAGCAGCGGCGGCGGTGGCGGCGGTGGATTCAGTGGCGGTGGCGGCGGGTTTTCCGGCGGCGGCGCCTCAGGGAGTTGGTGACGATGCGAGCACTGCGACATCTCTTCGACTTCGGGTCCGCGAAGAGGCACTTTCCCGCGTCGACCCTCGACGCCGTGCAACACGCAATCGCTGCGAGCGAACATCGCCACTTGGGCGAGATCGTCTTCGCGGTGGAAGGAAGCCTGTCGTTCGCCCGGGTGATGCGTGATGTCGACCCACGCGATCGCGCACACGAAGTGTTTGCGCAGCTTCGGGTGTGGAACACCGAGAACAACACCGGAGTTCTGGTTTACATCCTGCTGGCCGATCACCGGATCGAGGTTGTGGCCGACCGCGGTATCGTCGCGAAGGTTGCGCAGCAGACCTGGGTGGATATCTGCGCGCTGATGCAGCGACGCTTCTCGGACGGCGCGTATCAGCAGGGCGCGTTGGACGGCGTCGCAGCCATCGGAGACCTGCTCGCTCTCCACTTCCCTGCGAATGGGGCTCGCAACGACGAAGAACTGCCGGATCGCCCCGTGATTCTCTGATTTCCGCGTTTGGCAATACCTAGCAAAAGGCGATGCGCGCTTGATCATCGCTCGGCGAAGCCACCGATCCGGCCCTTTGCGCATTGTCGAACGCCTCTCACTGGAGGCGATCGCTGTGCGGCCTCACGACACTGGCGCTGCACGCTGTGGCAGCAGTCCGGCCTTTCGGAGCATGCAATCGATGCGACCGCCGGCGTAGTCGTGCTCATCGTCGGCCAACCGTTCCATCACCACGTCGGAGCGCGCTGCAAACGCGAACCATCGATCACCCTCATCCGGGTGGTCGGCGATGATCTTCGGCAGGTCCCGTTCGATCGCGTCGAGTTCGCGTTCGATCTCGGTCCGTGTGTCCATGAACATGTCCGCTGTCACTGTGGCAGCGATGATGGACGAGCCCGCATGAACGTCCCCTTTTGCAGACATGCGGAAGTCGCATGGAGAGAACCCCGCTTCAATTGCGGTTAATCATTGCGCGAAGTCCGCCGGTCGAGGTTCAGTCGACGTGCTCGAATCCGCTCGCGAAGATCTGCGTCAGTTGCTTGAAGCCTGCCTGGAGGGCCCAGCCCGGCTGATCGTTCGAACGCGCGCGGTACGCGCCGACATCGGTCGCGCCGGCGCGCGACAGGCCGTCGAAGTCGTCGTTCGGCAAGAGCGTCCCATCGGCACTTCCGAGCAGGCGAGCCTTCGGGATCAGGTTCTGCGGCGGTGTTCCGCCGGAACTCGCATCGACGAAATCGTCACCAATCGCGCCGCTGGAATCGAAGCCGCTGGACACACCGGACAGCGCGCCGCTGCCGATGTTGTGCGTGAGCGTGACAAGCGATGCCGTCCCATTGGCGAACACTGCATTGTGGGCGCTCGCATACAGCGCATTGTTGGCGAGAAGGATTGCGCCGCCGACGTTACTCAGATGGATCGCATCACCACCGGCGTTGATGATCGTGTTGTTGACGATGTCGAGGTTTCCCGGGCGGACGCCTTGTTGTGCGTTCGCGGCGAACCCTGCGCCCGCGGCGCCCAGCACGATGTTGTTGCGAACGATGGCGTCCGAATCGACCTGGATGCCGTTGTCGCCGCTGGTCCAGATGACGTTGCGTTCGATGATATTGCGCGCGCCGCGCCCGTTGACGCCGTACAGCGTGATGGCGGGATACGCGGTGTGATGGATGACGTTGTCGCGCACGACATTGCCGTAGCTGCCGAGCTTGATCTCGATTCCGTCGCCCTGCGTCACGCCGGCGCCAGTCAGGTCGTGGATGTAGTTGTCGGCGATCAGCGAATCGTGCACGCGGCATTCGTCGTCGTTGCAGCCGAGGTAGAGCCCTTCCGCCGTGCCACCGGCGTGATCGACCTCGTTGTGGACGAACGTGAGGCGTGCATAGTCGCTGCCGACGTCGTTGGCGGCAATCGCATTCGCCGCGGTGTGGTGGACGTGGCAGTTGCGCACCGTGATGTCCGACGATCGCGTGAGGCGCAGGCCACGCGATCCACCGCTGAACTCGATGCCGTCGATGACAAGGAACGCGCTGTCGCTGATGTTGACGATGTTCTGGCTGCTGCCGATGAACTGCAGATGCGGCTGCTCACCGGTTTTCGCGCGGATCGTGATCGGTTGCGATGCGGTGCCCGTCAGTTCCAGATCGAAGTAATCGGTGAGCGGGTAGATCCCGCCGCGCAGCGTCAACGTATCGCCCGCGAGCAGGGATTGCATCGCGGTACGGAAATCCTCGCCGGGACCGATCTCGATGTCGGTGGCATTCGCGTGCGTGCAGCAGCCGACCAGCACCACGGCGATCGCGTACCCGGCGACGGAACGACGTGATCGCGATGGCGCCCTGTTGCGTTTCATGTCGCCGATCGGGGAGCGGACAGTGCCTTGAACTCCTCGACATCCACGATCGGCGGGCCGCAGGACGTTCCTTGGCAGAAATACGCGACGATCGCGGCGTCCGTCGGCGCCGCAAGAACGCCCGGCAGTTGCGGCGCGTCGGTCGGGATCATGTAGACATCGACGCCGTTGCGGCGATGCATGATGCTCGCGTCGGACCACGCGGCGATGGCCTCGGGCGAGCGATGCCGCACGACCAGATGCGCGGTCGGTCGCAGGTAGTCGTCGAGCGCGAGCAACAGCGAGCAACAGGCGTGCGGAAGGTCGACGAGGGTGCGCCATGCCGCGCGCAGGGTTCGCTCGGCTGCATCGAGATAGCGCGGTTCGCCGAGGAGGTAGCCGAGTTTGAGCAACGCGCGCGCGGCGACGCCGTTGCCGGAGGGCAGAGAGTCGTCCATCCATGGTTTCGGCCGCTGCGGCAGCACTTCGGCGTCGTGCGCCGTGAAGAAAAAGCCACCGCCGTCGGGATCCTGAAACCGTGCGAGCAACGCATCAGCGAGCGCAATCGCGAAATCCAGATCGCGCGGATTCCAGCGAACCTGCAGCAGCGCGAGCAATGCATCGAGCAGGAACGCGTGGTCGTCGAGATACGCACCGAATCGCGCAACTCCACCGGCATGGCAGGCGTAAAGGCGGTCGTGCTTCCACACGTTCGCGTGGAGAAAGTCGAGTGCCCGTTCCGATTGCGCGAGCAACGGCTGGTCATCGAGCCAGCGCGCAGCACGCGCAGCCCCGCCGATGGCCAGCGCATTCCATGCGGTGAGTATCTTGTCGTCGAGGCCAGGGCGAACGCGCAACGATCGTGCGGCGAGCAGCTTCGCGCGTGCCGTCGCGAGTCGGGCTTCGACGTCGATGCGCGAGACCCCGGTTGCCGCCGAGACCTCATCGAGCGACGCGGCGATGACCAGATGCCACGCGTGGCCTTCGAAATTGGGGGCGCCGTCGAGTCCGAATCGCGCCACCGCAACCGCGCACTCGTCGGCGGTCAGCAACGCGTTCACCTCGCTGCGCTGCCACACGTAGTAGCGGCCTTCCTCGCCTTCGGAGTCGGCATCGAGAGAACTGAAGAACGCGCCTTCCGGCGCCTGCATGTCATGTACGAGCCAGGAGGCGCAGGCGCGGGTGTCGTCACCGAATGCAGGGACGGCCAGTGCGACAGATGCATGCGCGTAGACAGGCAGCAGCTGCGCGTTGTCGTACAGCATCTTCTCGAAGTGGGGAATTTCCCAGTGATCGTCGACGCAGTAGCGGAAGAAACCGCCGCCGAGATGGTCGGTCAGTCCGCGGTCGGCCATTCGCTCGAGCGTGCGGCGCGCCATGTGCGCGTGTGCCGCGCGATCGTCTTCGTCGCCTCTTCGCGCGAACGCCAGCAGCAGCTCGATCTCGCTCGCATGCGGAAACTTTGGTCCGCCGCGACGCCCGCCATTGATCTGGTCGAAACTGGCGGCGATTTGCTCGAGCGCGCGGTGGATCGGTGCATCGTCCAGTGCGTCCTGCGATGCGGCGTCGCGTCCGTGACCCGCGAGGAACTTCGCGAGTGCGCCGTTTTGAGCGGTGACCTCGTCCGCTTTGCTGTCGAACCATGCATGCACGCCTTCGAGCACCTGGACAAAGGCGGGCATGCCCTGGCGCGGCACCTTCGGGAAATAGGTCCCGGCAAAAAACGGGAGCAGGTCGTCCGGCGCGAGGATGACGGTCAACGGCCACCCGCCGCCGCGTCGAGTAAGCGCCTGGTGGGCGAGCTGATACACCTTGTCGATGTCCGGCCGCTCCTCGCGGTCGACCTTGATGTTGATGTAGAGAGCATTCATCACGTGCGCGGTCGCTTCGTCCTCGAAGCTTTCGTGCGCCATCACGTGGCACCAGTGGCACGCGGCGTAGCCGATCGACAGCAGGATCGGCTTGCGCTGCGCACGCGCCGCGGCGAGTGCCTCATCGGACCACGGCCACCAGTCGACCGGGTTGTCGGCGTGCTGGCGAAGGTACGGACTGGTTTCCAATGCGAGTCGATTGCTCATGGACACAGTGTACGACCTCGCTGCGCTCCGGTTGCCGCCGCGCTGCGGAGGGGCTACCGTGCGCGGCCCCGACCGTGCAGGCCCGAATCGTGACCGACGCCATTGAATATCCGGCGCTGCATCTGAAGCGTGGCGAAGATGCGCGCCTGCGTGGGGGACACCTGTGGGTGTTCTCCAATGAAATCGACGTTGCGCGATCGCCGTTGAGCGCGTTCGAGCCCGGTGATGCCTGCGTGATCGTCGACCATCACGGCAAGCCGCTGGGTGTCGGGTACGTCAATCCGAATTCGCTGATCGCTGCACGCCTGGTCGTTCGCGGGATGGATCACGCGCTTGATCGATCGCTGTTCGTGCATCGCCTCAAGGTCGCGTTGTCGCTGCGTGAACGCCTCTACGAAGAGCCGTATTACCGGCTGGTGTTCGGCGATTCCGATGGGCTTCCCGGGCTGACGCTCGATCGCTTCGGCGACGTGCTGGTTGGCCAGGCAACCACCGCCGGAATGGAGCGACTGAAAGACGAGATGACCGAGGCGATCGTCAAGGTTCTCAAACCACGTCAGTTGTGGTGGAAGAACGACGCGGGATCGCGCGCGATGGAACAGCTGCCGAGCTACTCCGATCTCGGCTATGGCGACTACGGCGGCGAGACGATCGCGCGCGAGCGCGGTCTCGACTTCGCCATCGATCCGGTCGGCGGCCAGAAAACCGGTTGGTTCTACGATCAGCGTGACAATCGCGACCAGCTGTTGCGACTCGTGAAAGGCAAGCGTGTGCTCGACATGTTCGGGTATCTCGGTGGCTGGGGCTTGCGTGCGGCGTCGTACGGCGCCAGCGAGGTCGTGTGTGTCGACGCGTCGGCATCGGCAGTCGAAGCGACGGCGGCAAATGCCGAGCGCAACGGGTTGTCCGACCGCGTGAGCGCCGTGCGCGCGGACGCATTCGATCACCTCAAGGCCCTTCGCGAAGCACGCGAACGCTACGACGTGGTGATTCTCGATCCACCCGCCTTCATCAAGCGCAAGAAGGATTTCAAGGAGGGGAACCTCGCGTATCGGCGCCTCAATGAGCTTGGCATGCAGGTGCTGGCGAAAGATGGAGTGCTGATCACCTGCTCGTGTTCGCATCACATGCCGCGCGGCGCGTTGCTCGATTCCGTCCAGCACGGCGCACGCCACCTGGATCGTCAGGTGCAGATGCTCGTCGCGCTGCAGCAGGCTGCGGATCATCCGGTGCATCCGGCAATTCCGGAGACCGATTATCTGAAGGGATTCATCTGCCGCGTGCTGCCGGCATGACGTGTCCGGCTCAGTGAATCCCGAACGAGCTGATGAAGAGGGTGTCCGTCGGCAGATGAAAATCAATGGCCGATTCAATGACGCCGGTTTGTAAAACGATTGGCGTCGGATCGACGGCGCGAAGTGGCATCGCGTCGCTTGGGCACGGGCGATCTGCATAGACACTGCACGTGCCTTCATTGAGTCCGGCTGTCGCAACGTAGGTGCCTGCGGGAATGCCATCGCTGCGATAGCGTCCATCGGACGCATAGGACGAGTCGAAGCGGATGTAGGTGTCCATGACGGTGATGGAGACCTGTGCCAGGACAGGTTCTCCCGACGACAGGCTACTCATCCTCCCTTCGATCCCCCCTCCCAGTGTTGCGGCGATGTCGACGTTCTCCTGTGTGCTGTCGGGCGCGACCAGAACCGGCGTTCCGTCGGGGAAGCAGAGCTGCATGAATATTCCAGCGCATGAAACGGCAGGGTGGAGCGTATTGATCCATGGCGCCAGGTGTTCGGCCGACAGGTAGTAGTACCGTGAACCGCTTGCATACACTTCGTAGGATCCGTCGGCTTGCGACAGCGTCGTCCATTCAGGAATGTAGTTCGTGCCGAACGGATCGTAGCGCGCGTACGTTGACGTCACCTTCGCGCCCTCGATGCCGCTGCCCGTCAGTGAATCGATCACGCGACCATGGATCATCGCCGCGGGGTGGAAGGTGAAATCGATGTTGGAAAGCTCGCTTCCGGCTGCAACGACGAGAGGCTCGCCCAGCGTCGCGATGCATTGATCGTTCCCGTAGTCGCAGGAAATGCCGGGATAGATCTGCACACCGTCTGAAAACGGTCCGATGACCTGAGCGGCGAGGTAGAACACTCCTTCGGGCAATCCATCGATTGCATAGGTGCCGTCTGCTTGCTCGTCAGCGCTCGGATGGGGCCTCCATTCAACGCCATTCGAATCGTAGACATGCAGATAGACGTGCCAGCCAAACGGCTGAACCTGCAACGGAGCCGACGTGTGGCCATCGATGATATGGCCTGACACGCGTCCGCCGGTCGAAAGATCGAAATCCACTCCGATCCGCTCTTCATCGGCGCTCACGACGACGGGGGTAAAATCCGGCTCTTCCGCGGACTGCTGGTCAACATGGTTGAAACACTGTCTCCGGGTGCCAACAAACGTACCGGGCGGGTTGTCGCCCGCAGTGCCGCCCGCGCATACGCGGTAGGACCCCGGAGCCAGGGCTTGCGAGACAAACGATCCATCGTCTGCGACGTCAGACTGGTCGGCGACTGACCAGATGCCGTTGAGGAATACCGAAAGCGTCACGTAGCCGACCGCGGGCACGCGACCATCGTCCGTACGCACATGACCCGCAACCGTCGGTGCCCGGTGAAGTGCCGCGTCAAAATGGATGGAGGCCTGAGAGGGATCGATCGCCTGACTCTCATCCAGAAACAGAAACGCCCCTGCGTCCACTGAAAATGCGTCGCCTGCAGTCGGATTTTCGTATTCGAGGGAGTAGCGACCA
>NZ_JBDSWZ010000273.1:0-11203 GCF_039926425.1 Dokdonella sp.
CGATGTGATGCGCCACGTCTTCGGCGAAGCGGGTGCGCGGATGATTGCCGCCGGCATCGCGATCTCGATGCTCGGCTTCTGCAACATCTCGATCATCGGTGCCGCCCGCGTGTTCCAGGTGATGGGCGCGGACGGCGTGTTCTTCCGCTCTGCCGCACGTATCGATCCACGCTGGCGCTCACCGAACGTCGCGATGGTGATGCTCGCGTTCTGGTCGTGCGTGCTTGCATGGTCGAGCACGTTCGACCAGTTGCTCAACTATTCGACCGTCGGCGACTGGCTCGGCATGGCCGCGGTGATCGCCACACTGTTCTGGTATCGCAGCGTCCGCTCCGCGGAACCGGCGCCGTTCCGTGTTCCGTTTTATCCCGTGTTGCCGGCGCTGTTCATCGGGATCGTTTTGTGGATCGTCGCGGTGACGATCTGGCAGCATCCGGGGGACGCCGGCATGGGCGCTTTGATCACCGTGGCGGGACTGCCGGTCTATTTCATCTGGCGATGGATGGGGACGCGCTCGGGCGAAAATACCTGAGTCGTCAGACCGTTTCCCGCTGATGCCGCAGCGCGAGCACCAGCGCCGTATCCGATTCCGCGTCGTAACGATACAGCGCGACGTAGCCACTGCGATCGCGCGAGATCATCAACTCGCGCAATCCGTGCTCCACTTTACGACCCACCAGCGCGTGATCGCGCAGCATGGCGAGTCCTGAAATCAGCAGCTCGGCGGTTGTGGCAGCGGCGGATGGATCGCTTTCGATCAGGAAAACCGCGAGGCGTTCGATGTCGCGGAACGCGCGAGGCGCGAACAGCAGGCGGGTCAAGCGCGCTTGCCGCGCTTGCGGGGACGCGGGCGGTGCGGCGCTTCACCGGCCACCTTTGCCCGCAACCAGGCGAACACATCGTCAGCGTCGTGGATGAGGCCCTGCGTGGCGACCTCCGTTTCCGCGTCGAGCGCGTCCACCACGAATTGTCGACGACGCTCGGCGTGTTCGGTCTGCGCAGCCAGCGCTTCGATCATGAACGCGTGCGGCGTCTTGTCGAGTTCATGCGCCACCGCGGCAATGCGTGCCTTCAGCGTCTGCGGCAACTTCAATGTGGTGGCACTCGTCATGCGAGCCGCATCCGGGGCTGAGGTACTACCAAGGTAACATCGGCGCGCCGGACGCGGCAAGCGAGCAGCCGTGCACGCGAACGACGCAACCCTGCCTGCTCCGATTCCGCGCGCCAGTCTCTCGGAAGTCCACAATCTCCATGCGACAATGCGCGCGGTCCGGCGGTCGTACAGGCGACGCATGCGGGCGAATGGAGAAATGAATGCCCGAGCAGCCTGAACATCCCGTCGACGCGGTGAAGCGACCTGCCCCGCGACCCGTGGAAGCGTTGCCGATCACGATCAACGGCAAGCCGTATTTCCACGCCGGCGATCCGGCGATGCCGCTGCTGTGGTTCCTGCGCGATACGCTGCGTCTGACCGGATCCAAATACGGCTGCGGCATCGGCGCGTGCGGTGCCTGCACGGTGTTGCTCGACGGCAAGGCGACGCGCTCGTGCGTGACGCCGATGAGCGCTGCAAGCAGCCACAAGATCACCACCATCGAAGGACTCGAGACCGACGCGCTGCATCCGGTGCAACAGGCGTGGATCGACGAAGACGTGGCGCAATGCGGTTATTGCCAGGCGGGCCAGATCATCGCGGCCGTGGACCTGCTCAAGCGCAAGCCAAAACCGAGCGACGACGACATCGCAACCGTCAGCAACCTGTGCCGTTGCGGCACGTATCCACGCATCCGGCGCGCGATCCTGCGTGCAGCCGATCTGATGCGGAGTCCTGACAAGTGAACCGCAACGATGGCGACGTGACCGTGAGCGCTGGTCGCCGACGATTCCTGGCGATCTCGCTGACCGCAACCGGCGCGTTGCTGGTCGCCTCGCGCATCGTGCGCGCGGACACGAACACGCCAGTGCCGCCGGAACTTCTCGGCGACGATCTCACCGAACTCGGACCGTTCGTGCGCATCGAACGCGACAACCGCATCGTCATCGGCGCGCGTGGCTGCGAAGTGGGCCAGGGCGTGATGACCGCGCTGCCGATGCTGATCGCCGAGGAGCTCGACGTCGACTGGAACCAGGTACGGGTTGTGCAGTTGCCGTATGGCTATGTCGATACCGACAAGGGCCCCTCGAATCGCTACGGCGACCAGTCGACCGGCGGAAGCACCAGCATTCCGGACGCGTGGAACGAGTTGCGCCAGGCCGGCGCGACGGCGCGCTGGCTTCTGGTGCAGGCGGGGTCGCAGGAATGGTCGCTGCCGGCGGAGCAGTTGCACACGGCGCTCGGCCACGTCATCGCGCCCGGCGATCGTCGACTCACCTACGGCGCGCTGGCGCGAAGTGCCGCGTCGATCGCACCACCCGCGCAGCCCGTTGCGCTGAAGAAGCCGGAGCAGTTTCACATCATCGGCACGCCGACGCGCGTCGTCGATGCACGCAACATCGTGATTGGTCGCACGCGCTTCGGCATCGACGAGTACTCGGCCAACGCGCTCGTCGCGGTGATTGCTCGCTGCCCGTTTCTCGACGGCCGCGTCGATGGTTTCGACGACAGCGAAACGCGACGCGTGGCCGGCGTTGTCGACGTCATCGCGCTGCCTGGACCAAAAACCGATGAGCCCTTCAGTGGGCCGCTAGCCGCTGGCATCGCGGTGCTCGCCGAAAACACATGGGCGGCTCTGCAGGGACGCGACCTCCTCAAGGTGCAATGGGCGCAGGGCGACTGGGCGAAGGAATCGACCGCCGCGCTCACGGGTGCAGCCCACGCATTGCTCGACCATGCGGCGGACGGCCTCGTGGTGCGCGCGGATGGCGACTTCGCCAAGGCCCGGAGCCAGGCGAAACAGCTCATCGAAGCGCGCTACGAAATGCCGTTCCTCGCGCACGCGACGATGGAGCCGCCCGCCGCGCTGATCGAGATCAACCAGGACAACGCGAGGCTCGTCGCGGCGTTGCAGGATCCGGATGGTGCCTCGCAGATGATTGCGCGGATGACCGGTCTCGCGCGCAAGGACATCGACATCCGGATGACGCGCGCAGGCGGCGGGTTCGGACGTCGCCTCGAAAACGACTACGTTGCCGAAGCGGTCGTCATCGCAAAGGCCGCTGGCAAACCGGTGAAGCTGATGTGGACGCGTGATGACGATCTCGCCCACGATTTCTACCGGCCATTCGGCATCCATGCGATGACCGCAACGCTCGATCGCAAGAAGGCCATCACTGGCTGGTCGCATCGCTGTGCGGCGACACCGCGCGGGTATCGCGAAGCCGGCGCGCGCAAGCGTGCTCCGAATGCGGCGACGCTGGAAGCGGACGATTTTCCCGCTGGCCTGGTCGCGAATCTCGACAAGACCTTCTTCGCTCTCCAGTCCCGCATGCCGCGCGGAGCCTGGCGTGCGCCGCTCCACACGTTCCATGCATTCGCGGTGCAGAGCTTCATCGACGAGATTGCGGTGGTCACGAAACAGGACGCAGTGAAGCTGCGACTGCAGCTGCTCGGCGAAGCGCGTGAAATTCCCTATTCGGGCCATGGCGGCCCGGTCTTTGATACCGGTCGCCTCGCGAATGTGCTGACGTTGTGTGCGCAGAAGATCGGCTGGGGTGTGAAGCGCACCGACAGCCACGGCATCGGCATCGCCTGCCACTTCACGTTCGGTGGTTACACCGCGCATGCGTTCGAGGTGTCGGTGCAGGGCACCGAATTGCGCATCCACCGCGCGGTCTGCGTCGTCGACGTCGGGCGCGTGGTCAATCCGCTCGGCGTCGAGGCGCAGATGATGGGCGGCACGATCGATGGCATCTCGACCGCGCTGCATCTGGCGATCACCGTCAAGGACGGCCAGGTGCAGCAGAAGAACTTCCCGGACTATCCCCTGCTGCGCATGGCGCAAGCACCGCACACTGTCGAGGTGGAGATTGTCCAATCAAGCCGCGACCCGTCGGGCGCCGGTGAAATGGGCGTGCCGAGCGCGGCGCCAGCGCTGGCGAATGCGATTTACGCGGCGACGACGGTGCGCATTCGCAAGCTGCCGCTGATGCCGCAGTTGCTGCGGATGTTGTGAGGCGAATCGGTCGCGCGCGTTCGCCGTCGCTGTCCTTCCCGCGCGCCGGGCGGAGGACCTGGAAGGTGGGCGGAGGCAGCTTCTCGTGAGGTGTACGATCAAGAGCGCCCCCATCCGCCTTCGGCACCTTCCCCCGCTCCGCAGGGGAAGGAACAGCACTGGGCTTAGATGGCCAAAAGCACGACCGCGGCGAACACCCCGAATACACCGAGGCTCACTGTGTCGGTCAGCGCGAATACCACCGGATCGTCGTGCATGTCGCCCCGCTTCGCGGTCCGCCACACGCGGTCGATCCAGTAGAAGAACAGCGGCAGAAGAAGCCACAGCGCGTTCTGGTGGCGATAGAGTGCTGCGCTCGCGGTGCTGTCGATGTAGAACGCGAACACCAGCACGCTGAGCACGCCGCTTGCGATTCCGAGCGAGTGCAGCAGTGACAGGTCACGGACGCGATAGCCGCGTCCAGCGATCCGTGTCTCATCGGTTTCCGCGACCCGACGCACTTCGGAGTACCGCTTGACCAGAGCGAGGCTCAGGAACAGGGCCATCGAGAATGCGAGCAACCATCCTGACAACGCGACGGGGATCGCGACGGCGCCCGCCACGATCCGCAGCGTGTAGAGCGCCGCGAGTGCGACAACGTCCAGCATCGCCACCCGCTTGATCACGAGTGAATAGGCCAGCGTCGTGACTGCATACACCAGCAGCACGATGCCGAAGCGCAATGGCAACGTCATCGCGATCGCGAATGCGGCGGCTGTCAGCAGCGGCACGGCAACAAGCCCGGCGCCGATCGACAGGCGACCACACGCGAAGGGTCGCAAGCGCTTTCGCGGATGGCGCCGGTCGGCGTCGAGGTCGAACAGGTCGTTGAGCACGTAGGCCGCGGACGCGCACAGGCAAAACGCGGTGAATGCACGGAGCGCACTCGACGCGGCCGCAGGAACGAACATCCGATGCGCGGTGAAGACGGGAACGAGCACCAGCAGATTCTTCGACCACTGATGCGGCCGCAGTGCTGCGATCCACGCACGCCAGCCGCCGCCCTCGCGCTCGAACACGCGCTCGATCACCACGTCGGGCTCGCGACGGGCGCGCGCAAGCACGCGTGAACTCGCATTGACGACGATCGCATGCCGTGCATTCCGCCACACGGGAAGGTCGGTCGCTGCGTTGCCGGCATAATCGAAACCGCGCACGCCGTAGCGCTCGCATAACGCGTCAGCCTTGCCGCGACCGCCGAGATTGCGCACGCCGTCGCTGCCGAGCGCCTCATCGAATCCACCGACGTGCGCGGCGAGGGCGTCGGCCCAGCGTTGGTCGGATGCGGTGCAGAGCACGCGTCGTCGCCCATCGCTGCGATCACCCAGCCAGGCGACGACACGCGCGTCGAGGGGCAGCGTCGCAAGGTCGAGGTCGACCCGTACGGCGACCTGCCGCTTGAGATGTGCCCGTCCGCGCATGAGCCACGCCACGCAGCACAGCAGATAGAACGGATTGCGTCGTGCCAGCGCGAGCAGACTTTCGAGCAGCATGTCCGTGCGGATCAGCGTGCCGTCGAGATCCACGCACAGCGGTCCATCGGGTTTCTGCATGCCTTTGACGCCCGTCTCCGCCGGTGTCGCGACGCGCGATGCGCCGCCCTGATTCATTTGCAAGCATACCCGCGGGCGCGGCGGCTGGAACGCGTACCGATATCAGTTGGCCGGTTCACAGCCACCCGATTCGCTGCGTTGCTGGCGCCGGTGCCCGATCGCCTCGCCGTCGGCGAGACCGATCCATTTGAGATATTTGCTGGCCACCTTGTCGCCGGCATTCTGGTCGGCCGCGAATGCATTCGCGAAGCGCGTCTTCTTGCAGTCGATCGGATTGCCGCGCTGCTCGATCTGCGCCCAGCGTGCCTTCGCAGCTTCCTGTGGATTTTTCGGCCCCTGTGGTGCAACCGGCGCGCTACTGACACCGAGGCGGATCGAGCCATCCGGATTGAACAACTGCGGCGCCGGCGGAGTCGCTACCGCGCTGCCCGCGGTCCCGATGCGCGCCTTCGTTTCCTGGCTCGCCTCGTCGGGGCGCGGCGGCGGTGGCGGCGACTTCTTCATTTCCGGCGGCGCAATCGCGATGCGACTGGGGCGCGCGACGATCGGGGGCTCCGGTTCCGGCGGTAGCGGATCGAGCACCTCCGGTTCGATCAGCACGACCTGGATCGGCGCCGACACAAGCCGCGGATGCCCGGGATACGAGCGCATCACCAACGCGAACCCGACCAGCTGCAGCACCGTCACCGCCAATGCAAACAAGCCGCCCCACAGCAGCAGCCGTCGATTGGACTCAGGGCGAACCCAGCGCAACGTCCGTTGCCAGGGCTGCTGGTCGGTGAGGAAGTGCAGCGATCCAGGCTCGCTCAGCGTTGGCACGGCGGCGCACTCGGGCGACGACGATGGCGAGGGAAAGGGATGCTGCGACATCGGGGCCACGGACAAAGGCAAGCGCGCGAGGATAGCGAGTCGGTGCTAAGGCGCAGTTAAATCGGCACCGGGCGACGGCAGCGCCGCCAGCCAGTCGCACACGCGCGAGGCAACGGTCGGCGCAGATCGTCCCAGGAGTGGACCGACATGGCTCGCGCCCGCGATCTTCTCGAAGTCTGCGCCGAGCAGTCCGGCCAGCGCGCGGGTCGTCGCGCACGGGACATCGCGGTCGTCGGCGCTCGCGAGCACCAGCATCCTGCATGTGGGCACGTCGATTGCGATCCCTCTTTGCGCCGCATTGAGCACGGCGCCCGATTCGTCACGCCAGCGTCGATAGGCGTACATGCGAGCCGCATCGTCGGCGTCCGGAATCGACCCGCGCGTGCCGGCGCGAGAGCGTGTGCGTGACCACGCGACGAGGGCAGGCCAGGTTCGAACGAGACCACCCGCGACGCCGAGCGGCGGCACCGGATTCACCAGGATCAACGCAGCCGGACGGATCTCGGCCGCGACCGACAGGGCCAGCAGTCCGCCAAGACTGGCCCCCACGAGAACCGGCGGCGCGGTGGTCGCCGAACACCAGGCCAGTACCTGTTTGCGGTAGTCAGCAAATTGCGTGGCGACGACTCCGGCCGCGGCCGGCATCAGATCGGGCGCGATCACGCCGAATCCGCGGACGTTGAGCGTCCTCGCCCAGATGCCCCATTCCCACCCGCCCGCACCGGCCCCGTGCACACACACAACGTGGAGACCGTCGATGGATTTGTGCTGCATTGCGGCTTGCCCGATCAATCGATCACACAAGTCTATGCCGGACAGCGCGCGATTTGCTTGACCCGTGACGATGCTCGGCCATCAACCTGCCCAATCCCGTTGCACTGGACTCACACCATCAAGCGCATGGACGACCATGACTGCCTCGCCGATCGTTCCGCCGCGGACGTGTCGTGGCGTCGTGGGCGACCAACCGCCCGGGTTCGATCCGTTCACGGGGAAATCCGCACGCGGCAACGTGCTCAACCTTGCCCGTCAGCGATCGCCTTCAGTCGCGCATCCAGCGGTGCGATGCGCGGATTGTCGGGGCTCAGCTGGCGTGCCGCGTCGAGTGCGCGCGTGGCATCCTCGCGGCGGCCTTCGCCGATGCGCGCATCGGTCTGGTCGATGAACGCATTCGCCAGCTTCAGGGTCATCGCTGGAATCGCCGCGTCTTCCGGTGCAACCTGGCGCACCGAATCGAGCAGCGCGCGCGCGCGCTGCGGCGCACCGTCGTTGAGCGCCTGCGCAAAAAGGTCCTTGGCGCGCCCGGGCAAACGCGCGAGTCCATCCAGCGCATCGCGATTGTTGCCGTCGATCGCGAGTGCAGCGCGGTATTTGTCGTACGCGCTGTCGCCTGGCGGGAGGATCAGATGTCCCGCGGCCGCGGCAGTCGCGGCGTCCGCCACCAGCTTCTGCATCTGCACGACCTGCCCAGGCGAAATCGCCGCGTGTTCGGCATCGATGTCGAGTCGCTCGCGCAGTTCACGCAGGTTGCTGCGGGCAGCGCGCAGCTCCGGCGCCTCGGGTGACAGCTCGGCTGCCGATTCCAGCAGCCGGTTCGCCATGCCGGCGTTGTCGTCATCGATTGCTGCTGTGGCCTGGATGATCAGCGCCTGCGCAATCCTGCGCACGCCTTCCTTCGCGCGCGCGTTCGACGGGTCGTCGTTCAACACCGCACGGAACAGTTCAAGCGCCGAGTCGGGGCTGCCGGTGAGACGACCGGCGCGGATCTGTGCTTCAGCACGTGTGACGGTCTCCTCGCGGGCGATGCGCGACCCTTCGCGCACCTGTGCAATACGCCCGAGAAGACCGGGCAGTGCGGAATAGGCTGGCAGGATGCGCGTGATGTCGTCGGTGCGCGCAGACGCAGTGTCCGCATCATTGGCGTCGAGCGCGGCGCGCGCCTGGGTTGCCAGCGCATCAGCAGATTTCCCGAGGCCCGATTGCGCCAGCGCATTGGTCTTGTCGGCGACGAGCACGCGCTGGTAAAGCGCCGCGGCACCGTCTGCACCGACGACGCGACCGGCCGCAAGCGCATCGTGGGCCTGTTCGAGCAACTGACCGGTTTCGCTGCCGCGCGCTTCGAGGTCTTTCAGCGCGCGCTCGGTCCTGTCGACTTCGATGCCGCCACCCAGAAGTTCGCGCGCCGTTTCCAGAGCGGTCCGTGCGGCGACCGGATCGTTTTTCGCGAGTGCTTCGTCAGCGCGCGCGACCAGTTGATGTCCGACGTTCTGCAATCCGCGGCGGGCAATGTCGTTGTCCTGATCCTGCGCTCTCGCCGCGAGGAACAGTTCGCGTGCGCTATCGCCCTGGTTGCCGGTCAACCGCCCGGCGTCCAGTGCATGTTGCGCGCGCGACAGCGTGTCGTTGAACTCGGTTCGCGGCAGAAGATGGCGCAGGCGGTCCTGGTAGTGCCAGGCCGCGCCGAGAACACCTGCAAGCAGAACGAAGGCAGCGGCCCCGACGACGACGCGACGCGAGCCGGACGCGCGCAAGTGCGACTTCGACTTCGCAGCACGGTCGGCGCGCATCACATCATCGGAGACCGCGTTGACGAAGTCGTCGAGGCGACCGAGATTCGGTTCCATCCGGTCGCGCGACTGCGCTCCGACGGAAGCCGCCATCGCCGGAGACCTCGGCGGCATTGGTGACACCGCGCGTTCGCTTGCGTGTCGCGAATGGCCGGGGCGGATCGCACGCATCACGTTGTCGGGTTCGCCGTCGAGGCCGGCCAGCTCACCCGTGCGCATGCGCTGCTCGATCGCTTCGATCGCGGAGGCCACTTCATTGCCGCTCTGGTACCGGTCTTCCGGCTGCTTTGCGAGCATGCGGTCGATCAGTGGCTGCAGTGGCGCCAATCGTTCGGACAACGCCGGCACCGGTTCGGTGATATGCATGATGCCGATCGCGAGCGAGTCGTCGGCGTGATAGGGCACCCGTCCCACCAGCATTTCGTACAGCACGACGCCCAGCGCGTAGAGGTCCGACCGTCCATCGAGCTGGCGTCCGCGCGCCTGCTCCGGGCTCATGTAGTGCGGCGTGCCGACGATGGCGCCGGTCTTGGTCATGCGCATCGAGAGGTCGTATGCGCGCGCAATCCCGAAGTCGGTCAACACCGACGACCCGTCCTCGCGCAGCAGGATGTTGTCCGGCTTGATGTCGCGGTGGACGAAGCCCTTCTCGTTCGCGTAGTTGAGCGCCCGCGCGATTTCCCGCGTCACGCGCAACGCGAACGCGACGTCACGTGCGGTGCCGTCCTTGGACAGGATCGGCCCCTTTCCGACGTATTCCATCGCGATGTAGTGGTAGTCGCCGGCCCGACCGAGATCGTGCACGCCCACCACGTGCCGATGATGCAGACGGGCGGCGATCTGCGCCTCGCGCAGGAAACGCTCGCCAAAGGTCGGGTCCACTAGCAAGGCCGGCGACATCACCTTCAGCGCAACCTCGCGATCGATCGACTCCTGCACCGCCAGGTACACGGTCGCCATGCCGCCACGGCCGAGCTGGCGAAGAACACGGTAGCCGGGAATCTCGATCACAGTCGCGCCTTATCCATGGGAAACACCCGTCACACTCCAAGAGTAAAGGTTATCGCGCACCAAGCGCACGGTCCGTTCCCACGATGACTCAACCGACGCGGCGCGCCTCGATCACGTTCGGCACCGAGAGCAGCCGGGCCAGCAAGCCACTGAGCTGGCCAAAGTCGTTGACCCGCAGCGCATAGTTCATTTCAGCGATCCCCTTGCGCTCGTCGATGCGGGCGGTCAGCGCGATCACGTGCACGCTGTCGGCAGCGATCGCGTTGCTGACGTCCTTGTGCAGCCATTTGCGGTCGTAGCCGCGGACGATGACATCGACTTCGTACGCGCGCTGTGCCCGCATGCCCCATTCGACCAGGATCACCCGGTTCGGTTCGCGCTCACGCAGCTTTTCCAGTTGGGCGCAGTCGGCACGATGCACCGATACCCCGCGCCCGCGGGTGATGTAGCCACTGATGCGATCGCCGGGCAACGGTTGGCAGCAGCGCGCCAGCTGGTTGAGCAGGTTGCCGACGCCTTCGATGACGATGGCACCCGAATCGACGTGCGGACGCGGCACCACCGCGGGCGCGTGTGTCGCCGCGGGCTCCTCAGATGGAGCGGTGAGCGCATGCAGGGCGCGCGCGAGATGCCCGGTGGTCACGTCGCCGAGCGCCAGCGCTTCGAGCAGGTCGTCGTGCGTGCGCAGATTGAAGCGCTCTGGCAGTCCATCGAGCTGCACGTTCGACAACGCAAGTCGCTTCAGTTCGCGGTCGAGGACAAGGCGGCCGGCTGTGAGATTCTGCTGCAGGTCAATGCGTTTGAACCACGTGCGCACTTTTTCGCGCGCGCGATGCGTGACCAGAAAACCGAGCTGTGCCGACAGCCAGTCGCGCCGCGGTTCGAGCACCTTCGAGGTGAGGATGTCGACGCGATCGCCGCTGGCCGGCACGAACGTCAGTGGCACGATACGTCCGTTGACCTTGGCGCCGCGGCAGCGATGACCGACATCGGTGTGGATCGCATAGGCGAAATCGAGCACGGTCGCGCCAATTGGCAAGTCGATCACCTG
>NZ_JBDSWZ010000274.1:0-7789 GCF_039926425.1 Dokdonella sp.
GTGCCGACGATCACGCCGGACGCATTGATCGCCACCGCGACCGAAAAATCGACGAAGACGCCTGCATCATCGACGACGTTGAAGAGGTTGTAGGTGACGTTGTCGCGATACACCCACGCGCGCAGGCCGGGGATGGCATCGTTTGCCGTACCGATGCCGGCCGTGCCGACCACCACACCTGCATTGTTGATCGCGGTCGCGCCGCCGTTGTCCTGGTCGAGCGTTGCGCCGGGGATTTCGGAAAAGGTGCCGTCTGCGGCGAACAACACCGGGACCAGTTTGGGCGTTTCGACTGCCAGACCGATGCCGACGGCGATCCCCGCATCATTGACGGCGTTCGCGCCGGTCGGGACCGTCTCGGTGTCGGCGCTCATCGACGCAACGACTGGAACGCCGACGTCGCCTGCGGTCGCGTGAATGTTGGAGACGTGCTGGTTCCAGCGGCCGACGATGTGGCCAGAGGCATTCACTGCGGCCCAGCGCGCCTGCTGGTCGGGGACGGTCCCGTCCTGGATGCCGTAGTCGACGAAACCATCGGCCGCCGTCCATACGAAAGCGCGTGAAGGCGCTCCGAAGCCGCCGACAATCGCACCGCTGTCGTTGATGTCGGCCGGGTTCACCGCGACGCCCGAGTCGGCGCCGATGGTCGTGTACGTCGTCGGGGCGGTGATGTCCCACGCGATTCCAGCGGTTGGATTCACGAAGTCACTGGCCGTGCCGACGACCTGGCCGAGGTTGTTGATCGCGTAGGCGATGCCGTCGACATCGACGCCAGCCGGCAGCGCCAGTTCGTGCATGCCGCCGGCGTCCCAGAACGCCGCGTGCCGGACGAAGTCCTGATCGGACCAGCTGCCGACGATGACGCCCGCGTCGTTGATGTCCTTGACCTGAACTGCCGTCGAATCGGGCACGTCGAGCAGCTGGAGGTGGTAGAGAGGCGCGGTGCCGGCGCCGGCATTGGCGCAGGCCAGCACCGCCGACACGCCGGTGAACACGCGCGATTGGAGGAAACGTAGTGAAGAGGGTGTCATCGTGGGAAGCCTCGCAAGCGGAACGGGTCGGCGGACGCTCCCTCCTTCCTGCGGAGACATCGCCGTTGTCCCGAGCCTCCGCCACCGGCCGATGATCTGCATGTAAAAAGCATGTAGCGCGTGTGTGGAATGCCGTTGTGGCGATGCTTCAGTGCGGAACGACCGGCGCCAGAGGCCGCTCTCCGGCGAGGGTGCGGGCAGTGCGTAGCGCAGCGTCGGCTGCTGGAACCCTGCCGAGGGCGGTGTAGATGCGCGCGCCGGTCAGGGCCGAGCGGGCGTCACGATCCGCCCACGGAGCGACCCGTCCGTTCACCGAGACGGCTTCGTCGATGCGCCCCGCGTCGATCAGGTGCTGCACGTACGGTTCGCCGACGAGCACGGTCTCCTCCGGAATGCCGCGGGCAGTCGCCAGGCGCATCGCGTCCGCGTACAGGGCAAATGCACCCATCGACGGACCTTCGGCGATTGCCTGGTCCGCTTCGGCCAGCACCACGCGCAGATGGTCGAACGGTTGCGGCGCTGCGTCGCTCCAGCTGCGCATGCGTGCAAGCTCGACACGCGCGTCGGCGAGCGAGCGACTGCGTTGCAAGGCGCGGACGCGCGTCAGCCATGCACTGGCATAGGTTTCGCGGTTGCGCGATTCCAGCTCCGGCGCCAGCGCGAGGCCGGCCAGTTCGGCGGCTTTTGCCGCGTCGCCGCGCATCAGTGCGATGTCCGCGGCCAGCGCATTCGCCTGCGCACGCACCACGGCATCCTTGATCCGGTCGCTGGCATCGAGTGCGCGCGAGAGCAGGATGTCCGCATCACTCAGCCGTCCGGCTGCCGCGAAAGCCGAGGCTCGCGCGAGCGTCAGTTCCCAGCGCTGGCGACGGTTGCCACCGTGTTCCTCAAGCGGTGCAATGCGTGTCGCAGTCGCCACCGCGCCGGCGTGGTCGAGCAGCGCGAGTTGAACGTCGACCAGCGCGACCAGCGACGCGCCAAGGGCATCCTCCGCGCCAAATTTCCCGAAGCGTGCGCTCGCGCTCTGCAGCAGTGGCTCGGCGGTGGCCATCTGCCCGCGCTGCATCGCAATGATGCCGAGATTGAGATCGACCGCGGCGACCCCGAACGCGTCGTTGCCGGCGTCGAGCAGGGTGCGTGCGCGGCCGTAATCCGCGGCCGCGCGTTCAAGCTGCAGGCGCTGGCTGGCAACGCCCCCGCTCCCGATATAGGACTTTGCGAGCACGTCGGGCTCGTTGGCGCTCGTCGCAAGTCGGATCGCCTCGGCGTATGCGCGATCGGCATCGTCGATGCGCCCGAGGCGGTAGGCAGCCGCACCACGCGTGTTGAGCGCGCGGGCGCGCAAGGCTCCTGCGCTGTCCGGGGCGAGGTTGGCGAGCAGTTGTTCGGTGTTCCTGAGGGAGCGCTCGTACTCCCCTGCAAAAAAATCGATCTTCGCTTCACTGAGCGCGATCTCCGGACTGCCGCGCACCGCCGGCGCGGCGACCGCGATCAATTGACGGGCGACATCGAGCTGGCCCGACAGCACCGCGGCGTTGATGCGTTGGCGCAACGTCGACTCCGCGACCGCAACCGAATCGGAAGAATCGGTCGACGGCGCGTGACCCAGCTTGATCAGCAACTCGTCACTTGCCGCGCTTGCCGCGGTCATTGCATCGTCGGCTTGTGCGACGGTTTCGAGCACGCGGCCTGGCGCGCGCAGCGCGAGGCGTACCGTCCAGCGCCCGTCCGCGAGCGTCACCGCGGGTTCGATCACCACGTTGGCGGGCAGGCGCGCACGATCGAGCGGGCCGCCGCGTGCGGCATCGACCAGGGCGACAACCGATTCGCTCGGCATGGTGGCCAGTGCCCCGCGACGCAGGCGCGTCGCGACGAGATCCATCAATCCCAGTCGCAGCCAGTCCCATTCCGCGGTTGCCGCGACCGTCGCGGGAAGGACCATCGCCGCCTCGCTGACCGGCGCGGCTGCCATCGGCCGCACCATCGGCGGCATCGGGCGATCCCTCCACGCCGCGGCGAGGAGCGCGACGACGACGACCGCTGCAATCACCAGCGACCAGCGGTTTCGATGCCGGGTTTTCGCAGCAGTGTCGACGACGCGTTCGGCCTCGCGCAGCGGCAATGCAGCGGACGGTGGGCCGGCGGGAATGTCGGGCCCCGGCGCCTCGTCTTCGTGCGTCCCCTCCATCACCCAGCGATAGCCGAGTCGCGGCACCGTGCGAATGATCCGCTGCGCGTTGCCGTCGTCGCCGAGCACGCGGCGCAGGCGCATGATCGCGTGACTGAGCGACACCTCGCTGACGTCGACGCGGCCCCACACTGCGGACGCGAGTTCGTCGCGCCCGATCGGCCGATCCCGGTGCCGGACCAGATAGATCAGACAGTCGATCGTGCTCACCGGTAGCGTAATCCGCTGGTCGCCATCAAACAGCTCGCGCGCGTTTGGGTCGAGCCGGAATGCGCCGAAGCGGAGGAACGTTGTCGCCATTGCTCAAGTTTACAGGCCGCGCGAGGAGTTCCTGTTCGGACGGAGATTCCGCGTGCGTGGCGAGTTCGCGCGAAACTGCAAAGCGGCGATAATCGGCGCACTGCATTTCGCACGCCTCGCCATGTCCAATCAAACCATCACCAGGCACGACTGGTCGACGCTGATCCCGCATCGAGGCGCAATGTGCCTGCTCGACGACGTGGTCGGCTGGACCGATGCCACCATCCACGCGCGCAGTGATTCGCATCGCGACCCGGCCAATCCGCTGCGCAGCGATGGCCGCCTGCGAGCGCTGCACCTGTGCGAGTACGGCGCGCAGGCGATGGCGGTACACGGAGGACTGCTCGCACGGGCCGCCGGCGGCATTGCGGCGCCGGGGTTTCTCGTCTCGTTGCGCGCGGTGGAGTTGAAAGTCGACCGTGTCGACGACATCGCCGGGTCGATCGACGTGTACGGCGAGCGCCTGATGGGCGGTGAAGGCAGCTGGCAGTACGCATTCCGGATCGAATACCAGGCCACATTGCTCGCGAGCGGACGCGCCGCCGTGATGGCGCGTCCGCTCACCTGAAACCGGTGCACGTGCCAACGCTGGTTTTCGGGGCGTCTTCGAGTGAGAGCGGAGCCATCGAGCGCATCGCGACGCCGCTGCCGTCAATGCCGGCGATCCAGCAGTCAACGAAAAACGCTGTCCGTTCCGACGTCTGCGCATGCCGCACAGCGACGCACGTGCGCGCGTCAGCCGGCTTCACGAACCCGGTTCAGTGCGCCGCGGGCGCGTAGCAGCCGAGGTCGTGCGCGACGTCCACCGGCCCGTGGTACAGGCCGCGAATTGTCGCGACGTTCGCGTCCATTGCAGCGAGGCTGCGCTTCATCCAGTGGCTCAGCACCACGCGTCCGACGCCGGCCGCTGCCGCATGCTGGCCGATGCTTGTCGGGGTCGCGTGCAAGTTTGCCGCCACTGCGTCGCTGCCATCGGCAATGGCCGTGTGCATCACCAGCAGATCCGCGTGCTCGACCATTGTCCAGAACATCGGGTTGTTGCCGTTCTGGTCACCGCTGAATGCGATCTTCGTTCCATGGCTCTCGACCAGATAACCGAGCGCGGGCACCGGGCCGTGATGCACCGGTGCGGCCGTGACGCGCAGATCGGGGAGATCAAGCACGCGCCGGGGCGACTTGCGCGCGACATCCACTTCGATCACCGGCTTCAGCGGAAACTGGCTGTCGCCGTCGAGTGCGCCGGACAGGTACGCAAACGCACCATCGGAGGGCCCGAACTCGCGCCGAAGAAAGGTTTTGATGCCGGGAAATTTATTGCCGGCCGACGGTCCGGCAACGGGCAACGCACGCGTTCGATCGGAGAAAAAGCCGGCTTTCACCAGCGCGGGAAGATCCGCGACATGGTCCGCATGCAGATGGCTGATCGCGACGAAGTCGAGGTCGTCGAGCGACGCACCTGCTTCACCAAAGCGCAGGAACACGCCGCCGCCCGCATCCACCAGCACGCGACTCTTGCCGTCGATCCATACGAGGTATCCACTGCTGGCACGGTCCCGACCAGGTTCAGGGCCGCCGGAACCGAGCACCTGCAATGCCATCGGTCCGGCGCAAGGGTCATCCGCTCGCGCAGGCAACGCGATCATGCACAAGAACCAGGCCAGCGCGGTGAGAAGGATGCGTGTCATGTCAAAGGGCTTCCGATGGCAGGGTGGCAGCGTCGGCGCGCATGCACTGTTGACCGCAGCGTCGGCGACATCCTTTCACACGGTCACGGTCAGGATGAACGCCGCTCGATGAACAGTGCGCTGCGCGCGGCCTGCGACCGCTTTATAGTTGCGGCGTACTGCACACAGGACGATTTCCCGTGAAGACGCCGTTGCACGCCGGCACCGACGACATCAGCGCCGCGTGGTTTGTCTACATCCTCGAGTGCCGCGACGGGAGCCTCTACACCGGGATCGCGATCGACGTTGCGCGTCGCTACGCAATGCATGCAGCTGGCAAGGGTGCGCGCTACACCCGCGCCCACCCACCGGTGCGGGTGCTCGCGACGTTCGCGCATGCGGATCGTTCCGCGGCGCTGCGTGCCGAGTACGCGATCAAGAAACTGTCGCGCGGCGAGAAGCGCGCGTTGTGCGCCGCGGTCGTCTGATCGCGCCGGCATCGTCGATCGACGGCGCGGGCTCCGAACGCGCACCTTGAAAGGTTTCGGGAGATCCACGGGTCATTCGATACACAGCCATCGGAGATCCGACCATGCGCATGACCGCCATCGGCGTTTTGTTGACGCTTGCCACTGCATCCGCCGCCCACGCCGACTGCTCGGTGAGCAGCGGTACCAAGCGCGCCCACCTGGTCGAGCTTTACACCAGCGAAGGCTGCAGTTCGTGTCCACCGGCCGATCGGTGGCTGGGCGCGTTACGCGCCGATCCGCAGCTCATCCCGCTTGCGTTTCATGTCGATTACTGGGATTCGTCGAGCTGGTCCGACCGTTTTGCCGACCCACGCTACGCACAACGCCAGCGCGCGATGGCCGCCCAGTCGCACAGTACGACGGTGTACACGCCGGAGGTGGCCGTCGACGGTCGCGAGTGGCGCAACTGGAGTTCCGGCCAGGTGCCGGCATCGACGACGGCGAGCCCCGTGCAACTGACGCTGCACGTCCAGCCGGGCGCTTCGCTGCACGCACGCCTCGATGCAACACCGGCCGTGGGCACCGACGCCGGCGCGTATGTCGCGTGGTTTGCGCTGAGTGAGGATCAGCTGACGTCAGCCGTGCGCGGCGGCGAGAACCGCGGCGAGGAACTGCATCACGACCACGTGGTCCGCCGCTTCATCGGCCCGCTGAAACTGGATTCCGCACAGGCGACAATCGACGTGCCGACCGACTTGCGTCGCGACCACGCGAGCGTCAGCGCGTTCGTGCAGCGTGTCGACGGCGGCGATGTCGACAATATCGTGCAGCTTGCGTTGCAGTCGTGCGCAGCCGCACCAGGATGATGGAGCCGACGTCGCACGGACGATGTGTCATCACAGCGAGTAACCCACCTTGGTGCCGGACACAGTGATCTTCTTCTGGTCCGTGAGACTCTGAATGATCGATGCCGTGGCTTTCTGATCCAGTCCGGGCTTGAACCATGATTTGATGGATGATTGCAACGTCGCAAGTTTTGCCGGCTTGGCTTTGTTCATTCCCTTCAATCGCTTGATCACTTCGGCCACTCTCGCAGACGCTGCCGGCATCTTCGGAGCACTTGGCTCCTTGTCGGCGACCGGCTCGAACGCAACGGCGACGTTCGCACCACGCGTGGCCTTCACGGAGACAGGACCGGGTTTTTTCACAGCCGGTGCTTTCACCGGCACCTTGATGGCGATACTCGCGGAGCCCGGCAGAGCGTCCAATCGCTTGCACCTGATCTGCAGCCCGTTCACGTGTTTGACCAATGGGTCGAAGCCCGTGTCTTTGGAAATGATCGTGAACGCTGCATCCGCATGCTCCGCTGCGAGGCGGCCCATATAGAACGCAACGTGGAAATCCAGTGCGTTCGAGCCGTTGCCCGTGATCTGGATGTAGTCGGCGTCCTGTCCGAATGGTCGAAGTGCCTTGACCAGTTCCAGTGGCAGCTTCGACTGGTTCTGCCCAAGAAAAATCTTGATGTGACAGCTGCCTGGCGTCAGGGAGCCCAGATTCTGGATCTGCACATTCTCGAAATCGATCAGGAAATAGTGGCGGTCCATGGTTTTTCCACGTCGTTGAGCATCAGGGACGCATTGTGGGACTTTGGAATGTCACGGCAAGCAGCCGCGGACGGAGACATTCCAACAGGTTTCGTGCCATGCGTTCTCCACTCGATGCCGCATGTTCCGTGCGCCCCCTGAAAATAAATCCGCGCCAATGCGGCGATCGGACTGGGCGCCCTGTTGCTGGACTACGGCGACGCCGCCGAGCATCCCGCCGAACGCTCGCTCCAGCTGGACAGAATGGCAGGCGAGATGTTCATCCGCCGGCACGCGCGTGGCGCAATGCCGTCTGGCAACGCGACACGAAAGAGCGGCGCCATCGAACGGAGCACGCTGGCGGAAACCACCGACTGCGCACGCTGCAAGGGACCGTGGCCGAGCATCGAGCGCGCCCACTCCGGCAACAGCGCCGCGCCAGCCCCAAGGAACAGGTTGCGTGAAAGGCCGGCCGCGGGGACGGGCAGCCGGATGCGCGAGAGGACCGTGAGCACCTCGCGCGAGCGCGCGTCAAACGTGAGGTCGGCGCGAA
>NZ_JBDSWZ010000275.1:0-4560 GCF_039926425.1 Dokdonella sp.
CCCCGCCACGATGGTGCATCAACGGTTGAGCTGTTCCTTGAGCAGCGCACCGAGCTTGGTCGTACCGCCCGTCGCACTCTGATACTCGTCGAGCGTGCTCTGCAGATCTTCCTCGTCCTTCGCGCGAATCGACAGTTGCAGGCTGCGGCCCTTGCGATCCATGCCGGTGAACTTGGCTTCGACCGGATCGCCGACCTTGTAGTGCAGGGTCGCGTCGTCGACGCGTTCCTTGGCGATGTCGTTCGCGCGCAGGTAGCCTTCGACGCCTTCGCCGAGATCGACCGTCACGCCCTTCGCATCGACTTCGCGAACGGTGCCGTTGAGGATGCTGCCACGCGGATGCGCCGCCATGAACTGGCCGAACGGATCCTGCTCCAGCTGCTTGACGCCGAGCGAGATGCGCTCGCGCTCCGGATCGACCGCGAGCACAACGGCCTCGATCTCGTCGCCCTTCTTGAAATTGCGCACGAGGTCTTCGCCGGTGGTCTGCCAGGAGATATCCGACAGATGCACGAGCCCGTCGATACCGCCGTCGAGCCCGACGAAGATGCCGAAATCGGTGATCGACTTGATCGTGCCCGACACCTTGTCGTTCTTCTTGTAGATCGCAGCAAACGCTTCCCACGGATTGGCACTGGTCTGCTTCATGCCGAGCGAGATGCGGCGACGCTCTTCATCGACGTCGAGAACCATGACTTCGACTTCGTCACCGACCTGGACCACCTTGGCCGGATTGACGTTCTTGTTGGTCCAATCCATCTCGGATACATGCACGAGGCCTTCGACGCCCGGCTCCAGCTCGACGAAGCAGCCGTAGTCGGTCACGTTGGACACCTTGCCGAGGATGCGCGTGTTGGCCGGATAGCGGCGCGCAATCGCGACCCACGGATCCTCGCCCAACTGCTTGAGACCCAGCGAAACACGGTTGCGCTCGCGGTCGAACTTGAGCACGCGGACATCGAGTTCGTCGCCGACGTTCACCACTTCCGACGGATGACGGACACGCTTCCACGCCATGTCGGTGATGTGCAGCAGGCCATCGATGCCGCCGAGGTCGACGAATGCACCGTAATCGGTGAGGTTCTTGACGACGCCCTTGACGACTGCGCCCTCGACCAGCTTGTCGAGCAGCTGCTCGCGCTCTGCGCTGAACTCGCTTTCGACGACGGCGCGGCGCGAGACCACGACGTTGTTGCGCTTGCGGTCGAGCTTGATGATCTTGAACTCGAGTTCCTTGCCCTCGAGGTACGACGGGTCGCGCACCGGGCGCACGTCGACGAGGGATCCCGGCAGGAATGCGCGGACATCCTTGATGTCGACCGTGAAACCACCCTTGACCTTGCCGGAGATGCGGCCGGTGATGGCGGCATTGGCAGTCTGTGCCTCTTCGAGTTCGTCCCAGACCAGCGATCGCTTGGCCTTCTCACGCGACAGCATCGTCTCGCCGAAACCATTCTCGATTGCGTCAAGCGCCACTTTGACGGTATCGCCAACGGCGATTTCGAGCTCACCCTGCTCGTTCTTGAACTGCTCGATCGGGATGATGCCTTCGGACTTGAGGCCCGCGTGCACGACGACGACGTCGGAGCGGATCTCGACAACGACGCCCGAAACGATGGCACCTGAGCGGAGCTTGTTGAGCGAGCCCTGGCTCTGTTCGAACAGTTCGGCGAAACTTTCTGTCATGTTGAATTCCAGTCATGAAACAGGTTGCAGATCGGCTGGACCTGGCCAGCGACAAACCCGCAACCCACCTTCGAAGGATGCGTTTTTCGCATCATTGTGTTCCGACGCAATGCGCCGGGCCGTTTGCCCTTGCGGGCGATTCCCTTCGTGCGAGGATCAGGCAGGACGGGCGTAAGCCAGAACCCGGGCGACAACGACGTCGACCGCGACTGCGGTCGTATCGATGATCAGTGCACCGGTTGCCGGCTTGAGCGGCGCCACCTTGCGGGTTGCGTCGCGCTCGTCGCGCGCCTGGATCTCGCGCAAAAGAGACGAAAGCGTAACACTCAACCCCTTTCCCTTCAACTGCTTATATCGCCTGTGCGCCCGTTCGTCGGCGCTTGCGGTCAGGAAGATCTTGCGCGTGGCATCGGTGAAAACCACGGTCCCCATGTCGCGTCCGTCGGCGACAAGCCCTGGCGCCTTGCGAAAGGAGCGCTGTTTCTCGAACAGCGCGGTCCGGACTTCAGGAATCGCCGCAATGGCCGACGCGGTCGCGCCGCAGGTTTCGGTACGAATGTCATCGGTCGCGTCGTGTCCGTTGACGATGACCCGCGTCTCGCCGCCGTCGCGCGGGTCTCGGAATACGATTTTCGTCGTCTCAGCGCAGCGGGTCACCGCCTCCGCGTCCGAGAGATCGATTCCGGCCATGCTTGCCGCGTAGCCGACGGACCGGTAGATCGCGCCGGAATCGAGCAGATGCCAGCCCAACGCAGTCGCCACAGCACGGCTGATCGTGCCCTTGCCGGAGCCCGATGGGCCGTCAATGGTCAATACCGGGGCGTCGCTGTTATGCACGAAAGTTCTGCCGGTGGAACGCGAGCCGGCATTCTAGCGGCTGGGCTCGCGTTTTCCTCCGTATCACCTGGCGCTGGCGACCCGACTCATGATTCGAGGGCGAACCCGCATTCGTTCGCGCGTTCGAAAAAGCCGGGAAACGACGTGGCCACGTTTGCGCAATCGGCGATCCGCACCGGCGCATCCGCCAATAGCCCGGCGACGGCGAAGCTCATCGCGCAGCGGTGGTCGCCGGTACTGTCGACCGACCCGCCGCGCAACGAACCTCCGATGATCACCGCGCCGTCGGGCGTCTCCTCGACGCGCACACCGAGCGAACGCAACCCCGTCGCCATGACTGCAATGCGATCGGATTCCTTCACGCGAAGTTCCGCTGCCTGGCTGATGGTGGTGATGCCATCGGCCGCCGCCGCAGCGACGAACAGGATCGGAAACTCGTCGATCATGTCCGGCACCAGGTCGGCCGGAATCGCTGTGCCTCGCAGTCGTGAGTAGCGCACCTCGATGTCGGCGACGGCCTCGCCGCCCTCCTCCCGCCGATCGTGTTCGCGGATGTCGGCGCCCATCAACCGCAGCGCGTTCACCAGACCGGTCCTGCGAGGATTGAGCCCGACAGCTCGTAGCAGCAGGCGCGATCCTGGAACGAGGATCGCCGCCACGATGAAGAATGCCGCCGAGGAAAAATCCGCCGGAACCACCACATCGGTCGCGTGCAACCGGTGCCCCCCCCACAACCGCGCACGGCCCGGCTCGAACCGGATCGGCCAGCCGAAAGCCGACAGCATGCGTTCGGTGTAGTCACGTGTCGGATGGAGTTCGCGAAGATCCGTTTCCCCGTCGGCATGCAGGCCGGCGAGCAGCACTGCGGATTTGACCTGCGCACTGGCAACCGGCGCGCTGTACGCGATGCCTCGCAACGCGGCGCCGCCCCCGATGCGCAGCGGTGGCAACCCGCCCGTTTCGGCGTCGATGCGCGCGCCCATCGCCCGGAGAGGGTCGATCACGCGACGCATCGGTCGCCGCGACAGCGATTCGTCGCCGACCAGGATCGAGTCGAACCGCTGCCCCGCCAAGATGCCCGCCAGCAGTCGCATTCCGGTGCCGGCATTTCCACAATCGAGCGCGGCGGTCGGCGGCTGCAGGCCATCCATGCCGACCCCGTGGACGATGCGTCGCGATGCGGACGGAGTCTCGATGCGGACGCCCATCTGCGCGAAGATCGCAGCGGTCGCACGCGTATCTTCGCCTTCGAGAAAGCCGTCAACCTGCGAAACGCCGTCGGCGATCGCCGCGAGCATGACGGCTCGATGCGAGATGGACTTGTCGCCGGGAATGACCACGTCTCCGCGCAGCGGTCCCGAGGCACTGCTGGTCCAGTCAACGCGATCTGTCACGGCAGCGCATCCAGCAGGCGCTGATTGTCGATCCGACAGCCGATACTGATGCGCACCGTGTTCGACAAGCCGTATCCGCCCATCGGACGGACGATCACCCCGCGATCGAACAGGTGCCGCTCAAGATCCGCGGCATCATGCGCGAGGTCGACGAGTATGAAATTGGTCTGCGAAGGCAGAATGACGTAGCCGCGGGCAACGAGCTGGCCGGCCAGCCATTCACGCTCTGCGGCATTGAACGACCGCACGAGTTCCACGTGCGCGCGATCTGAAAGAGCAGCTTCGGCACCCGCCAGGCCCACCGAATTGACGTTGAACGACTCGCGCAGCCGCTCGATGACCGCGACGACGCGTGCATCGGCCACCAGATAACCGACGCGCAAGCCGGCCAGCGCATGCGCCTTGGAAAACGTGCGCGTGACGACCAGGTTCGGAAAACGATTTGCGAATGCGAGCGCACTCGTGAGGCCGGGCGCATCGACGAATTCGTGATACGCCTCGTCGACGACAACCAGAACGGTTGCGGGCACGCGCGCAAGCAGCAGTTCGAGCGCTGCATCGTCGAACCAGGTTCCCGTCGGATTGTTCGGGTTGGCAAGGTAGATCAGGCGCGTATCGGAACGAACGGACGCGGCGATCGCCG
>NZ_JBDSWZ010000276.1:0-37518 GCF_039926425.1 Dokdonella sp.
GCAACCTTGAAGCCGGTGCCGCGGTAGCGGATCGACCTGACCTTGCCGCGATCGAGCCAGGGCACGAAGAACAGCAGGAGGATCGAGCCGAACATCGCGATCACGCCGGGCAGCTTGTACGGAATCATGCGGACGATCGCGTAGAACGGCGTGAAGTACCACACCGGTTTGATGTGCGTCGGCGTCGCCAGGTTGTTTGCCGGAATGAAGTTGTCGTGTTCGAGGAACCAGCCCCCGAATGTCGGCGCGTAAAAGATGATGAACGCGGCGATCAGCAGGAAGAACCCTGTTCCGAAGAGATCCTTCACCGTGTAGTACGGATGGAATGCGATGCCGTCGAGCGGAGTGCCATCGGGTTTCTTTTTCGCCTTGATGTCGACGCCATCCGGATTGTTCGACCCGACTTCGTGCAACGCGGCCAGATGCAGCACCACCAGCAACAGCAGCACCAGCGGCAACGCAATCACGTGCAGCGCAAAAAAGCGATTGAGCGTGGCGTCGGCCGGCAGATAGTCACCCATGATCCATTCGACCAGCGAATCGCCAATCCACGGAATCGCACCGAACAGCGAGATGATCACCTTCGCGCCCCAGAACGACATGTTGCCCCACGGCAAGACGTAGCCCATGAACGCTTCGGCCATCAGCACCAGGAAGATCAGCATGCCAAGCAGCCACACCAGTTCGCGCGGCTTTTTGTACGACCCGTACATCACGCCGCGGAACATGTGCAGGTAGACGACGACGAAGAACAGCGAGGCGCCGGTCGAATGCATGTAGCGGATCAACCAGCCCCAGTTGACGTCGCGCATGATGTACTCGACCGAAGCAAACGCTTCCAGCGCGTTCGGCTTGTAGTTCATCGTGAGGAAGATGCCGGTCAGGATCTGGTTGACCAGCACGAGCAGGGCGAGCGATCCGAAGTAGTACCAGAGGTTGAAGTTCTTCGGCGCGTAGTACCCGCTGGTGTGCGAGGACAGGAACGAGAAGATCGGCAAGCGGTCTTCGACCCAGTTGACCAGGCCGTTCTTCGATTCGATGCGGTTCGTCGTGGTGCCCATCAGGCTTTCCCCTCCGGATTCACGCCGATCATGATGTGGGTGTCGTCAACGAACGAGTACGGCGGCACCGACAGGTTCGCTGGTGCAGGTACGCCGTCGAACACGCGGCCGGCAAGGTCATAACGCGACTTGTGGCACGGGCAGAAAAACCCGCCTTTCCACTGCGGGTCGAACGGCTCGGGTTTCAACTCGGGAAAGTAATCCGGAACGCAACCGAGATGCGTGCAGATCCCGGTCACAACCAGCCATTCCGGCTTGATCGAACGATGATCGTTCTTCGCGTACTCGGGCTGCTGGTCCGCATTGGAGGACGTCGGATCCTTGAGGCGTGCGTCTTCGCCGGCGAGCGCGTCAAGCTGCGGCTTCGTGCGATTGACCACGAACACGGGCAGGCCGCGCCACGCAAACGTCACCTTCTGCCCCGCTTCGATCTTTCCGATGTCAGCCAGCACCGGCGCACCGGCCGACTTTGCCTTGGCGCTCGGTTCCCACGACTTGACGAAGGGAATGGCCGCGATCACCACTCCCGCTCCGCCGACGACCGCCGTCGTCGCGGTGAGGAATCGCCGGCGCCCCTTGTCCACCACAGCATCGTTTGCCATCAGCACTCCGCCGCAAAACATTCGAGAAAAACGTGTCGACACGGGTCTTCGCGAGACATTCGCGGCAGACACCGCGCGTCGATTGGGGCATGCCCCAAAATCGTGCTAGTTTAACGAACGGTCATTCCCCGCACAATCAAGCTGGACGCGCGCGCCACGCTCGCGGCACGCAGCCGCCCCCGATCAGCCGCTGCGGCTTCGATCCGCGATACGACCGCATCGCGTCCAGACGAACGATCCATGCTCAGTCGAAAAACCCAAAATCTGCTCGCCTTCATCGCCCGCTGCGCAGTCATCGGACTCGCCGCTGCGTTCCTGCTGAGCGTGCTCGCTCCAGCAATGGTCGACCGTCTGCGCGCAACAGCGGCAGTGTCCCATGCGACATCCGGGCAGGTTGAGTCCGTGACTGCGACAACAGGTCGCGCCCCGGTGTCCTACTCCGATGCGGTCGTTAAGGCGTCGCCATCGGTGGTCAACATCTACGCGAACCGGATGACGATCTCGAAAAGCTACTACCAGATTCCCGATCCACTCACCAAACGCCTGCTCGGCTACATTCCGGGGCCGCTGATGCGCCGCCAGGAACAAAGCTTGGGATCCGGCGTGATCTTCAGTTCCGACGGCTACGTTCTCACCAACAACCACGTCATCAACGGCGCGGACGACATCCAGGTGGCGCTCGACGACGGAAGCGTCTCGCAAGCCCAGGTCATCGGCACCGATTCGGAAACGGATCTGGCCGTGCTGAAAATCGACGGCAAGCAATTGCCCGAGATCACCGTGCCGGACGGCGCGAACGCCAGTGCCGACGTCGGCGACGTGGTGCTGGCAATCGGCAATCCCGGCGGCGTGGGCAAGACCGTCACGATGGGCATCGTCAGTGCGACCGGACGCCAGTTGAAGATGTCTGCGTACGAGGATTTCATCCAGACCGACGCGGCGATCAATGCCGGCAATTCGGGCGGCGCACTGGTCAACGCGCTCGGCGAACTCATCGGCATCAACACGGCGGTGTATGCGAAGCCCATCTCGGATGGCTCGGGACGCATGCCGCAGGTCCCCGAAGGCATTGGCTTCGCGATTCCCGTGACCACCGCCAAGACCGTGCTCGAACAGATCATCAAGCACGGACGGGTGATCCGCGGCTGGATCGGCGCGGACTACGCCGACATTCCTCCGGCGAACGGTGCGACGTCCCGACAGCAAGGCGTCGTTGTGCTCCGGGTCGTGCTGGAAAGTCCTGCAGCGCAGGCGAATTTGCAGGCGGGCGATCTGCTGCTCAAGCTCGATGGCACGGCAATCGCAGACCAGGTCGATCTTCGCAACCGCGAAGCCGCGCTCGCGCCCGGCACGAAGGTTCGGCTCGAAGGACTGCGCAGAAACATGCCTTTCGCGGTCGACGTGGTGCTCGTGCAGCGTCCTGCGCCAAGCACGACGGGCGCGTGAACCCCGCGGCGACAATGCGACGTGCTCCTGCGGCCCCGAATTTGATCGACCCGTGAAACGCTACAACGCTTTCTGATAGCGGTCGCGCAGCGTCGCAACGCGCTGAACGTACAGTTGCGTTTCGTCGTAGGGCGGAATGCCGTGGTATTTCTGCACCGCACCCGGCCCGGCGTTGTAGGCGGCCGTCGCGAGGCGCGAGTCGTTGTTGAAGTTCTTCAGCAGTTGCGAAAGATAGCGGGCGCCACCGCGAATGTTCTGCGCAGCATCGAACGCATTGGCGACGCCGAGGTCGCCCGCCGTTCCGGGCATCAGCTGCATCAGGCCCTGCGCTCCCTTGTTGGACAGCGCCATCGGATTGAATGCCGACTCGGCGTGGATCACCGCCCGCAACAATGCGGAGTCGACTCCGAAGTCGGCAGCGGCCGCGGCGATCTCGACTTTGTATGCGGCGAGATTCAGCGCCGTGCGCGCGAAATCGATCTTCGAATGGACGTCGCAGGCGATGCAGGTGGCAATGTAGGTGAACAACACGGCGAACGCATTGCCCGCCGGTTTCACATTGGTGTACTCGGTGATGCCGCCCGTTCGCTCCACCTTGTAGACGGCGCCGCGCAGGATTCGCGGCATCGGCGCTTCCGCCTTCGCGGGTATTGCAACGGCCGACGGCGACGGCGATGCCAATGCGAGCGCCGCGGTACTCACGGCACTGACGATCGGCGGGACGACCGGAATCGGAACCAGCACCGGCGCCGTGCTCGTACCACCGGACGCCACCGCAACAAACAGGGCCTTCGGTGCGGTCGATACGACGCTTGCGTCGACAGAGGAAAAATCCGCTCTCGCCTTCACATTCTCCTGGTACACCCAACCGCTGACAGACGGGGCCTTCGCGGAGATCGGGACAGACTTTGCCACGGAGGGCGTGGGAAGCGGTGACGATGTCGGAGTATCGACAAACGTCGAGATCACCTTGCAATCGATGAAGCCCTGCCGTTTGCTGGTGTACGCGATACTGCCGTCCCTGGTGCCGCACTTGTACAGCACACTCGCGCCGGCGAAGGACGCGGACAGAAGTCCGAATCCAAGCAGGATCACGCGGGCGGCAGAGTGACGACGGTGCGGCATGGACGTTATTGAAACCTTTGCGGGCGTCAAGTTTCCGCCCGTTCGTTCGGATGGCTGCGGGAACGCGCGCCGGCTTCGTCCCGCAATCCTCATTGGCCAGATGCCTTTTACCACGTAAACTATTGGATTGGCGCCTGTTTTTTCACAAAGTGGGCATCCGGCCGCATTCTTGCCGCGGTCGCGCTTGGCACATCACCGGTTCGCAAGGCCGTTCGCAGGATTCAACAATGACCGGCAAGCTCTACATCAAGACCCACGGTTGCCAGATGAACGAGTACGACTCGACCAAGATGGCCGACGTGCTGCGCGCATCCCATGGGCTCGAACGGACCGAGGACGAGTCGGAAGCGGATGTCATCCTGATCAACACCTGCTCGATCCGCGAGAAGGCGCAGGAAAAGGTCTTCAGCCAGCTCGGCCGGTGGAAGAAATTCAAGCGCGACGGCAGCTCCGTGGTGATCGGCGTCGGTGGTTGCGTCGCGAGCCAGGAAGGCGCCGCGATCGTCAAGCGTGCGCCCTATGTCGATCTGGTGTTCGGGCCGCAGACCCTGCATCGCCTGCCACAGATGATAGAGGCGCGCCGTGCAAGCGGTGAGCCGCAGATCGACATCTCGTTCCCCGAAATCGAGAAATTCGACCGCCTGCCGGAACCGCGCGCGGATGGGCCGGCCGCATTCGTCTCCATCATGGAAGGCTGTTCCAAATACTGCTCGTTCTGCGTCGTGCCTTACACCCGTGGCGAGGAGATCAGCCGGCCGTTCGACGATGTCGTTGCGGAGATCGCGACGCTCGCCGAACAGGGTGTGCGCGAGGTCAACCTGCTCGGGCAGAACGTCAACGCGTACCGCGGGCCCATGCATGAAGGAGACGTGGCGGATCTCGGCCTGCTGATTCACGCGATCGCGCAGATCGACGGAATCGGCCGCATCCGCTTCACGACGTCACATCCGCTCGAATTTTCCGATTCGCTGATCGACGCCTATGCAAACGTGCCGCAGCTGGCGAACTATCTGCACCTGCCGGTGCAATCGGGCTCCGACCGCATCCTGTCGGCGATGAAGCGCGGATACACCGCGCTCGAGTTCAAGCAGAAGATCCGCAAGCTGCGCGCGGTGCGCCCCGATATCTGCGTTTCGTCCGATTTCATCGTCGGCTTTCCTGGCGAGACCGACGCGGACTTCGAGCGCACCATGAAGCTGGTCGATGACATCGGCTTCGACCAGAGCTTCTCGTTTGTCTATTCGCGCCGTCCCGGCACACCGGCTGCAAGCCTTGAAGACGACACGCCCGACGCCGTGAAGAGCGAGCGACTGGCGCGCCTGAAGGACGCCCTCAACATCAATGCGCGAGCGATCAGCGAGGCGATGATCGGCAGCGTGCAACGCGTGCTGGTTGAAGGACCGAGCGCACGCGATGCCGCGGAACTCACCGGCAAGACCGAAAACATGCGCAACGTGAATTTCGCCGGCCCGGCACGGTTGGTCGGACAGTTTGTCGACGTGACGGTCACCGAGGCGATGGTCAATTCGCTGCGCGGGCGGATCCAGACACGCGAGAACCTGATCGCCTGAGACGGCGCAACGTCGCGCGTCGTCAGAGGACCGCATTCACCGCGGTTCGCTGCAAAGCGGTGGAGAAATCGGCGGTCGGAAACCGCCGCTGTGCAATCCGATGAGCCGATCGCGAAGACGCGATGTCGTGCACGGAACGCATCGATTCCGATCCGCTTGTTTGAGCAAAGCAGCACCGTCAGCCCTCCTAATGCTGCATCCGGGCACTCGTTCGTTGCGTATGTAGTCCCCGAAGCCTGCCGGTTGCGCAGCGCACGTGGAACTGCTCGTGGCGACACCGGGGTCACCGATTCAACATGCACGAACGGCGAAGCGCGCGGTGCTCGCAGTTGCGATCTGCGCGATGACGGTGAGCGGGTTGCCGGCACTCGGCGCCGAACACTACGAGGGCGAAGCCTACGCGGCGACGGGCGGTGAAGCGCTGTACAGCGAATCCCATTGGCGCTACGACGACGACGGCGTCGCCACCGGCCTCGTGTTGTACCGGTGTCCTGACGGTTCGCCGTTTGCGCGCAAGCACATCCGTGCCACGGCCAATGCGCAGGCACCCGACTTCGACCTGCTCGACGCGCGCACCGGATACACCGAAGGAGTGCGCGGCAGCGGCGACAGGCGCGAGGTTTACGTGCGAACGAGCGCCGGCGCTCCCGAACGCACTGCGGCTCTTCAAGATCATGCCGAACTGGTCGTCGATGCCGGCTTCGATGCATTCGTTCGCGACCACTGGGACGTGTTGAATGGCTCCGCGACATCGCTCGCATTCGTCGTGCCGAGCCGACTTGGCGCAATGAAATTCGAGGTGAGTCGAGTCGGTGCTGAAACGGTCGATGGACGTCCGGCACAACGTCTGCGCCTTGCCCTCGGTACCTGGTACGGCGGACTGCTGCCGCACATCGACGTCGTGTATGACAACGCGACGCGCCATCTCCTGCGCTATGAAGGCACCAGCAACGTGCGCGACGCAAGCGCCCGCAACGTGGTGGTGCGCATTGAATTCCCGCCCGCCCAACGCGATTCGCAGGCGACGGCCGCGGACGTCGCGGCGGCGGCGACCGTGCCGCTGACCGGCACGTGCCCGCTATCATGATCGCCGTGCGCGCACCGTTGATGATCGCAGGAATTCGCAGCGGATCCCGATCGGCGCGAGCCCAGGCGCACATCACTTCCGGAGCAGCGATCGAATGGCCACCATCTATCTTTATTTCAACGCGTTCATCTACGCGGCGTTGGCACTGTGGTGCACGCTGGCTCCGACCGACACGGCTGTCGCCGTCGGCTACGAAACGCTCTCGCGCTCGGGCATGTCGGAATACCTCGTTGTCTACGGCGGTCTCGAATTCGGCCTTGCGCTCTTCTTCGTCTGGTGTGTCCACAGCGGAATGCAGCGCGCGGGCGTCGCGTTTTCGCTCGCGCTGTACGTACCCATCGTGCTCTACCGCTTCGCCACGGTCATTCATCAGTGGCCGGTCGCATCGATCACGCTCGGCACCGGAATCCTCGAGATCGTCCTTCTGCTTGGCGCAATCGTTGCGTGGCGAAGCGTGCGCGCGTAGATCCGACAGGTTGCGCGCCGCCGGGAAATTCGTGACTATCCGGCGCACGAACATCGGCACAGAAGGTTGCATGAACGAGTCGACAGATGCGGTACTCGACGAGAGGGACCGCCTTCGCGACCTGCTGGTGGCTGTCGCGGGTGGCGACGCCCGCGCGTTCGAGAACCTGTACAAGTCGACGTCGGCGAAGCTGTTCGGCATCTGCCTTCGCGTGGTCAAGCAGCGCAGCGATGCCGAGGACGTGCTGCAGGACGTCTACAGCACGATCTGGCGCAAGGCGAACCTGTACGACTCGGCACGCGCCAGCGCCATGACCTGGCTCGCGATGATGGCGCGCAACAAGGCGATTGACCGCGTCCGCTCTGGGGGTGTGGAGCGCAATTCCGCCACGCTTGATCTGGCCGACGATCTGCATGACATGAATCCGACGCCGACCGCCGCGGCGGAATCGACTGACGACAACAAGCGTCTCGACGCCTGTCTTGGCGAACTCGACGTGCAACGGCGCAATCTGATTCGGGTCGCGTTTTTCGAAGGCGCCACCTACGAGGAACTGGCGAGTCGCAGCGGCTCGCCATTGGGCACCATCAAGAGCTGGATCCGTCGCGGCCTGCTGCGTCTCAAGGCGTGCCTGGAACGATGAACACCATCGCCGATCATATGCAGGAACCACCCGAGGACATCGACTTCGCGGGGGAGTACGTGCTTGGTGTGCTTGGCGCCGCCGATCGCGCGGCCGCCGAGCGCCGGATCGCAGGCGATGCGTCGTTTGCGCGCGAAGTTGCCGATTGGGAATCTCGGCTGATGCCGCTGATCGACGAGATCAACCCGGTGCCGCCTCCGTACGCATTGTGGCCACGCATCCGCGCAGCCGCCGGGTTGCCGGCAGATCCTCGCGCACCGGCGACGCAGGTGCGTGCGGCAGAACCCGCCGGCTTCTGGCAGAGCGCGCAGATCTGGCGATGGCTGACCGCTGGCGGATTCGCGGCCGCGGCTGCAAGTCTGGTAGCCCTGTTCGTTGTGCCGCAGATCGCGCCGCCGCCGGTCGAGGCGCCCGCGTCCAAGCCACTGGTTGCCAAGATGGTGCAGGACGACGGCAAGTCGCTGTTCCTTGCAACGGTCGATGCACGTCTTGGCACGGTCGTCGTGCAGCCGACCACGGTCGACATTCCGGCCAATCGCGTGGCGGAACTGTGGCTGATTCCGCCGGGCGATTCGCCGCACTCTCTCGGCCTGCTCGATCCGACGCGTGCGAATGCCGTGGTCGTCCCCAAGGAACTGATCGCCGCACTCGGACCGCATGCGCTCTTTGCGGTGACGGTCGAGCCACCAGGCGGCGGACCTGGCGGCAAGCCGAGCGGACCGATCATCGCCAAGGGCGAACTCTCGCTCCTCCTCTGAAGCGCATTGATCTGGGCACGCTTCATGGGCTCGCGAATCCGGGCACATTCCCTGTGGAAACTCACCGATGCGTCGGTGAGCACGCCGGCGTCCGCGGGCGTGGCGCGCGTTGAAGCGCCTGCATCCGGATCCGACCTGTTCTCGTATACCTTTTTGTCTTCTGCACTGGAACTGCAATGTCGAGTGTGCCGATCCATGAAGCCAGCGCTCCGATCGTCGTGAAGGGACCGACGCCGCGCGCACGCTCATTCGCAGTGACGCTCAAGAGCTGGTTCGACACCGAAGCCGACGTCGAGCTCGACGAGCGCGCCGATCGCATCGACTGGCTGCGCACGGTGCCGTTCATCGGCATGCACCTCGCATGTCTCGGCGTGTTCTTCGTCGGCGTGTCGGGATTCGCGATCGCAGTGGCAGTCGCGTTGTATGCAATCCGCATGTTTGCCGTCACCGGCTTCTACCATCGGTACTTCGCACACAAGACGTTTCGCACCTCACGCAGTGTCCAGTTTCTGGCCGCTGTCATTGGCGCCGCCTGTGTCCAGAGGGGTCCGCTGTGGTGGGCGTCGCATCACCGCAACCATCATCGCCACGCGGATACCGACCTCGACATCCACTCACCGCGACACGGCTTCCTGCGCAGTCACATGGGCTGGTTCCTGACGCGCCGCGCGTTCCACACCGACTTTGCGGTGATCGGCGACTTTGCGCGCTATCCCGAATTGCGCCTGCTCGACCGGTTCGACATCCTCGTTCCGACCTTGCTCGCCATCGCTCTCTATTTCCTCGGAGCCTGGCTTGCGATCGCGCATCCCGAACTCGGCACCAGTGGCCCTCAATTGCTGGTGTGGGGATTTTTCGTGTCGACCATCGTGCTGTTCCACGCGACCGTCACGATCAACTCGATCGCCCACCGGTTCGGTCGCCGCCGCTTCAACACGCGCGATACCAGCCGCAACAACTGGTTCCTTGCACTCATCACCTTCGGCGAGGGCTGGCACAACAACCATCATTTCTTCCCGGGATCCGCGCGCCAGGGATTCCGCTGGTGGGAACTGGACATGACCTGGTATGGCCTGCGCGCGCTGGCGCTGCTCGGCATCGTCCGTGACCTCAAGCCGGTGCCGGCGTGGGTGCTTGAGCGCAAGGAACACTGAGCCGATGCGCATCGCGGTGATCGGCTCCGGCATTGCAGGCCTGTCGTCGGCGTGGCTGCTGTCGCGTGAGCACGAGGTCGTGCTGTTCGAATCGAACGACTACCTGGGCGGCCACACGCACACGCACGACGTGGTCGTCGACGGTGGCACGCTCGCGGTCGACACGGGCTTCATCGTGTTCAATCCCGATCATTACCCACTGCTGACGCGCCTGTTCGGCGAGCTGCAGGTGCAGTCGCGTTCGACCACGATGAGCTTCTCGGCACACGGCGAGGCCAGCGGCATCGAATACAACGCCGGCAGCCTCCGCGGGCTGTTTTGCCAGCCGCGTAATCTTCTACGCCCCGACTTCCTCCGCATGGCCGGCGAGATCATCAAGTTCTACCGCAACGCTCCGGCCCTGCTCGACGATCCGCAGGGTGACGTGCCGCTCGGCGAATATCTCGACCACAACAACTATTCGGACATGTTCCGCGACCTGCACCTGGTGCCAATGGCGTCGGCACTGTGGTCGTCGCCGGCCTCGTGGATCCTGGAATTTCCGGTACGCCACCTGGTTCGCTTCATGGCCAACCACCAGATGCTGCAGATCACCGGTCGACCACCGTGGCGCGTGGTCGAAGGCGGTTCGCGTTCTTACGTGCGCGAGCTTCGCGCCCGCTGGAGCGTGCAGGAGCGCCTGTCGTGTCCGGTGTCGGGCGTCCGTCGAAGCGACGATGAGGTCGTGGTCACGAGCCCGGGCGGCGAGGAAGTCTTCGACCAGGTCGTGCTTGCCTGTCACAGCGACCAGGCCTTGCGCCTGCTGACCGATGCGACCGACGACGAGCGGGACATCCTCGGTGCCATGCCTTACCAGCGCAACAATGTGGTGCTGCACACCGATGCGCGCGTGCTGCCGCGCAATCGAAAGGCGTGGGCCGCCTGGAACGCGCATGTTCCAGCCGACACGGAAGCCGAGTGCACCGTCAGCTACTGCATGAACATCCTGCAGTCGATCGATGCGCCGCAACCGCTGATCGTCACGTTGAACCGCACGGCGGACATCGATCCGGCACGCATCCTGTGGCGCGGAACGTATAGCCATCCGTTGCAGACGTTGGCATCAGCAACCGCGCAGACGCGACGCGCAACGATCCAGGGACGCCACCGCACATGGTTTGCCGGCGCCTATTGGGGCTACGGCTTCCACGAGGATGGCATCCGCAGCGGTGTCGAGGTCGCACGGGAACTCGGGGTGGAATGGCCGTGAATCCGGTCGCCGACGCACGCAATGACCCGCGCGCCTCCACCGACGAGGCCGGATTCCCGCTGATCGCGCGCGCCATCGACCGGAGTTCCAATGCCGCGTCCGATCGCCCCACAGCGAGCGCGATCTACGAAGGCTGGGTCCGCCACCGCCGTCATTCGCCGCACCCGAACGCATTTCGCTATCGCATGTACATGCTCTATCTCGACCTGGCGGAGATTCCCGCGCTGTTCGACGATCGCTGGTTGTGGTCGGCGAGCGGACGCAACCTCGCTGAATTCCGTCGCAGTGATTTCTTCGGCGAGCCGACCGTGTCGCTCGACGACGCAGTGCGCTATCGCGTCGCGAGCGAAACGGGCCATGTTCCGAGAGGGCCGATCCGTCTGCTCGCGCATCTGCGCTACTTCGGCTACTCGTTCAATCCGGTCAGCTTCTACTACTGCTTCGCCGAGGACGGCGTCACGCTCGAAGCAATCCTCGCCGAAATCACCAACACGCCGTGGAAGGAACGCCATGCCTATGTGTTGCCGGTCGCGCAAGCACTGCACAGCGGCACTGCGCTGCGCTGGGATTTTCCGAAAGCCTTCCACGTCTCGCCGTTCATGGCGATGAAGCGTGACTACGCCTGGCGATTCACGGTGCCAGGGGACAACCTGCGCATCCACATGGATGTGATCGACGGCGCGCGTGAAGGCTCGCTACGCGAACTCGACGCAACGCTCGTGCTGGAACGACACGATTTCACCGGCGCCAACCTCGCCCGGGTGCTGGCGCGTCATCCGTTCATGACCGCTAAGGTGGTTGCTGCGATACATTGGCAGGCGTTGCGCATCTACGCGCGCGGCAACCCCGTACATGATCATCCGAACCCCACGGAGCATTCCCGATGAGCTTCGACACCCTGGTCGACAGCAGGCCGGACACCGATCCACGCGAACCGTCGATGATCGAACGCATCACCCGCGGCCGGCTGTTGCAGTCACTCGAGAGCCTGCGCGAATGCCGCATCGTGGTCGAGGAAAACAGCGGCACACAGTCCTACGGATCCCCGGCCGCGCGCCCGGAAGACACGCTCAACGCGCGCATCCGTGTGCGGGATCCCGCGTTCTATCGCATGACGGCGCTCAACGGCAGTGTCGGCGCGGGTGAAGCGTTCATGGACGGCCTTTGGGACTGCGACGATCTCGTCTCGCTCATCCGCGTTCTGGTGCGCAACCGCGATCATCTGGACGCCATGGAAACCGGCCTCGCCCGGATCGGTGGCAGCGTCATGAAGGCGCTTCACGCCGTCGCGCGCAACACGCAGGCCGGCAGCCGCCGCAACATCGCCGCGCACTACGATCTCGGCAACGATTTCTTCAAGCTCTTTCTCGACGACAACATGATGTACTCGTCAGCGTTGTACGACAACGACGACGAATCGCTGGATGTCGCATCCACCCGCAAGCTGGACCGGATCTGCCGCAAGCTTGCGCTCGGGCCAAACGATCACGTGGTCGAGATCGGAACCGGCTGGGGCGGCTTCGCGATTCATGCAGCACGCCACTATGGCTGCCGCGTGACGACCACGACGATCTCGAAGGAACAGCACGCGCTGGCGACCGAACGCGTCGCAGCGGCGGGTCTTTCCGATCGGATCGAACTGCTGCTGGAGGACTACCGCGAACTCGGCGGACGCTACGACCGCCTTGTGTCGATCGAGATGATCGAAGCAATCGGACACCAGTACCTCGACACCTATTTCCGCAAGGTCGGCACGCTGCTCAAGCCGGACGGCGCGGCGCTGATCCAGGCCATCACCATCGAGGATCATCGCTACGCGCAGGCGCTGCGTGCGGTGGACTTCATCAAGCGCCATGTGTTTCCCGGCTGCTTCATCCCGTCGATCAGCGCAATGCTCGGCGCGACCACGCGCAACAGCGACCTGAAGCTCTTCCATCTGGAAGACATCGGTCCGAGCTACGCGTTGACGCTCAAGGCATGGCGCGAACGGTTCCTCGCGCGCCGCAGCGACGTGCTCGCGCAAGGCTATCCGGAACGCTTCGCGCGGATGTGGGAGTTTTATCTGGCCTACTGCGAGGGCGGCTTCCGCGAGCGTTCGATCGGCGTCGTGCAGATGCTGCTGACGCGTCCGCGTTCGCAGCGTGCGCAGATTGCCCCGGCGCTATCGCCGGCATGAGTCCACGCGCCGCATTCTGGATCAACACGGTCGCTTTCCAGCTCGTGTGGATGGTGGCCGTCGGCGGCGCGGCACAGGGTCTGTGGTGGGCCGGGCCGATTGCTGTGTGCGTGTTTGCCGCATATCAGTTGAGCGTCTCCACCGAAATGCGCAGCGACGTGCTCCTGATCATCCTCGCAGTCGTGATCGGTGCATTTGCGGATTCGCTGCTCGCGCATCTGCAGCTCGTGCGCTACACATCGCCGGTGCCGAGCGCGGAATTCGCTCCGCTGTGGATTCTTGCGCTGTGGGCGAGCCTTGCGCTGACGATCAACCACTCAATGGCCTTTTTGCAACGGGATCTGCGCATTGCTGCGCTGTTCGGAGCACTCGGAGCGCCGCTGTCGTTTTCGATTGCCGATCGCGCATGGAACGCCGTGAAACTTGCAGAGCCCTTGCCGACGACGCTGTTCGCGCTCGCCGCACTCTGGACAATCGCTACACCACTCCTTGCAGCCACTGCGCGCCTGCTGCGCAGACGTGCCACGTCGTTGACGCTCGCCTCGGCGCTGGAGGCACACCGGTGAACGCATGGCCGATCGTGCTGCTGTGGCTCTTCGCGGCGGTCGTGATGTTCGTCGGCTGGCTGCGCCAGCGAACGACACGCAACGCGGGCCTCGTCGACGTCCTGTGGTCCGCGTGCATGGCGTTGAGTGCGGTGTTTTACGCAAGCGTCGCCGATGGCGCAATGGTGCCGCGCATTCTGATTGCGGTGCTTGGCGGCGTCTGGGGCAGTCGCCTTGCGCTGCATCTGATGCATCGCGTCGGCAGCGAACCCGAAGACGGACGCTACCGGTATCTGCGCGAGCACTGGCACGACGACCAGCGCCGGTTCTTCGGATTCTTCATGGCGCAGGCCGTCGCGACAGGCCTCTATTCGCTGCCGTTCTGGATTGCCGCGAGCAATCCCGTGGCAGGCTGGACCGTGTGGTCGACGCTTGCGGTGGTGGTGTGGCTCGTCAGCATCGGTGGCGAGACGATCGCCGATCGACAACTCGCCGCGTTTCGTGCCGATTCCGCGAATCGTGGCAAGACCTGTCGCGCCGGACTCTGGCGCTACTCGCGCCATCCCAATTATTTCTTCGAGTGGACCCACTGGTTCGCCTACGTGTTCCTCGCCGTCGGCGCAGGTCCATGGCTCCTCGCGGCAAGCTTCATCGGCCCGGCGTTGATGCTCGTATCGCTGGCCTGGCTTACCGGCATTCCATTCACCGAAGCGCAGTCTCTGCGTTCGCGCGGCGACGACTATCGCGACTACCAGCGCACCACCAGTGCACTCATCCCGTGGTTTCCGAAGGAGCAATGACATGACGACGGAAATTCTCGCGTCGAGACAGAACACACCGCAGAAACCTGCAGCGGCCGAACACGACAGCGCGTGGTCAACGATTGCATTGGCCGAGCGCGGCCTGCTTCCCGACAGCCTGATCCGACTGGGAATCCGCCGGCTGTGTGCGGATCGTCTTCGCGTCGAACGCGGCGCCAGTCTCGAAGCGTCATGGCAGCGCTTCCGCCACGTGCTCGACAGTCTGCGCACCAGCTCGATCGCAATCGAAACAGATGCCGCCAACGCACAGCACTATGAATTGCCACCCGGCTTCTTCGAACTCTGCCTTGGCAAAAGGCTGAAATACAGTTCGTGCTACTGGGACAACACCACGCCGGATCTCGACGCGGCCGAAGTGCGGATGCTCGCAATCTACGCCGAACGTGCGCTGCTCGCCGACGGCCAGTCGATCCTCGAACTCGGCTGCGGCTGGGGTTCGCTGACGCTGTGGATGGCCGAGCACTTTCCCAATGCCCGCATCACTGCGGTGTCGAACTCGCGGCCGCAGCGTGAATTCATCGAAGCACGATGCCGCGACCGCGGTTTGGCCAACGTGCGCGTCATCACACGGGACATCAATGAACTGACCCTCGATTCTGCACAGTTCGATCGGGTCGTCTCGGTGGAGATGTTCGAGCACGTGCGCAACTACGACCATCTCATGTCGCGCATCGGTGAATGGCTGCGAACCGGCGGCAAGCTGTTCGTGCACATCTTCTGCCATCGTGAACTGATGTATCCGTTCGAGACCGACGGCGACGACGACTGGATGGGCAAATACTTCTTCACCGGCGGCCTGATGCCCGCGGCCGACACGCTTCTGCATTTCCAGCGCGACCTGAAGATCGACGAGCAGTGGCGCCTCTCGGGCACCCACTACGAGAAGACCGCGAATGCGTGGCTCGAAAACCACGACCGCCGTCGCGACGAGGTCCTTCGCGTCCTTGGCGTGGCATACGGCGACCAGGCGGCGCTTTGGAACCAGCGCTGGCGCATGTTCTGGATGGCTTGCGCGGAACTGTTCGGTTATGCGGACGGCGACGAGTGGATGGTCGGTCACTACCGGTTTTCAAAGGACTGAATCGACGACAGCGCTCAGCGCAGGATCTTTTCGGTCAACGCCCCTGAAGTTGGCCGGCGAATCCTTCGAGAAATGTCCGCAATGCGCTCCTCACTGCGTCGTCGATCATGTTTCCCTCGGCGTCAAACGCCTTGTCAGCGCCAGACACCATGAGCCTGCCACCGGACCATATCCTCGCACCCAACTTGTGCAGTATCGGGATCCACGCATTCTGCGCCAACGCCGTGCCGAATCCGCCGGTTGTTGCGCCAACGAGGGCGACCGGTTTGCCTGCAAAGACGCGTTGAATATCGGACGTGGGGCGAGTGAGCCAGTCGATTGCATTCTTTGCGACCCCGGGAATGCTGTTGTTGTATTCGGGTGTCGCAATCAGCAATCCATCCGCCGCAGCGATCGCGTCCTTCAACGCGGCGACGGCGAGAGGAATGCCGGTCGCCGCTTCGTCGTCGCCGTTGTACAGCGGAATGGGCTGGATCGAGTGGATGTCCAACCGGCCGCCGGCCGGCATCATTGCAGCGGCAGCGCGTAGCAACGCCGAGTTGTACGACTCGCGACGCAAACTGCCGGAAATTCCAACGATGATTGTCATGGTCGGCGTTCCTCGCTCGCGCTTGGCGCGAAGCGCCGCACAAATTTCATAGCCGTGTCGGCGACCTCGCGCCAGCCGCTGTCGATGGTCAGCGCATGTCCCCGGCCCGGCATTTCGAGAATTTCGCTGATGCCGGCATTCGCATTCTGGAGTTTGAACGATGCGTGCGCAACGGCCCACGGAACGGTATGGTCTTTTTCTCCGGAGAGGATCAGCAGCGGCCCACGTGCCGGATTTGCGGTGTCAACCGTCGCTTCCGTCCACGGATTGAAATTGGCGACGGCCGCCTGAAACAGCGGCTCGCCGGCGGCTGGGACCGCGAAGCGCGCATAGAGCGTACGGGCCTCCTCTTCACCGACGGCGTTGGCGAACGCGTAGCGAAACTGCTCGTAGGTCAAGGGCACCGCCCGGTTGCGATTGGCAGGATTGCCGAGCACCGGCCATGCCGATTTCAGCGCCGAGAATGGAAGCGGGAGGACGCCCTGGAATGGCGCGGGATCAATTGCCACGGTGACCGCAGCCAGTCCTCGTCCTGCAAGGATTTGCGCCAGGAGTCCACCAAACGAATGGCCGATCAGAACCGGCTTGCGCGTCAGCCCATTGACGATCTGCGCGAAATGGTCGGCCACCTGGCCAATTGATTTGTGTGCGAATACATCCGGATGGGCATTCGCTTCTTCGACTGTGTCCGGATCGTCGGGCCAGCCTGGTGCGAGGACCGTGTATCCGGCCGCCTCGAACATCACGGCCCAACGGTCCCAACTGCTCGACAACAGCCACAGCCCATGCAGGAACACGACAGGTTGGCGGCCGTTCGCATTGGCAGCTGCAACCTGCAGTGCATCGTGTTCGGTCATTCTCATAGTCACGTCATTGCCTGTTGCGGGCGTCGACATTGTTCAGGCTCTCCAATGGATTCAGCGTTGACCTTCAAAATTTCAGCGCACGCATCACGGGTAGCCGATGCGGGGTGTCGCTCGCTCTGTCAAGAACGTTCAGTTCCTTTGCGTGCGCCATGTTTCAGCCATGCAACTTCATCGCCGTCTGGGCAACCACGCGTCCCAGATAGCGCGCGCCTGCCAATTCGTTTTCGGTCGGCTGGCGCGCGCCATCGCTACCGGCGATCGTGGATGCGCCATACGGCGAGCCGCCGGTGACATCATCCAGGATCGTTTGACCGGCGAATCCGTAGTTGAGTCCAACGATCACCATGCCGAAGTGCAGCAGGTTGGTGATGATCGAGAACAGCGTGGTTTCCTGCCCGCCATGCTGGGTCGCGCTGGAGGTGAAAGCCGCCCCAACTTTGCCGTTGAGCGCTCCTTGCGCCCACAGCCCACCAGCGCGGTCGAGAAAGGTCGCCATCTGCGAACTCATGCGTCCGAAACGGGTGCCGGTGCCGACGATGATCGCGTCGTAGTCGCGCAAATCATCGATCGTCGCCGCAGGCGCCGCCTGATCAATCTTGAAGTGCGACGCGCGCGCAACGGATTCAGGAACCAGTTCGGGCACGCGCTTGACGTCAACGTGAGCTCCGGTAGCGAGTGCACCTTCTGCGATGGCGTTGGCCATGATTTCGGTATGACCATATGCGGAGTAGTAAAGAACGAGAATGCGAGTCATGGCACGGTTTCCGTTGAGTGGAAGGTCTCGGGCGCAAAGCAGTTTCGGAGCGGGCCGCTTTCAATGACCCTCGACCGCGAACAGGATTTCCGCAAAGCCGGGCACAGTCGCCTTGCGATTCCAATCACGCTGCAATTCGCAAATCAACGAGACCCACGAAATGGGTTGCCCGCCGGCCTGCTGGACACGCGCAAGTCCGGCCCGATGCGCTTCGAGCGATGTGCCGCCGACCGCGTCGACCACCGGATACACGTCAAAGCCTTCACGGAGTGCGTCGAGTGCCGGAAACGCCAGACACACTTCGGTCCAGAGCGCGGCGATGATCAGTTTCTTGCGACCAGTCGCCTTGACCGCCATGACGAAGTCGGCGTCGTCCCATGCATTGATCGACGTGCGATCAATGGTTGGCACATCACCGAGAACATCGTGCAGCTGATGAATCGTTGGTTGGTTGATGCCCGTGTCAACGTTCACCGTGGAGACCACGATCGGAACGTCATAGAGTTTGGCGATTTTCGCCAGCGCCACCACGTTGGCGACCAAGGTGCGTTTGTCCATGCTGGCGACAGAACTCACCTGTGTTGGCTGAAAGTCGATGATCAACACGGCGCAGTTGTGCGGTGTCAGCAATGCATCTTTAACGGGGTCGCGGATAGGTACTGCGGAAGTCATGATCTTGTCCTCTTTCGTGGGCAATCGCAGGCGTAGCAGCGACGCGAAAAAAAAAGTGTGCGCCGAGAGGGCGCCGTCGCGCCGAACTGGCGTTCAAAAGCCACGCCGGCCCGTGCCGCAAGAATGATCAGGGCTATGCCAGTTTTTCGATTGCACGTTTCGACGACAATTTGTCGTAAATATGCGCCGACCGCTCCATCGGAGGGCGGGGAGTGCGGGGAGTGCGGTGCGACCAGGTGTCCGGCTGGCTATCCGCGGACGGCTGGCGACGAACCGGTTGTTGGCCTGGGAGAGGCTATTTGCAATGGTGGCTGTAGGGCGCGTTGAAAAACGGTGTTACTCACGGCCACTCTTGAGCAATTCGTTCGAGCGCGACGCGATCCCACAGCCCAAGCTCGGCGGCTGCTTCGTAGGTTGATTGCAGGAATTGGAGCAGCGTTGAATCGGGGTCGGCCGCGCTGCGAATGGCAGAATACGGCAGCACGAATTCGTGCATCTGCGCGTTGTAGGCAGCAGCTGCAGGACGGACTGGATACGACGCATAGCCCGGCGGTTCCGGATATGCATAGGCATAGAACGCAGGCTCTTCGACGGGGCCACCGCCCGGCCAGAAGCCGCAGCTGCTGCACTCGTGCGAATACGCTTCAACCATCACGTCGTCGGGACAGTGCGGCACGCCGCCCGGGTGGCGTGGCGCACGACGCCCGGAAAAGCGCGTCGTGGCCAGGTCGAAACTGCCCCAGAAAAAATGCGCCGGGCTTTGCTTGCCGACGAAGCGACCACGAAAGCGCTGCATCACGCGCTCGGTCTGCAGCAGAATCCGCCACCAGCGCTGCACGGCATCCGGATCATAGGATGCGTGCTTGCGATCCCTGGCGAACGGGATGACGGTCGCAAGCTCGACAGGCACCGGCCTTATTCCAGGCGCGATGCCGAGTTCAAGCAACGCTGCAAGATAACGCGCGAAGAAATCGGCGACCGAACACGGCTCCAGCGCGACGCCGCGCGTCGCGCCATCGCTGACCTGTATCAACAAGCGATGCTCGAGAAAATCGAACTCGACCGAAAAGCTGCCGTTGGCGCACGGCATTGCCGAGGTCGTCAGTCCGCGTGGCGTCACATAAAGCGCGATCTGCCACCAATGGTTCTGCATCGGCGCGAACGCGAGTCGCGTCTTGCCCACGATCTGCGTCCAAAGCTGCAAGGTTTCGCAGGTGTCCCGCCACTCGTCCAATGGCAGCGCAGGCCAGCGATCGCGTTGTGTCTCGGTCATGACAGTTGCTCGCCCCGCCCTAGCGACGCGGCTCCCGGAACGTCACTTCGCGCATGTCTGACCATTGCGTAAATCTATGCCCTCCGAAGTTGCGGATCAATCAGCGACGCCAAACTGAACCTGCCGACACAGGCGCCGATGCGGCGCGGATCCCGCGACTGGCAGGTGCGCCTCGCGCGCGCTAACCTCCTATGCCTATGACCGAACCCACTTATCACGATTTCGCGCTCGATCCCGCTGACGGGATGCGCCTCGCCAACCTCGCTGGCCCGTTCGACGAGCACCTTCGGCAGATCGAGTTAAGGCTCGGCGTCGAAATTGCCAATCGCGGCAACATCTTTCGCGTCACTGGCGCGCCGCATGCGGTCAAAGCGGGCGAGCGCGTGCTGCGTGATCTTTACGCGTCGACAGAAACCGAAACGCTGACTCCGCCGCAGATCCATTTGCATCTGTCGGAATCGGGTGTCGATGCACTCGACGCGCGCGCCGCCGAGTCATCGCAGGAGGTCGCCGTGCAGGTGAAGCGCGGGCTGATCCGTGGACGGGGCGCGAACCAGACACGCTACCTGCACGCGATCGCGACGCACGACATCAATTTCGGCATCGGCCCGGCCGGAACCGGCAAGACATACCTTGCGGTCGCCATGGCGGTCGATGCGCTCAACGACAATCGTGTGCAGCGGCTCATCCTCGTGCGGCCCGCGGTCGAAGCGGGGGAGAAGCTCGGCTTCCTGCCGGGCGATCTCAGCCAGAAAGTGGATCCGTACCTGCGCCCGCTGTACGACGCGCTGTATGAAATGCTCGGCGTCGACAAAGTGCTGAAGCTGATCGAGCGAAACGTCATCGAAATCGCCCCGCTCGCCTACATGCGCGGTCGCACGCTCAACGATGCGTTCGTGATCCTCGATGAAGCACAGAACACCACGATCGAGCAGATGAAGATGTTCCTCACACGCATCGGCTTCGGGTCGGTCGCGGTGGTCACCGGCGACATGACGCAGACGGATTTGCCGAAACACGTAAAGTCCGGTTTGCGCGACGCAGTCGAGGTGCTGCACGACGTCGAGGGCACGAGTTTCACGTTCTTCACTGCAAAGGACGTCGTTCGGCATCCTCTCGTGCAGCGGATCGTGCGCGCCTACGAGCAACGCGAACTCGAACGTTCAGCTGCTGCTCCGGCCAACGGGCATGACGGCTGAATCCCGCCGTCGACCGAAAGCCGCCGCGACGCCGGAGGCAACCCGGATCTGCCTGTGGTTTAAGAATGAAGCTGGCCGCGCCGGGGTGCCGATGCTGAAATCGTTTCAACGCTGGATCGATGCGATTCCCGAGTTGCGCAATCGCGGACGCTGGACCGAGCTCAATATCCTCATCGTCGGGACGACCGCCGGCCGTCGCTACAACCGCGATTTTCGCAACCGCGACTACGCGACCAACGTGCTCAGCTTCCCGTACGAACCCGCGCCGGGCGAGCATGCGGGTCTGCTCGGCGACATCGTCATCTGTGCGCCGGTGGTGCAGAGCGAAGCCCGCAAGGCACGCAAGGATCCACGCGATCATTTTGCCCACCTGACAGTCCACGGCGTGCTGCACCTGCTCGGCTACGACCACGAATCCGACCGCGATTCGAAGACGATGGAAACGCTGGAACAGTCGATCCTCGCCACGCTCGGCATCGACGACCCCTACTCCATCGACGACTGACCGTCGCCTGCCGAGCGACGGGAAGCCCGCTGTGATGCGCCTGTCAGAGCAATCCGAGAGGGGTTGCAGAGGAGTTTCAGCTTTCTGGTTTCAGCGACGCCTCCAGAACAACGGTCGCCGAACGCGACGGCAATCCCGATTTCATCCACCGGTCGATCTCGTCTCGGTGCGCGTCGTGTTTCAGGCTTTCGACTGGTTCTCGAACCGGTCCGCCCGCTCCCGTTCGCCGCGTCTCCTCCACCGCAATTCACCCGCAAAGCACCTTTGCTACACTGCCGCACCGCCCGACCGGGCATGCGCACAGTGGAAATGAGCGAGGATCCCCCCAGTAACGCTCCGTCGCGATCTTGGTTCGAGCGCATCAGCCAGGCGCTTTCCGGTGAACCGCAGAGTCGCGAAGAGCTGATCGAAGAGCTCCGTCACGCGCAAGCCAACGGCCTGATGTCCAACGACACGCTGTCGATGGTCGAGGGGGCGATCCAGGTCGCCGACCTCACCGTTTCCGACGTGATGGTGCCGCGCGCGCAGATGGTGTCGCTGCCGATCGATGCAGCATTGCCGCAGATTCTCAAGGACGTCCTCGAGTCAGGCCACTCGCGCTTCCCGGTGCACGCCGGCGACAAGGACGAGATCCTCGGCATCCTGTTGGCCAAGGACCTGCTGCGCTGCTACACCGAGGACACCAGCGCCGACATCCGCAGCCTGCTCCGGCCGGTGACGATGATTCCGGAATCGAAGCGGCTCAACATCCTGCTGAAGGAGTTCCGTCTCTCGCGCAACCACATGGCGATCGTGGTCGACGAATACGGTGGAGTCGCCGGACTCGTCACCATCGAGGACGTGCTGGAACAGATCGTCGGCGACATCGACGACGAGCACGACGACGACGACGACGAGCAGACGATGATCCAGGGCAGCGCCAACGGCGATTTCCTGGTCAACGCCCTCACTCCGATTGCCGAATTCAACGAGCGGTTCGACAGTTCGTTCAGCGACGAGGAGTTCGACACGGTCGGCGGCATGGTCACCAGCGAGATGGGTTACCTGCCGCAAGTCGGTAACGAAGCCGCGTTCGGCGGATTCCATTTCCAGGTGACCCGCGCCGATGACCGCCGCGTGCTGCAGTTTGCGGTGCGGGTGCATGACGCCTGAGTGCCGGGAATCGGAGAGGCCGCGCTTTCCCCGTGTCGGCCGCCTGCTGCAAAGGCTCGCGACGAGCCTCTTCGGATGCATCGCGAGCATCACCACGGTGTCGGCACAGTTGCCCGATCCCTCGCCGCTCACCAACCCGGATTCCCAGCCGGAAATCAGCCTTCTGACCATCGGGCCCGGCGACATCTTCTTCGAGCGCTTCGGGCACAACGCGATCGTGGTGCGCGATCCGGCGGGAGGCGATGCGCTGCTCTACAACTACGGCATCTTCGATTTGAGCCAGCAGGATTTCCTGCTCAACTTCGCGCGCGGCCGCATGCGCTATCTCATGGCGGTTGATGACTTCGACGACGATGTGCAGATGTATCGCGACGAGGGTCGGCAGATCACCGAGCAGCGCCTGAACCTGTTGCCGATGCAAGCGCGCGCGCTGGTTGAATTCCTCGAGTGGAATGCGCGCCCGGAAAATGCGCAGTACCGCTACGACTACTTCGAAGCGAACTGCTCGACGCGGGTGCGCGATGCGCTGGACAAGGCGCTCGGTGGCGCCCTGCACGCACAGAGCGAAGGACGCTCGCGTGGCTACACGTATCGCCTCGACGCATTGCGCCTGATGGCGCCGGCGCCGCTGCTGATGCTCGGCATCGACCTCGGCCTCGGACCCTACGCCGACCAGCGCATCGATTACTGGCAGGAAAGCTTCGTGCCGGAAACGCTGAGCACGCTGTTGCCGCTGATCACGATGAAAGACGCGGATGGCAAGGACATGCCGCTCGTTCGCCCGACCGTCACCATCGCCGTCGGACAGGTGGAGGAACCGCCCGCGCTGCCGCCCGACCTGCGCTGGGAATTTCTCGCGCTTGGTCTCGCGGTCGGCGTCGCGATCGTGCTGCTCGGCCGGTCACAGCGAGTGGCCGCACGCATTCCGCTGGCCGTGTTCGCCACGCTGTTCGAACTGTTTTGCGGACTCGGCGGATGCGTCCTGCTGTTCCTGTGGCTGGCGACCGACCACAAGGCGGCATGGCGCAACGAAAACCTGCTGCTGCTCAGCCCGCTCTGCCTGCTGCTGATTCCGGCGTGGATCGGCGCGTTTCGGGCAAACGCACGTGCGCGCAATGCGACAAGCTGGATCGCGTGGTCCGTCGCAGTGATTGCCGGCATCGCCCTGTTCTCGAAAATCCTGCCATGGTTCGTGCAGTCCAACGTGCAGTGGATCGTGCTGTTCCTGCCAATCCATGTCGCGCTAGCGATGGGGCTTCAGGCGCGTCCGCGCGTTCCGATTCGAGCGCGATGACGCGAAGCGGCTGGATCCCTCTGGTCGCGCTCCTGGTCGCGATTGCGATCGCGGGCGGCATCGCGCTGCATCGACATCACGCGTCACGCGCGATACCGCGACATGCAGAGCAGACAACGCCGGTGGCGGCTCCCGCGATATCAGCGTCTTCGCTGTCTCACGACCCGGTCCCACAGGTGGCGGCGCGCGAAGCGATCACTGCAGATCCACAGCGTAGCGCGCAGGACTGGGCCGAACTTGCGGGCCACGTGATCGAGGCCAAGGACGCACGTATGTGGGGCAACGAGGTCGCGCAATTGGTGCGTCTCCCGCCCGGTGAAGCATGGCAGGCGTTGACCGCCTTGGCGCGCGATGGCGACCAGCGCGCAGCGACGGCGGCGCTGCTGTTGGCCAGCGACTGCCAGTCGTTGGGTACACGGGCCGCTGCGGACGCGACGCACCACACGTCGTATGTTGACCGTCTCGTCCTTGGCATGCCCGCGCAATGGAGCCAGTTCATCCGCGCGCTCGACAGCGATGTGCAACAGCGCCTGAGCGACCGCGTCGCCGATTGCGAAGGCATTGGCGGAACGATCGACTTCGCGATGATGGCCATCGACCGGTTTTTCAGCGCGGACGATCCGCAAATCCAGATCGACGCCTCGCTCGACAACCCGGACGATACCGAAGCGATTGCCGACCTGCGCCATCTCACCGATGAACTCCACGACACGCGGGCGCAACGCGCGCTCGGTGCGCGCCTGCTACGCTCGCACGACATTGGCGAACGCGCGGAGGGTCGAGCTATTCTCGAGGAACTGGCCCGTGCGGGAGATGCTGAAGCGATCGTGTTTCTCGCCCTCGATCAGGCGGATCCAACCCGGCCCCCTTCCGATCGTCCGGTATGGACAGACGACTGGATCACACGCGCAGCGGGCCTCGGCAAATGGCAGCTGCTCGACAAGCAAATCGGCAACCTGCGTGCGGAGAACAATCCCGTCGAAGCGTTAGCATGGGCGCTGTATCGATTTCAGCTTGCTCAGGCGGGTTGTTTCGAATCGGGACAGCCGCAGCTTTACTTTCTTGCCCAGTACGCGAAAGATGTGTTCAGCTGGCAGGGTGCACTGAATGAAGCGCAGATAGAAGCTGCGCGGAACGGGCTCGCGGCGATCAATCTGCAATGGCGCGCGAAGGCGGATGCCTATCTCGGCTGTGGCGGATGATGCCGATCGCGATTGCCGCCGTCATGTCGGTCGCGGCATGATGCGTCGATGAACAGCGCTCCGAACGTCCTGCCGACCGATCCCACCTGCACCGACCCGATGGTCGTCAATTGCGTCGCCTATGGTGTCGATGGGCGGCGTCTGCGCGACATCACGATCGAGGAAATCAGCGACGTACTGGAAACACCGGACGAATGGGTCTGGGTCGGCCTGCATGAACCGAGCGAGCAGATGCTCGAAAAACTGCAGGAGGAATTCGGACTGCACGAACTCGCCGTCGAGGACGCGCACAACGCGCACCAGCGCGCGAAGATCGAGGTCTACGGAGAATCGCTGTTCATCGTCGCGCACACCGCGCAGGTGGTCGCCAGCAAAATTGCGTTTGGCGAGACGCACATCTTCGTCGGCCGCCGCTACATCGTCACCGTGCGTCACGGTGCATCGCTGAGTTACGCCTCGGCGCGGCGCGGCTGCGAGCAGGCCACCGACATGCTCGCGCTGGGTCCGAGCTACTCGCTCTACGCGGTACTCGATTTCATCGTCGACAACTTCTTCCCGATCGTGCGCGAGTTCCAGGAGGAACTGCAGGAACTGGAAGAGGAAGTATTCCAGGAGACGTTCAAGCGCGAGACCATCAAGCGCTTGTACCAACTCAAAAAGGAACTGGTGAACCTGCGCCTTGCAATCGCGCCGATCCAGGACATTCTCAACCAACTCGTGCGCCAGTATCCAACGCTGATTCGCGACGAGGTGCGGCCGTATTTCCGCGACGTCTATGACCACGCAGCGCGCGTCAACGAATCGACCGACACGATGCGCGAGATGCTGACTGCAGCGCTCAGTGTGAACCTTGCGCTGGTGACCGTGGCGCAGGGCGAGATCGTCAAGCGTCTCGCGGGCTGGGCGGCGCTGCTCGCCGCGCCGACGCTGCTGGCCAGCTGGTACGGAATGAACTTCCACCACATGCCCGAGCTCGACAAGCCGTGGGCCTATCCTGTGATGATCACCGTCACCGCGAGCATCTGCGCGGTGTTGTTCTGGGTGCTGAAGCGCGCTGGGTGGTTGTAGACGCGGCCGTCCGCTGGATGAATGCGAACGGGTCAGTTCGACGGCGCGACCACAGCCCCACCTTCAACGTTGGAAAACCGGCCCGGTGTCGCGAGCGGACCTGGAAACGCCGGCGCGGAAGGCCTGGATTTCGGCGCTGCACGACGCGTGTCGATTCCGGTCTGATCCCACGAGAAACGCAGGTTGCTGCGGAACACGTGCACCGGTTCCAGCTTCGTTCCGGCCTTCGGCGTGCCGTACGTATCGTAGGCATTTTTCTGGCTATTGGCGACGAAGTAGAGCTTGTCGCCGCTCACCGTGCCGTACGTCGGCAACGCGAACGCCGGATTTGCCACATCGATCGGCATCGCACTGACAATGCCGTGCCCGTCGTTGCTCAATTTCAGGCGCATCACCCGGTGCGGCGTCATGCCATTCTGGATGACAACGAGCGTACCGTCGTACCAGTAGAGTCCATCGATGCCGCCAAGAGCGAGCACCGACGGCTCGAAATCCAACTCGAAACCGGTTCCCCCGCTGAGATCGACGCCGAGCACGCCAAGGGCATAGTCTGCGAGGTAGAGCGTCTTGCCGTCGCCACTGACCGCCAACCCGCGCAGGCTGGTGAAGCGCGGATTTTCAACCATCGGCTTGAGCGTCGTTCCATCCAGGTGATAGACGATGTTGTGGACGCCATCGGCGGCGTAGACCTGGCCACCCTTGCCGACCGCGATGCTCGAAAGCGTGCGCGGCGGTCCGCCCGCGGGTAGCAGGTATTTCGCAACCAGCTTGCCGGTCGACAGCTTGAACTTGAAGACGCCTGCCTTTCCGAAATCGGTCTGGGAAAACCCCTTGAAGTACACCGACGACGTGCTCGCGACGTACAGCGCATCGTCGTCCGGATCGGCCGCCATCGCATAGACGCTCCAGAGTCCGTTGGTGGAATCGGGAACGATGAAATCGTGCAATGTTCCGGTCGGATCGACCAGCGAGATCTTTCCGTCCCGAACGCTGCCTGCAAGAAACTGCTTGCGCGTGGGGTCGTAGGCGAGCGACTCGATCAGCGTGTCGCCGTTCGGAAACGAAAACGCCACGCTTCCTTCGCCAAACTTTTTCATGTTTGTCTTCAGGCTGTCGACGATGTAGGTCCACACCTTGGTGCCGGAAACGTTTGAAAAATTCGGATTGGTCGTCAGGTCATAGCCAAAGCCTGCCTTCTGCAGAAACAGCAATGTCTCGTACGCCTTGCTCTTGTCACCGCGGAGCGCATAGGTCGTCGCGAGCGCGAGCTTGAGGTCGCCATTGTTCGGTGCGAGCACGTTGAGCCGCTGCAGCGTCCACACCAGTCGCTCGAGGTCGCCCTTCTGCTTGTAGAACGCGGCGAGACGGTAAAGCGCCTGCGGCGCCTCGGTCTGGCCAATCTGGCGCTCGCTGAGCGAAGAAGGATCGATCTGCGGGCGACCCACGTCTGCGGCGACCTGCGCCAACGCGGCGGAACTGGCGACGCAAAACGCAACGGCGTACAGAATTTGCTTGATCTTCATCAGGGTTACCTCGCAAGCTTGGCGGTCGTTGGCAGACCGCCACAAGCGCGAAAAAGTTCAGGACAGCCGCCTAACATGACCGAAACCGAAACGCTTTGCAACGGAGACTGGCTACGCCTCAAGCGCCGCGGGCAGTGGGAATACGCCGAACGGACAAACCCGGGCGGTGCCGTTGTCATCATTGCGGTGACGCCGGACGATTGCGTCCTGTTCGTCGAGCAATACCGCGCGGCGATCGACTGCAAGACGATCGAAATGCCCGCAGGGCTGGTGGGCGACGTTGAAACCAGCACTGACGAAAGCGCCATCGATGCGGCGCATCGCGAGCTTGTCGAGGAAACCGGCTACCGCGCGCAGCGCATCGTTTTCCTGATGGAAGGCCCGACCTCGTCCGGCATGAGCAACGAGATTCTCGGATTCGTCCGCGCCTACGATCTCACCCGCGAGCACGCGGGTGGCGGGGATGACACCGAGCAGATCGTCGTGCACGAAATTCCCCGCGAGGCCGCACCGGCGTGGCTGGTTTCGAAAATGCGCGACGGCTTTTCGATCGACCCGAAATTGTTCGCAGGTCTCTATCTGCTCGATCACGGCGAGACGCTGTTTACACGCTGAACGCGCTTCGCTGAATCCGCGTCGCAGAAGGCGCATCGGTTGGACGACCGCAGATCGGCCGGCAGATTTTCGTGCACGACGACGCAAAAGCGCCGGCCGCACAAAACGCGTCCGGCCTACGTTGATTCAACCTCAACACGTAGCGCGAATCGGCGCGTAGGCTGGACAACCGCAGGTCGGCCGGCAGGTTTGTGTGCGTCGCCATGCAAGCGCCGGCCGCACAAGGCGAGTGTCAAAGCGACGTCGCGGTCCACGCAAACCACTGCCACAACAGCAGCAGCGCCATCACCCCCATCAGCAACCACGTCGCGACGGTGCCAATCAGGCGACCCACGCCCATACTGCGCGCTCCCGACATACCGATCGCATGCGCGATCCGCGCGACGATCAACAGGCATCCGAAGACGTGCAGCCAGAGCGGATGCGTCTGGTTGAGTTCGAGCATCAACAACAGCAACAGCGCGAGGGGCAGGTTTTCGAGTGCATTGGCATGCGCACGAATGCGCGCAACCATGTCGGCGTGACCCCCGTCGCCCAGGCTCAGCTTGTGGGTCCGTCGCCCGGTCGAGACGCGACCGGCAAGAACGAGCACGAGCAGCGTGGCAAGCGCCACGTAGATTCCGGTGATATGCATGGGATTCCTGGAATGGGATTGCAGGTCGGTGCCGTGGCGAAATCGACGGCGCACACGAAGTCGCGATACAGCCACCATCACGCGGCAGCGAGTATCCCACGGACTCGCCCGCACACCACCCGCGTCGTCCGCTCCTGGGCAAACACGGAACGATTAGACGGGCAAACGCATGGCGCGCCTCACTGCAACCGATCACCACGCTGGACGCCCGACCATGTTTGTTTCAGGCCAGCGGGCAGCACACGATACGTCACGCGCAGGTCACCCGCTTCGGGTTGCCCGGCATTGGTCGCGGCGACCAGCACGCCGTCCTTGACGCGAAACGTCGCGGCGAGATTTTCCGGCAGTTGTTCCAGGCGAATCGGGTAAGGCGTAGCGCCGCTCTCGTCCGGCACTCGCGCGTTGTCGACTCGAAATGCACCGAGGCGCACGTTCTCGCCGAGAAAGGTTTCGCTCGATAACGGAAATGCGCCTGGATTATCGTGCCCTGCCTTCTCATGGAACGCCGACGAATGGACAGCTCTCTCCGACCAGTCCAGCGCGTAACCGCACTTGCCCGCGACGCAATGCTCGATCCATTGCAGCATCTCGACCTTTCGCCACAGCACCGCTGAATCCGAAAGAATGCCCAGGCGCGGGTCCCTGGCCGGCTTGTCCATGCGGACCTCCCCCGTAATACGCACACGCTTGCCTTCGTTCGACGGATCGATTCGCGGCTCCGCCATATCAACCGGCGTCGCGGTTGGTTGCTCGTGCACAACGGTCGTCGCCGAGCGGTGGTGCCACACGTACCAGCCGCCGCCCGCGAGCGTGGCGATCACCAGCAGCCCCAGAATCGGCGAATACGAAGGCGCTTTGTTCCCACGCTTGCGCGCCATCAGGCTGCCACGCCCTTCAGCTCTGCGACTTCGTTGGTGGTCGAATAGCGCCCGCTGTCATCTCGCACCACATCCGCACTCGCACATTCGACGTCGTGCGTGAAGAACAGCCGCATCTGCTTGGCGAGCATGTCGTCGAGGAACGCGCGTTTTTCGTCGATCAGCAGTTCCGGAAACCGGTCGTAGCCCATGGTGACCGGAAGATGGACCCAGGGTCGACCCGGGATCAGGTCCGCACAGAATGCGATGCCGCCGGCGCCATCTGCACCGCTGCCGGAGATCTCCGCCAGCATCAGCCCTGGTGTGTGGCCGCTTGAATACGAAAACCGCACCTGCATGCCGAGTGTCGGCGATCGCGAACCCTGCACGCGTTCGAGCCGACCGGAGGCTTCCAGCAACGGATGCAGTTCCGCAATGAACGATGCGCGATCACGCGGATGCGGATTCAGCGCGCGCTGCCAGCATTCCTCGCCAACCAGATACGTCGCGTTCGGAAACAACAGGTTCGGCGGCTTGCCTTCTTCCCACGCAGACAGCAAACCGCCGGCATGATCGAAATGAAGATGCGACAGCACCACCGCATCGATGTCCTCGTGCGAGAACCCGGCCGAGCGCAGCGAATCGAGCAACACATGCTGCGGTTCCATCACGCCGAAACGCTCGCGCATCTTTGGTGCGAAGAACGCGCCGATACCTGTCTCGAACAACACGTTCCTGCCGTTGAGTCCTTCAACGAGCAGGCAGCGGCACGCGAGAGGAATACGTCCCGCGTCATCGGGCATGATCCAGCGCGCCCACATGCCGCGCGGCACGTTGCCGAACATGGCGCCGCCGTCGAGACGTTGCGAGTTGCCGAGGATGGACCAGAATTTCATGGTTTCGAGAACCTCCACACAAGACGTCAATCCGCAAACGCGGGAATGCCTCATGCTGTTTTGAATGGATGCCCGCTTTCGCGGCCATGACGTCAATGAGCCGTGGACTCGAGTGTTCGGAATTCGGGCGTCCGAATCATTTCACCACGCCACTGCCGGAGATCCCGCGTGGGTCCGCCGCGGCATGCATCTCGCCCGTCTTGCGATTCCAGCTCACGACATTCATGAAACCGAACGGCCACGTGCTCGCTGCGACGTTGAGCGTGTAGCCCATCGCTTCGAGCGCCGTCTGCTCGTCCGCACTGAACGCGCCCTTTTCGGCGGAAATCTGGTCGGGCAGGTACTGATGGTGGTAGCGCGGGTGCGCAACGATCGCTTCCGGCAAATCTCCGTCGACGAACGACAGGATGCCTTCGAGCACGATCGTGATGATGTAGCTGCCACCCGGTGTTCCGAGCACGCCGATGCGGTCCTTGCCGACCACAAAGCTCGGCGTCATCGACGACAGCGGTCGGCTGCCGGGCTTCGGCGCGTTGTTGTCGTTGCCGAGCAGGCCATACGCGTTCGGCTTACCGGCGACCAGTGCGAAATCGTCCATCTCGTTGTTGAGCACGAAGCCGGTGCCTGGAACGACGAACTTCGAGCCAAACGTGGTGTTGACCGTCTGCGTCGCGGAGACCAGGTTGCCGTCCTTGTCGATGATCGAGAAGTGCGAGGTGTGCATGCTCTCCGGCGGCGGCATGTAACCTGGCAGCATGTCGCTCGGCGTCGCCTTGTCCGGGTGGATCGACGCGCGCAAGCCCGCTGCGTACAGCGGACTGGTGAGTTCGGCAACCGGCATCTTCACGAAGTCCGGATCACCCAGGTATTCGGCGCGGTCGCGATACGCGCGACGCATCGTTTCGACGATGGTGTGAATGCGATGCACGCGATCGAGTTTGGGAAGATCGTAGCCCGACAGCATGTTGAGCATTTCGGCGAGCGCAATGCCGCCCGACGAAGGCGGCGGCGCCGTCACGATATGCCAGTCGCCGTATTCGAACGCGATCGGGGCACGCTCCTTCACGGTGTAGCTTGCAAGATCCTCAAGCGTCCAGCGTCCGCCGGCGGCACGTACGCCATCGACCAGTCGTTTGGCGAATGCGCCCTTGTAGAACGCCGCGTCCTTTTCCGCGGCAATCGATTCGAGCAGCCGCGCGAGATCAGGCGTGCGGAAGGTCCAGCCTTCCTGTGGCGGCTTTCCGTCCGGCAGGTACAACGCAACGGACGCCGGATAGCGTTTCATGATCTCGGCCGCGCGCGGCAGTCCGCGCAGGAAACGGCCGTCGGGCTTGAACCCTTCGCGTGCAACGCGGATCGCAGGCGCCAGCGATTTGGCGAGTGGAATCCGTCCGTACTTCGTCGCGATCCATACCAGTGCAGCGGGCTCGCCGGGAATCGCCGCCGACAACGGACCATTCAGAGCGTGATCGCGATCCGGCTGGCCGCTCGCGTCGAGATAATCCTTTGGATCGACTGCGGCAGGCGCCGTCTCGCGCGCGTCGATCATCACTTCCTTGCCGTCCGACGCGCGTCGCACGAGGAAGAATCCGCCGCCACCAATGCCCGAACTCTGCGGCTCGACCACCGACAGCATCGCCGCAACCGCCACTGCCGCGTCGAACGCGTTGCCACCCGCGGCGAGCGCGTCGAACCCCGCCTGCGTCGCCAGCACATGGGCGCTCGAGATCGCGGCGTGTCCCGGCGTTTCCGCGGCAACAGCACACTGGGCCCACGCGACGAGCACGGATGCGACCAGCACGATTCGCTTCATGGCACGTCCTCGCGAGTCAGGCTCGCTTTTTTCGCCAGCAACTGCTCGCGGGATTCGACATTCACCGGATCGGTGAAGATGCATTCCACCGGGCAGACGATCACGCATTGCGGCTCGTCGTAGTGTCCGACGCACTCGGTGCACAGATCGGGCGCGATTTCGTAGTACTCGACGCCGAGGCTGATCGCCTTGTTCGGGCAAACCGGTTCGCACACGTCGCAATTGACGCATTGATCGGTGATTTTGAGCGACATCGTGGCGGCAGGTATGCGCGGGGTGGGGATTCGTCAGACGCGCGCGGCTGCGAATCCCGAACCGCCAATTCCTATCCTACTTCGCCTCGACGAACCGAACCGTCGCAGCAGACGGCGCCAGTGCGGTTTTCACCGCCTCGGCATCGGCAGGAGTGCCGACAAAGAGAACGAAGACATCCTTGAACGCGCCTGTCTGCGCCTCCTTGAACGCATCCGTGACGAATTGCGCGGTCATGCTGGAGTTGGGGCCGCCGAACGCAAGCATGTTGCCGGGGAGCACGTTGCGCGCGACCACGTTCTTCACGTTGGTCAACTGGTTTTCGCGATCGCCCTTGGACTTGTCGTCATCGCCACCCGGAACAAAGTACATGTAGGGGTGATTGCTGCGCACACCTTCAAGATTCGCGGAGACCACGCTCACCAGATACTGCTTCCACGCACTGGTGTCCGCCGCGTTGGTCGGCATCGGCAGCACCGTCGGCTTCTGTTCGACCACGTCCACCTTGGGCTTGTCGGCCCCCTTGTCGCAGGCGGTGAGCGTGAGGGCCGCGACGCCGGCGAAGGCGATAATGCTGAAGATCTTGCGCATGGCTTGCTACCTCTTGGTTGAATTCAAATAGCGCGTTCGCAGCGCCTGCTGCACGGCCGGTGGAACGAATCCGGACACATCGCCGCCGAGTCGCGCGATTTCGCGCACCAGCGACGAGGAAATGAAACTGTATTGCTCAGCGGGCGTCAGGAACAACGTCTCCGCCGCGGGAATCAGGTGGCGGTTCATGCTCGCCAACTGGAATTCGTATTCGAAATCGGACACGGCGCGGAGCCCGCGCAGGATCACGCCCGCTCCGATCTCCTCCACGAAGACGGCGAGCAACGCGGAAAACCCGAGCACCTCGACGTTCGGCAATCCGGCGAGCGCATCGCGGGCAAGCTCGATCCGCTCATCCAGCGTGAACAGCGGGCTCTTCGACGAACTGTCGGCAATCGCAACGATCAACCGATCAAACAACGGCGAAGCACGACTGGCCAGGTCAATGTGGCCGTTGGTGATCGGGTCGAATGTACCCGGATACACCGCGATGCGCGCGCGCTGTTGAGTAGTCGCCATCTGTGACCGCTGCCCCGCCCAAATGACGGCTAGCTTAGCGGATCGGCGCCGACGCGACGATACAACGCGTAGCGCACGGTTCCGGCCTGCCCTTCCCGATGCAACGCCCAGTTTTCAGGCAGTGTGATCGCCGCATCCGGTGGTCCTTCGACATGGATGAACGCCTGCGCCGACAGCCAGCCGCCTGCTTCGAGCCGCGCCGCGGCATCGGTCCACAGGTTCGAGGTGAACGGCGGGTCGAGGAACACCACGTCGAACGGCTGCGCAGGTGACGACAGATAACTGCCGGCGTCGTCGCAGCGGACTTCTGCGTGATCGACTTTGAGTCGAGTGACGTTCTGTTCGAGCAACGCACAGAGGTTGCGATCGCGTTCGACAAACACACACGCCGCCGCACCGCGGGACATCGCCTCCAGCCCCAGCGCGCCGGTGCCGGCGAACAAATCGAGGCAGCGAGCGCCTTCGATCACCGGCGCAAGCCAGTTGAACACCGTTTCCCGCACGCGATCGGGCGTGGGCCGCAAGCCTCGCGCGTCCGGTACCTCCAGCCGCGATCGGCGCAAGGTTCCCCCGACGATACGCACTGAACCGGAGGCAATGACTCTGGACTTGGACATCGGTTGAAGGGCACCGGTGATAGCATGGAGGGCCCGCATTCTCGCCCAATTCGCTCGCAATGCTGAAGTTCTGGAAGAAGAAGCCGGCGCCGGACGCCGTGCCGGTTGCGCCGGTCGCCGAGCCTGCCCCCGATTCCGGTGCGCTCGTTGAAGACACGCAACCCGCCACCGAGGTCGCCGCCGATCATCCGGTGGCGATTGAAGCTCTCGAACCGGCGGTCATCGAACCGGCCAAGCGCTCGTGGCGCGAACGCCTGTCGGGCAGCGGATTCGCCAAAGGATTGTCGTCGCTGTTCGTGCGCCATCCGGTGCTCGATGACGCGTTCCTCGACGCACTCGAAACCTGCCTGATCACCGCGGATGTCGGCGTGGCAACCGCCACCGAACTGGTCGAACGGCTGCGCGTACGCACAGCGAAACGGGAATTTGCCGACGTTGGTGCGCTGCTCTCCGCGTTGCGCTCCGAACTCGTCGAGCGCCTGCGTGGCGTCGAGAAACCGCTCGACGTGACCGGCCGCAAACCGTTCGTGCTGCTGATGGTCGGCGTCAACGGCGTCGGCAAGACCACCACCATCGGCAAGCTCGCATACCGCTACAAGAACGAAGGCCGCAACGTCGTGCTCGCCGCCGGCGACACCTTCCGCGCTGCCGCGGTCGAACAGCTGCAGAGCTGGGGCACGCGCAACAGCGTGCCGGTGATCTCGCAAGGCTCGGGCGCCGACTCGGCCAGCGTGATCTTCGATGCGCTGCAAACGGCCCGCTCGCGCGGCGCCGACGTGATGATCGCGGACACCGCTGGTCGCCTGCACACACAAACCGGCCTTATGGACGAGTTGTCGAAAATCCGCCGAGTGCTGGCGAAGCTCGACCCGGATGCACCGCACGAAGCGCTGTTGGTGATCGACGGCACCACCGGCCAGAACGCAATCAACCAGGTGCGCCAGTTCAGCCAGGCGATCGGCGTCACCGGCCTCGTCGTCACAAAGCTCGACGGCACCGCGAAAGGCGGCGTGATCTTCGCCCTCGCCCGCGAATTCGGCCTGCCGATCCGCTACGTCGGCCTCGGTGAAACCGCGCAGGATCTGCGCGTGTTCGATGCCGCGGCGTTTGTGGACGGGCTGCTGCCTGCGACGATTGGAACCGCCGGCTGAGAAAATCGTCGGCCCCGCGAGATGTTCGTGGGAGCGGCTTCAGCCGCGATGGTCTGCTGCGCGCGGTCAAGCATCGCGGCTGAAGCCGCTCCTACAAAGATTCGTCGTCATCTCCACGCATCCGATGTGCACGCCGCTCAGACAATCCATCGCCGCGCGCGCATGAATCCTTCCCCTGCAAAGCGGGGGAAGGAAAAATCCATGCTCTCGTAGGCCGGACGCGCTCTTTGCGGCCGGCGCTCTTCGACAGCGTCACCGGACAATCACACGTTCCCCGGGCCTCACGAAAAAGCGCCGGCCGCAAAGAGCGCGTCCGGCCTACACTAGCGCGATGGCTGCAACCGAACCCCGCAAACCGCGTCGACGTTGGCGCATCGCACTTGCGATCTTCGCAATGGTGGTGATTGCGGTCGTGCTCGCGATTCGCCACTACACGCGCACCGATCGCCTCACCGCGCTGATCATCGGCGAAGCTCGCAGCGCGCTCGGTGCCGATCTCACCGTCGGCGGCACCGCGCATTACGACTTCTGGCCGACGCTGCACCTTGTACTCGCGGCGCCGTCTCTGAACGCGCCGAACGCCAGCGCATTCATCAAAGCCGACGCCATCGAAGTGCGTGTGCCATGGCGCATCTTGTGGGCCGATCGCTACGACATTGAACAGATCGACGTCATTCGCCCGGTGCTTGACCTCGATGCGCTCAAACAATGGCTCGCCACGCGGCCCGCATCGAACGCCAGCACCCCCGACATCCGATTCAACCTGCATCTGATCGACGGCAACGCAACATCAGGTGGCATGACCGTTGCCGAAGGTCTCGATATCGCATTCACCAATTCCGGTGATCTCGCTGCATGGATCGACGGCGTGCGCGCGCATCCCGATTCAAGCGCACTCGTTCCGCCGCTCAACGGCAGCGCCGACGCAAAGGTGCTGCAGATTGGAACCACGCGACTCGAAGGTGTCCATCTTGAAGTGAAGGACGACGTTCCTCCACCAGCCTCACACGAATGACCGACACATCCACCGCTTCCCACGCCAGCGACGAATTCGCCAGCGCCCTGCTCGCCTGGTACGACACGCACGGCCGCAAGGACCTTCCGTGGCAACAATCGCGCACCGCTTATCGCGTGTGGCTGAGCGAAGTGATGCTGCAGCAGACGCAGGTGCGCGTGGTGATCGACTACTTCAATCGGTTCGTCGCCGAGTTGCCCACCCTGCCCGACCTCGCCGCCGCATCGGAGGATCGCGTACTCGCGCTGTGGTCCGGCCTCGGCTACTACAGCCGCGCGCGCAACCTCCACCGCACCGCGAACGTCAGCGTCGACCAGCACGGCGGCGACCTGCCGCGCGATGTCGACGCGCTCCGCGAACTTCCCGGCATCGGCCGCTCGACCGCGGCAGCAATCCTCGCGCAATCGTTCGGCGATCGACACGCGATTCTCGACGGCAACGTACGGCGTGTGCTCGCACGCTGGCACGGCGTGCGCGGATGGCCCGGCACGACCGCGAACCAGCGCCTGCTGTGGACATATGCCGAATCGCACACGCCGCACGAACGCGTCGCCGACTACACCCAGGCGATCATGGATCTGGGCGCAACGCTGTGCACCCCGCGTCGTCCGCAATGCGAGCGTTGCCCTGTAGCGGAGCATTGCACTGCACGTCGCGAAGGCATCACCGCGCTCAT
>NZ_JBDSWZ010000277.1:0-51271 GCF_039926425.1 Dokdonella sp.
CCGGTGATCTTGATCGTCATGTCGGAATTTTCGACATCGGCCATGTCGACCAGCAGCTTCGTTGCGGGCCACGCCATCACGATCAGGATCAGGATCGGCACCGTGGTCCAGATCGCTTCCATCAGCGTGTTGTGGCTCCACGTCGCCGGAGTCACCCCTTTGGACTTGCGGAACGCGAACATCGCGTAGGCCATTGCACCGAACACCACGATGCCGATGACGACGCACACCCAGAACACCAGCATGTGGACGTCATGGATCCGGTGGGAGATGGACGTCACGCCAGGCGTCATGTTCAGCTGCCACGGCTGCGGATTCGCCCATGCCGGGCCGCTCGCCAGAAGGGCAAGTGCCGCAAAGACGCGGCAAGCGCGCAGGACCCCGGATGAAATCATCACATCACCTTGATTCGAGTACTCGGATTCACTGTCTTGGCCGTTGCTGCGGCGTACCGGCCCGACCTCCGATGGAACCGGGGCCCGAGACACGGAAACTCAACTTTACGATGATAGTGGACCCTGCGCGACAGCGGCAACCGCGGCCGTTGCCGAGGATGCGGCAAACCGCCGCAAGATCTGCGACGGCAACGGCGCGTTCCCGCGTCGGACCTTGGTCCTTCGCGGTGCCGTCACTACACTACGCGCCATCGCGCGTGCGTCTGCCCGTCGCGCACCCGCACTGCCGAGAGCTGCCTTGAGCGAACGCCTGATTCCGCAATTGCCGCCCGTCCCCGGGCCGACCTGGGCGCGCATGACCGCTGCGTGGTCGTGCGACGAGACCCAGGCGATCGACGCCTTGCTTGCGCAGGCCACTCTCGCGCCGGTCGAACGGGATGTCGTTCTGACGCGCGCCGCGGAACTGGTTGCGCGTGTCAGGGGACGCGCCGCCCAGCAAAGCGCAGTGGAATCCTTCATGCGCCAGTACGACCTCTCGAGTGAGGAAGGCGTGCTGCTGATGTGCGTCGCCGAGGCGTTGCTGCGCATCCCCGATGGCGCGACGGCCGACAAGCTGATTCGCGACAAGCTCGGCGAGGCGAACTGGAAAAAACACATTGGCGGCAGTGAATCGGTGCTGGTGAACGCATCGACCTGGGGGCTGATGCTGACCGGGCATCTGGTCAATCTTGCCGATGACACGCGCCGCGACTTCACCGGCGCGCTGAAACGCCTCGTTGGCCGCGCTGGCGAGCCGGTGATCCGTCTTGCCGTTCGCCAGGCGATGCGCATCATGGGCCACCAGTTCGTGATGGGCCGCACCATCGACGAGGCGCTCGATCGCTCCGCCGAAAAAGCCAACGCCGCCTACCGTTACTCGTACGACATGCTCGGCGAATCCGCGCTCACCGGCGGCGACGCCGAGCGGTATCACCGCGCCTACAAGGATGCGATCAGCGCGCTCGGCAAGCGCGGACCCTTCAAGGACGTACTCGACGCACCGTCGATCTCGGTGAAGCTCTCCGCGCTGCATCCGCGCTACGAAACGGCCAAGCGCGCGCGCGTCCACGCGGAGTTGACGCCGAAGTTGCTCGAGCTGGCGCAACTGGCGATGAAGAACGCCATCGGCATGACCGTCGATGCGGAGGAATCGGAACGTCTGGAATTGTCGCTGGAGATCATTGGCGAGGTCTTCGCCCATCCGTCACTGGCGGGCTGGAACGGGTTCGGCCTGGCCGTGCAGGCGTACCAGAAGCGCGCGCCATTCGTGATCGACTGGCTGGCCGAGACCGCGCGCCAGGCGCAGCGGCGCTGGTGCGTGCGACTGGTCAAGGGAGCGTACTGGGATTCGGAAATCAAGCGCGCCCAGGAAGGCGGTTATGCCGGCTATCCGGTGTTCACGCGCAAGCCGAACACCGACGTGTCGTACCTTGCATGCGCGCGCCGACTGTTCGACGCCGGCAGCGATGCGATCTATCCGCAGTTCGCCACCCACAACGCGCACACGATTGCCGCCATCCACCATCGCGCGAAAGAGCGTCCGTTCGAATACCAGCGCCTGCACGGCATGGGCGCCGATCTGTATGCCGAGGTGATCGGCACGGACAATCTCGACGTTCCATGTCGTGTCTACGCTCCCGTCGGCAGCCATGAGGATCTGCTGCCCTACCTGGTGCGGCGCCTTCTTGAAAACGGCGCGAACACCTCGTTCGTCAACCGCATCGTCGATGCCGACGTGTCGATCCGGGAGCTGGTCGCGGATCCCTGCGATGCCGTACGCGCCTTTGTGTCCAGGACGCATCCGCGCATCGCGCTGCCGGTCAGCCTCTATGCGGACACGTCTGCTGTCCCGCAGACTTCAAATCATGTCTCCAGGAAGAATTCGATGGGCATCAACCTCGCCAACGACAACGAACTTCGCGCGCTCGCCGAGGCCATCAATGCGCCGCACGCGCCGTGGATTGCCGCGCCGCTGGTACCAGGCGCGACGACGGGCGAAGCAGCTCGCGCGGTCACCAACCCCGCGGATCGGCGGCAGGTGATCGGCGAGAGCCGCAACGCCGACGCGAAGACAATCGAGAAGGCGCTGGGAAACGCGATCGGCGCGTTCGACGACTGGGATACCCTGCCGGCGGCAAGTCGCGCGGCGATCCTCGAACACGCGGCCGACCTTCTCGAAGCGCGGCGCGCCGAATTCATGGCGCTGTGCGTGCGCGAAGCCGGCAAGACGATGGCTGCAGCGATTTCCGAAGTGCGTGAAGCCGCCGACATGTGCCGATACTACGCGGCGATGGCGCGCAAGCTGTTCGGGCAGCCAGACACACTTCCCGGGCCGACCGGCGAATCGAACCAGCTGTTCCTGCGCGGGCGTGGCGTGTTCGTGTGCATCAGCCCGTGGAATTTCCCGCTCGCAATCTTCATGGGCCAGATCGCTGCAGCGCTTGCGTCGGGCAATGCTGTGATCGCGAAACCTGCCGACCAGACGACGCTCATCGGCTACGCCGCAGTGAAACTGCTGCATGAAGCCGGGGTGCCGGAAGCGGTGCTGCAGTTCGTTCCGTGCAAGGGATCGGTGCTTGGCAACACGCTGCTGACACGCAATGAAGTGGCCGGCGTCTGCTTCACCGGGTCGACCGAAACCGCGTGGACGATCAACCGCACGCTGGCGGCGCGCAATTCGCCGATCGCGGCACTGATCGCCGAAACCGGCGGGCAGAATGCGTTGATCGCCGACTCGTCGGCGCTGCCCGAGCAGCTCGTCAAGGACGTGATGGCGTCGGCGTTCGACTCGGCCGGCCAGCGTTGCTCCGCCGCGCGCGTGCTGTTTGTGCAGGAGGACATTGCCGACAAGGTGGTCGCGATGCTCGCCGGTGCGATGAACGAACTGGTGGTCGGGGATCCGGCGAAACTGTCCACCGACGTCGGTCCGGTGATCGATGAGGCCTCCCGAAAACTGCTGGTGGACCATTCGCTGCGCATGGACGGCGTCGCGAAGAAGATCAACGAAGCGAAGGTCGATGCGGACAGCGCCAATGGCACATTCTTCGCGCCGCGCGCATACGAAATTCCATCGCTGTCGCTGCTGACCAACGAAGTGTTCGGCCCGGTGCTGCATGTGATCCGCTGGAAGGGGAGCGAACTCGACGCCGTCATCGACGCAATCAACGCGACCGGGTTCGGCCTCACGCTTGGCATCCACAGCCGCATCGACGCCACCGTCGCACACATCGCCCAGCGCGCGAAAGTCGGCAACTGTTACGTCAACCGCAACCAGATTGGCGCGGTGGTCGGCGTGCAGCCGTTCGGCGGAGAAAATCTTTCCGGCACCGGCCCGAAAGCAGGCGGCCCGCATTATCTGCTGCGCTTTGCGACCGAACGCACGCTGACGATCAACACCACCGCTGCAGGCGGCAATGCGTCGTTGCTGACCCTCGCGGAATAGCGGTCGCCGTCACATCGGCAGCCTTGGTCGCCGGAGACAGAAAAGAGCGGCCTCACGGCCGCTCTTTCATTTCATCGCACCGTTGACTCGACGTATCAGGGGAACGACAGCGGCGCCGCCGTGGTGGTGATACCCACATCGCTTGGGTTGACCGCGGTCAACGGCCAACCGTAGGCCACCGAGGTGCTCGACGAGCAGCCAGTACTGAGGTTGTCGATCGATGCCGCCGTCATACCCGAATTGACGGCGGAACTGGACAGGTTCACATCAACCGATGTCACCTTGTAAAGCTGACCGGCACTCGAGCGCAGCACGGTCTTTCCATAGACGGTTGCTCCAACCGTTGTCGAGCCTCCGGAATTGAGGACGGCCGTTCCGGTGCAGTCCGCATTGCTGAAATACGTCTGCTGGACAGCGACAGTGCCATTCCAGTTGATGTTGAACGCATAGCCGCTGCTGTTGATCACGGATACACCGCTGCGGTTGATCGCGGTGAGTGCGCCGATCGTCGTTCCATTGCTGGCACGCACCGACGCGCCACCGCCCGAGCCGGCGGGACCTGCGGCGCCGGTCGGACCGGTCGGGCCGGGCACCGTCGAAGCGGCACCGGTTGGACCGGTCGCGCCGGTCGCACCATTGGCTCCGGTTGGGCCGGTTGGGCCCTGGAGCCCTGTGGCACCCTGGACTCCCGGCGATCCATTGGCACCCGTTGGACCCACTGCACCTGCCGCGCCGGTTGCTCCGACCTGACCCGGGGCACCGGTTGCACCGGTCGCCCCGTTTGAACCCGTTGCACCCGCAGGACCCGTGGCGCCCGTGGCGCCGTTGGCGCCTGCTGCGCCCGCGGCCCCCGTCGTGCCGGTCGCGCCCTGCGGACCGGTTTCGCCCGGAGCGCCGGTGCCACCTGTTGCACCGGTAGCGCCCGCGGCGCCGGTGGCGCCCGTGGGGCCTTCAGCACCAGTGGGACCTGCGGCGCCGGTCGGCCCGGCCGCACCTGCGTCGCCGGTGGCGCCAGTAGCGCCGCCAGCGCCGGTCGCTCCGATGGGGCCCGCAGCACCGGTCGCGCCGGCCGGACCCGCCGGACCGGCAACACCGTTCAATGCGAACTGGGCGACCGGCACAGTCGCCACAGGAGTGCGCTGCAACAGCACGCCGTTGACTTTGACCTGCAGCCAGCGCTGAGTGCCGTCAAACGCGCCCGGCCACGCCAGGTTGATGGAAAAAACACCATCGATCACCGGCCACGCGGCTTCGTCGATCGGATTACCGAACTGCGTGCCGCCACTTTGCGCGTCCCACAACGTGAATTCCAGATTGAAATTGCCGCTTGCAGGGTGTCCGTTCTGCTGGAGGCGACCCTGGTAGACGAAATCGAGCGACTGCGCTTCGGCCGGCACTGAATTGCTCGCGAACGCCGAAACAGACACCGCCATACCGAGCGCGAGAAGGATGGAGCGATACAAGGAAAGGTTGTTCATTATTGGCAAACCTCAAAGTTGTCATGCATCAGACTGTCGGTGCTGGACGAATCGAAGCCGCCCCAGAATCCGGAAATGAGCACGAAGTTTCGCGCTGCGATCGGCACTACCCTGGAGAAGCCCGCGACGGGCTGGCCTATGGTCGACGACAACACAAAGCAGGCATTGCTGACCTCGTGAATGCCACCGCTCGCAATCGTCACGCCGGACAGCGCGAAGGTGTCTGTAGTGCTGGCGCTGGCATAGCCAGCGCCTAGCAAGAAGAAAAGAATGGACAAACTGTGCCTACGGCGCAGTTTGGTTGGGCCCGTGAAATTCATCGTCGGAAAGTCCGCCTGCGTGGCGACGCACTCCATGCGTCGGGGACGCCGGGACATCGCCGGCGCCACGAAACGAATGCACGAAAGGTGCCTACGCGCCCCCGGCGGCTCCCCGGACGTGGATTAGCGGTCGCGTAATTCGATCGCAAATGCCAAATTACGCCGCACGCGTTCGCGCTGATCGACTGGCAGGGCTGGGCCCGCCAGCAAGCCTTCGCACAGCCGCGCACTGAGTTCGCCATCTCCACAGTACCAGCAGGCAATCGACCATTCGTCGTGCGCACGCCAGGCCGCGACGCTCGTGTCGATGAAAAGTACATCGTCGCCAGGCGCGGCTTCGGCCGCAATGCGCGCAAAGATCAGCGCGAGCGGATAACGCTGCTGCAAGCGAAGGTAACGGGCCAGTTCGCATGGCGCTTCGGGACGCGCGCTGCGCGCTTCATGCGCTTCCAGGTAAGCGAACACAACGTCGGGGACGGGCGCTTGCGCGCGCTCGAGCAGCAGCGCGACCTGCAATCGAGAGATGTAGAGTTCCTCTGCCCAGCCGCCCATGCTGATCCGCCGCCGGTAGGCAGCCAGCGCTTCGACCTCGCATCCGGCATCGCGCAGACTCTGCGCGTAATAGAACGCGTAACGCGTGTTGTCCGGGTCGTGGACAAGAGCCTGTTCAAGCACTCTGGCATCGGCCCCGTATTTTTGCTGCGACGGCACGCGGCTGCGTGCGCCATCCGGAAATGACTCCACCCGCCAGCCTTTCAAGCGCGTGGCCGCTGCGGCCGTTGGCGACGAGAGCACTTCGTGGAGAACGCCCCGCCAGCGCCAGTCGAGGTCGAGCCTGACCAGCGCGATACGCCAGTAGTCGAGCTCGCCAAGGGCGAAGCGAAACATGCCGGCGGACAGTTCAATGCCGGGTCGCAGCGCGCCCGCATCGACATGGAGCACTTCGTCAGCATCGACGATCAAGGCGAACGTTCCGTATGCGCTCGCGAGTTCGAGCGCTTGGTTGCGGTTGGTGGCGAAATCGACCCAGTCCCGCTCGACGAGCTCGCCGGGAATCCCACGCATCGCGTTGGCGATGAGCGCCTGGGTGCCGTCGGTAGACCCCGTGTCCACGATCGCCCACGCATCGACGTGAGGCCGAACCGACGCCAGGCAGCGCTCAATCACGGGCGCCTCATTCCGCACGATCATGTTGAGGCAGATCCGCATACGCGCAAGTGTGACGTAACACCGGCATGCCTTCCAAGTCGACGCGGCTATCGCGCTTTCATCCCGCTGATCACCAACAGAACTCTGTCATTTCAAACGCATAAGCGTCCTATTCATACAAAGGAGGGTTTTCGCACGTCTCGCTGCACCCGCAGCAAAAAAAAAAACGGGCGCCCGCAGGCGCCCGCTGCCCTCTCCCTGAAGCGATTCCGTCAGAACAGGTACTGGCCCGAGATGCCGAGCACGTTGCCCTTGCTCTCGAATTTTCCGTTGAGCGAATTGAAGGTTGCGGTTTCGTTGTCGATCTTTCCATCGTCGACAAACAGGTGGACGAAGCCGAGGTCGAAGCGGGTGCTCTCGCTCATCTTGTAACCGAGGCCCACGGAGACCCACGTGCGATTGCCGTCGGGCACGCGCGGTGTACGCGTCGAGTCGACGGTTGGCGTCTGGTCGTAGGCGAGGCCCGCGCGCAGCGTCCACGCGTCATCGAGGCGATATTCGCCGCCAACCGAATAGAACCAGGTGTCTTCCCAGTTGAAGGGTTGCGCAGCCGCAAACCGGTCCTGCGCCGGCACCGAGTAGTCGATCTTCAGTTGCTTGAAGCTCGACCAATGGGTGAAGGCAATATCGGCGCCGAAGCTGAGGCGGTCATCCACGTTATGCCACCAGCTGCCGCTGACGAACCAGGGCGTGTCGAAGTCCGCCTCGCCGTGCTGGTTGACGAACGCGCCGCCAAGCAGCGGCAGGATGTTCGACGGCACGTAGAATTTGGCATCTCCGGACAGTCGATGGTCGATCTGCGAGTGGTAGTTGAAGCCGATGCGATCGGAGCTGGTCGGCTTCCACAGCAGGCCGATATCGAACCCGTAGCCCCAGTCGTCTCCCTTGAGACCGCCGAAACCGTCGGCTTCCTGCGGCAGGACGGCGCCATTGGTCGGACCAGCGAGGATCGTGCCGAAGTCGATTGCCTGGTTGAGTTCTGCGCTGGTGCGCTGCGCAATGATGCTTCCGCCAATCGAGAACTGGTCATTGATTTTGTACGACGCTGCGAAGGTCAGGTCGAGGGATTCCAGCTTCGATTTCACCCCCTCGTAGCGCACGACCGAACGATCGTCGTACTCGGTCTGGAAACCGAACGGTGCTCCGACCGATGCGCCAAACGCCCATTGGTCGTTGAGCTTGTGGGTGAAATACATCGCCGGCACCGGCTTGGTCACGCCGCCGTCACCTCCGTTGCCGCCGGACAACGGAGTGCCGAGGAAATCCGTCCCCGACCCTTTGAACTCCGTTTTGAAGTTGATGACGTTGAGGTCGACCTGGGCGCAGTTGGCGCCGCCAATGTCGCCTATCGCGGCCGGGTTGTTGACGACCACTGCGCAATCGCCGGGAGCCGACGATTCGCCAGCGTACGCGCGGCCAAGGCCCTGCACGCTGTTTTCCTTCAGCTGGAAGCCGCTGGCCATCGCGTCCCGACCGGCGAGCGCGGCGACCAGCGCCAGCGGCAATACAGCCAGTGCAGGAGCGATCCAGGTCCGACGGTTCTCACGGTGCATACATCACTCCTTCAAAACGGTTTCTTCGCGGGTTTGTAACAAATTGGTCGCGATAGTAGCCGCAAGATCGCAGAACGTTCCATCGTGCGCCGCCGCAAATCGCGTCCGGGCGCCGTTTGCCTCCGCCGATGCCCGCGATGTTCCAGACTGTTGCGTATGGATGAGGACGATCCACCCGGCCTGGTTCATCACGCAGTCCGCACAATCGCGCCCATGCATCCGACCCCCTTCGCACCCCTCGTTCTTCTCCTCATCGGCGGGTTGGCCGATGCCCGGACGACCGTCCGCCTGCCGCCGTCCGCATGTCCCGCGGGCGAAGCGATTTTCCGCGACGCCTTCGAGGTCAGTGCGATCCCGAACGATCCTTCGCACGGAACCGGCGGGGTGTTTCCCGGCAATGTCACCCGAACCGTGGCGGTCGCCCAGGTGGGCATGCGCACCTATTACCTGCATCTCCCGACAAATTACACGCCGACACAGGCGTGGCCACTTCTGTTCGTCTTCCATGGCGCCAGCGGCTCGGCGGCGTCCGCGCCCGCCGCCGCGCAAGCGGTGCGCACGGACTGGTCCGCACTCGCCGACAGCCAGGGCTTCATCGTCGTGTCGGTGGTTGGCAATCAGATACAGGGTGGCTGGGGCGCAAGCGCCGACGGCGCCGAAATCTCGGCCGTGCAGACCGACGCGTTTGCGGCGTACAACGTGGAGCAAAGCCGTGTGTATCTGTGGGGATTTTCGGCCGGCGCGCATTTCGGCCATGGCGTCGCGCTCGACAACACCGATTTCTTCGCCGCGTATGGGGTCAGCGCAGGATCGCTCGAACAGTATGCCTGCACCGACGATGGTTCGTATCCACCGACGTGCGCGTCGCTCCTCGCGGGCATCCAGCGGAAAATTCCGGTGGACATCCATCTCGGCAACACCGACCCGCTCTACACCACCTATGGCGCCGGGAATGATCCCGCGCGATTCATCGCGGGCGGCTGGGTGAGCGCAGTCGACCTGCACTACACGCTGTTCAACGGCGGTCACACCTACACCCCGCAACACCTCGCGCAGATCTGGAACAATCTCTGCCCGTTCGCGCTCGGCCCCTGACCGCTTCGCCCGCGGTCAGTTCGCAGCGGATTCCTTCTCCGCCAGCTGGCGGATCGCGGCGCGCGGCAGATCACCGAGGCCTTCGCCGCCCGCGTCGAGATGCGCATAGATCTTGCGCCGCATGCGCGGCTCCCAGAACCGGCGGATGTGCGCTGCGATACCGGCGATCGCCGCGTCACGGTCGCCTTCCGATTCGAAGAAATTGCCGATGTCGTTGGCCATCCGCACGAGATGTTCGGAACCACTCATGCGGCATGCTCCCTGCGCGAACCGGTGGCCGCATGCGGTTGCGTGTAGATCACATGGCTGTTGTTGCGGGCGAATCCGATCAGCGTGACCCCGGTCGATTCCGCGAGCTGGATCGCCAGCGCGGTTGGCGCCGAGATGGCGGCCAGCACGGGAATGCCGACCGTCGCGGCCTTCTGCACCATCTCGTAGCTGGCGCGGCTGGTGATCACCGCAAAGCCGGCGCTGACCCGCTCCCCGGCGCGCGTCATCGCACCGATCAACTTGTCGAGCGCGTTGTGTCGACCAACATCTTCCCGCAGCAGGGCAATCGAGCCATCGGCATGTGCCCACGCGGCGGCATGCGTCGCCCCGGTGGCGGTATTGAGCGGCTGCAGGTCCTGCAAGTGGTCGAGCGCACGATGGAGTGCCCGCGGATCGATTTCCACACCCGCGTCGACCGGCGCAGGCTGGCGCACCGCATCCTCCAGCGCCTGCGCACCGCACAGTCCGCAACTCGTGCCGCCGGTGAGATTGCGGCGGCGTCCTTCGAGCACCTCGGCATGTGCGCCGGGAATGCGCACGCGCACTTCGATCCCTTCGAGCAGCGCGTGGATCTGGACGTCCGACAGCTCGTCCGCGTGATCGATTACCGCCTCACTCAATGAAAACCCGAGCACGAAGTCGTCGAGATCGCGCGGCGTCGCCATCATGACGACGTGCGGCCGATCGTTGTAGAGCAACGCGATTGGCAGCTCCTCGGCGATACAGTCCTGATCGGTCTCGATGCGACCATCGCGCCAACGCTGCACGTCACGCAGCGCGTACCCGGCCGACACGATCGCGTGCTCAGCTGGCAATGCGCGCATGGCTCGATTCCGGAACCAGATCTTCCTGTCGGTCGCTGAACTCGTGGAAACGCTTCTGCCACTCCGACGGCTGCGTCACGCGGGTGATCTGCACCGCGGTGACCTTGTATTCCGGACAGTTCGTCGCCCAGTCGGAATTGTCGGTGGTGATCACGTTCGCGCCGGAACCCGGGAAATGGAACGTGGTGTAGACGACGCCCGGCTGCATGCGATCGCTGATGGTGGCGCGCAGCACCGTCTCGCCCGCGCGGCTGCTGATGCCGGCCCAGTCGCCGTCAGAAATGCCGCGATCTTCGGCATCGGCCGGATGGATCTCCAGACGGTCCTCGCTGTGCCACAGGTTGTTCTCGGTGCGGCGGGTCTGCGCGCCGACGTTGTACTGGCTGAGGATGCGCCCGGTGGTGAGGATCAGCGGGAACTTGGCATTGACCTTTTCCGAGGTGGGGATGTACTCGGTGACGATGAACTTGCCTTTGCCGCGCACGAACGTGTCGATGTGCATCGTGGGCGTGCCGGCCGGATGCTGCGCGTTGCACGGCCACTGGATGCTGCCGAGCTCGTCGATTTTCTTGAAGCTGACACCGGTGAACGTCGGCGTGAGGCGCGCGATCTCGTCCATGATCTCGGACGGGTGCGCATAGTTCATCGGATAACCCATCGCGTTGCTGAGCAGCTGCGTGATTTCCCAGTCGGCATAGCCGCCCTTCGGGTTCATTACCTTGCGCACACGCGAGATGCGCCGCTCGGCATTGGTGAAGGTGCCGTCTTTCTCGAGGAACGACGAGCCAGGCAGAAATACGTGCGCAAATTTCGCGCTCTCGTTGAGAAACAGGTCCTGCACCACGATGCATTCCATCGCAGTGAGCGCCGCGGTGACGTGCTGCGTGTCTGGATCGGACTGGGCAATGTCCTCGCCCTCGATGTACAGGCCAAGGAACTCGCCGTCGAGCGCTGCTTCGAACATGTTGGGAATGCGCAGCCCGGGTTCGGACTGCAGAGCGACACTCCAGCTTCTCTCGAACAGTTCCCGCGTGGCATCTTCGGAGACGTGGCGATAGCCCGGGAACTCATGTGGAAACGAGCCCATGTCACAGGAACCCTGCACGTTGTTCTGACCACGCAGCGGATTGACGCCGACACCCTCACGGCCGACGTTGCCGGTCGCCATTGCGAGGTTCGCGATGCCGATGACCATCGTCGAACCCTGCGAATGCTCGGTCACGCCAAGCCCGTAGTAGATCGCGCCGTTTCCGCCCGTCGCATACAGACGCGCCGCTGCACGCACATCAGCTGCCGGGACGCCGGTGATGGTTTCCGTTGCTTCCGGCGAATGACGCTCGTCCGCCACGAAGGTCCGCCATTTCTCGAACGAGTCGACCTCGCAGCGTTCGCGCACGAAGTCTTCCTTGACCAGACCTTCGGTCACGACGACGTGCGCAAGTGCGGTGATCAGCGCGACGTTGGTGCCGGGCCGAAGTTTCAGGTGATGGTCCGCCTGGATGTGCGGCGAGCGCACAAGGTCGATGCGCCGCGGATCGGCAACGATCAGACGTGCGCCCTGGCGCAGGCGTCGCTTCATCTGTGAGGCAAACACCGGGTGCCCGTCGGTCGGATTCGCACCGATCACCACGATCACGTCCGCCTTCATCACCGAATCGAAATCCTGCGTGCCGGCCGATTCGCCGAGCGTGCTCTTGAGACCATACCCGGTCGGCGAATGGCAGACCCGAGCGCAGGTGTCGACGTTGTTGTTGCCGAAGCCGGCGCGCACCAGTTTCTGCACGAGGTACGTTTCCTCGTTGGTGCAGCGTGACGAGGTGATGCCGCCAATCGAGTCGACACCGTGCGCTGCCTGGATCCGCTTGAATTCGGACGCCGCGTGATTGATCGCCACCTCCCACGACACTTCCTGCCACGGATTGGAGATCTTCGCGCGGATCATCGGTTTCGTGATGCGGTCGGCGTGCGTCGCGTAACCGATTGCAAAGCGGCCCTTCACGCAGGAATGACCGTGGTTCGCGTGGCCGTCCTTGTTCGGCACCATGCGCATCACTTCCTCGCCCTTCATCTCGGCGCGGAACGAGCAGCCGACGCCGCAATACGCGCAGGTAGTAATCGTGCTGTGCTCAGCCTGGCCCATCTTGATCAGCGACTTCTCGCTCAGTGTCGCGGTCGGGCATGCCTGCACGCAGGCACCGCACGACACGCATTCGGAGTCGAGGAACGACTCGCCCATGCTCGCCGACACCATCGAATCGAAACCGCGCCCCTGGATCGTCAGCGCGAGCGTGCCCTGCTGTTCGTCGCATGCGCGCACACAGCGCGAACATACGATGCACTTGGACGGATCGAACGTGAAATACGGATTGGACTCGTCCTTCGCGACGAAATGCGGATTCACTCCGCCCTGGGCATCTTTGCGATACACATGATTGTCGCCCTCGTAGCCGTAGCGCACGTCGCGCAGCCCGACGGCCCCTGCCATGTCCTGCAGTTCGCAGTGCCCATTCGCCGGGCACGTGAGGCAGTCGAGCGGATGATCGGAGATGTACAGCTCCATCACGCCGCGCCGGAGGTCGGCGATCTTCGTGTTCTGCGTGGTGACCTTCATCCCTGCCGCGACGGGCGTCGTGCACGACGCAGGGAAGCCTTTCATGCCATCGATCTGCACGAGGCAGAGCCGGCACGAACCGAACGCATCGAGCAGTTCCGTCGCACACAGCTTGGGAATCTGGATGCCCACCTCGGCGGCAGCGCGCAGCACCGACGTGCCGACGGGCACGCGCACCTGCACGCCATCGATGGTGAGGGCGACCTGCTGGGTCGACTTCGACTTCGGGGTACCCAGATCGGTTTCGTTGATCGACAACATGATTCCACTCCTGCGTCGTATGGACGCGTCTCTTTACGCAAGCGCTCCCGCTCTTGCGCCACATTCAAACTCGGTCATCTCTCGTTGCGGTGCGCATTTGGCGTCGGCGCCACCTGGCACTTCAAACCCGCACCTCGAAATCCTCGCTGAAATACTCCATTGCGCTGCGGACCGGATCGGGCGTCAACCCGCCGAGTGCGCACAGCGACCCGAATCGCATCGTGTTGCACAGATCCTGCAGCAATGCCACGTTGCGCTCACGGTCGATCCCCGCGCGGATCCGGTCGATCACCTCGACACCGCGCGTCGAACCGATGCGGCACGGCGTGCATTTGCCACACGACTCGACCGCGCAGAATTCCATCGCATATCGAGCCTGCTCAAGCAGGTCGACGGTGTCATCGAATGCAACGATGCCGCCGTGGCCGACCATCGCGCCGATCGCGGCGAAGGCCTCGTAGTCGAGCACGGTGTCGAACTGCGACTCCGGCATGTACGCACCCAGCGGCCCGCCGACCTGTACCGCGCGGATCGGACGACCCGAATACGATCCGCCGCCGTAGTCATAAAGGAGTTCGCGCAACGTCAGGCCGAATGCTTTTTCGACCAGCCCGGGATGCTTGAGGTTCCCGGCGAGCTGGATCGGCAACGTTCCGCGCGATCGGCCGACGCCGTAATCGCGATAGAACGTGGCGCCGTGGTCGAGAATCGTCGGCACGCTCGCCAGCGAGATCACGTTGTTGATCACTGTCGGTTGGCCGAACAAACCCTTGATCGCGGGCAGCGGCGGTTTGAAACGCACCTGCCCGCGCTTGCCTTCGAGGCTGTCGAGCAAGGAGGTTTCTTCGCCGCAAATGTATGCACCGGCTCCGAGGCGCACTTCGAGGTCGAAATGCCTGCCGCTGCCGTGCACGTCTGCGCCAAGCCAGTTTGCTGCGTATGCATTGGCAATGGCCGCTGTCAATGCGCGATGCGCATGCGGGTATTCGCTTCGCAGATAGATGTAGCCCTGCGTTGCGCCGACCGCAATGCCGGCGATCGTCATGCCTTCGACCAGACACAGCGGATCGCCTTCCATCAGCATGCGATCGGAATAGGTACCCGAGTCGCCTTCGTCCGCGTTGCAGACGATGTATTTCTGCGCGGATTCCGTGCCGAGCACGGTCTTCCATTTGATGCCGGTCGGAAACGCGGCGCCGCCGCGGCCGCGCAATCCGGAATCCGTGACCGCCGCAACAATGTCGGCCGGTGCCATGGCGAGCGCATTGATCAATCCGCGGAATCCGCCATGCGCCACGTAGTCGCCAACGCTGAGCGGATCGGTGAGGCCGACGCGGGCGAAGGTGAGGCGTTCCTGCCGCTTGAAGTAGCCGATCTCGTCCGTGCGTCCCTGCCTGAGCGCGTGCGCCGCACCGCTTGCGAATCCCGCATCGAACAGAGCGGCAACATCGCGCGCTTTCACCGGGCCGTACGCAATCCGGCCGGTGGGAGTCGTCACCTCGACCAGCGGTTCCAGCCAGAACATGCCGCGCGATCCGTTGCGGACGATGTCGACCGCGATGCCACGCGCGGCCGCTTCGGTGGCGATTGCGCAGGCCGTCGCATCCGCTCCCAGTGCGAGCGATGTCGCATCACGCGACACGTGGATCCTCAGCGCGAGGCTCATGCCGATTCCTTGCGCAAATCGCGCACGAGTTCGTCGAATTCATCCGGCGTGACGCGCGCGTGCAGGTCGTCTGCACCGACCAGCACCGACGGTCCGCAGCCGCAATTGCCAAGGCAATACACCGCTTCCAGCGTGATCGCGCCATCGGCAGTCGTCTCGTGGAAGTCGATTCCGAGCGACTGCTTTGCGTGCGCTTCAAGAGCGCGCGCACCGAGCGCCTGACACGCTTCGGCACGACACAACTGGATTACCGCGCGCCCTGGAAGTGTGGTGCGGAAATGGTGATAGAAACTCACGACGCCGTGCACTTCGGCGCGCGTGAGGTTGAGCTCGTGCGCGATCGCGGGCACCGTTTCCGGCGGCACGAAGCCGAGCGCGTCCTGCACGCTGTGGAGGATCGGCAGCAACGCGCCGGGCTTGCCGCGGTTCGTCTCGAACGCGGCTTGCATGGCTGTGGCGACGGCGGGCGCGAGTGACGCCATTGGGTTGGCGTCGCTGCGTCGTCGGGGTGGTTTCAGGGGTAGCGGTTCGGCTGCCATGGAAAAACTTTCGAATCCGGTTCGTTAAAAAAGCACCATCACTTTCTGCAGAGTGATCCACACTCCCCAGGCGATGGGTACGCCGACGGCAAACCAGGCCAGATACACCAGGCCCTGGGAACCGTCCACCGTGCCCACGCCCGCCGCGGACGCGGAACGCACTTCGTTCGCGGCGGCCACTTCGTGCGCGCGACGACGCTCGTCGGCGAGTTGTGCATCGGTCATGAAGTAGCGTTGGGCTACGGGTCGCACGAGAAGGTTTGCAACGAGGCCGACGGCCAGCAGTCCCGCCAGCACGTACAGCGTCTTGTCGTACACGGCGCTCTTGGCGACTCCCGCCGCGAGCTGCGTATCGCGGAAATAACTGATCAGCAGCGGGCCGAGCGCGCCGGCGACAGACCACGCCGTCAACAGCCGGCCATGGATCGCGCCGACCATCTGCGTGCCGAACATGTCGGCAAGATACGCCGGCACGGTCGCAAAACCCCCGCCGTACATCGTCAGGATCACGCAGAACGCCGCGATGAAGAGCAGAACCTGGCCGGAATGGCCGAAGGTCGGCACGGTCGCGTACAGCACGATACCGAGGATGAAAAACACGAAATAGGTGTTCTTTCGGCCGATGTAATCGGACGCCGACGCCCAGAAGAAACGTCCGAGGATATTGAACAGACTGAGCAACCCGATGAAGCCGGCTGCGATCGTCGCGATCTGCGCCTTCTGCGCAACATCGAGCTCGTTGAAGCCGGCCACCGACCCGATCAGCTTGCCGCCGAACACTTCCTGCAACATCGGCGATGCCATCGAAAGCACGCCGATACCGGCGCTGACATTCATGCACAGGACGACCCAGATCAGCCAGAACTGCGGCGTGCGCCACGCCTGATTCAGATGCACGTTGCCGTGCGTGATCATCGTCGCCTTCGCGTCGGTCGCGGGGGCAACCCAGCCGGCCGGTTTCCAGCCACTGGGAACGACGCGATAGCCAAAGGCACCGATCATCATCACGACGAAATAGATCACGCCGAGCACGACGAAGGTTTCCCACACGCCGACCGAAGTCGGTGTCGCGAAGGCCTTCATCAGCTTGTCCGCGAGTGGAGCGCCGATCATCGCGCCGCCGCCGAAGCCCATGATCGCCATGCCGGTCGCCATTCCGCGGCGATCGGGGAACCACTTGATCAAGGTCGACACCGGCGAGATGTAGCCGAGCCCGAGACCGACGCCGCCGAGAACGCCGCTGCCGAGCCACACCAGCCACAGCTGATGCGTGTACACGCCGAGCGCGCCGATCAGGAAGCCGCCGCCCCAGCAGATCGCCGCGGCGACGCCGGCCTTGCGCGGACCGACGCGTTCGAGCCAGCCGCCCCAGAGCGCCGCGGAAAGCCCGAGGAATACGATGAACAACGTGAAGGTGAAACTGACCGTGCTGACGCTCCAGTCACAGCCGGATGCGAAGAGTTCGCCCAACCATCCGGTTCCCGCCGGACAGGAAACCGGCTTGGTGATGCCGATGAGTTTGGACATCGGCAGCCAGAACACACTGAAGCCGTACGCCATGCCGATGCACAAATGGATGCACAGTGCCGCCGGCGGAACCAGCCAGCGATTGAAGCCCGATTGGGCGACCGTGCGCCCCTTCGAGAGGATGCCTCCCGACGATGTGCTTCCCGTACCGCCTTGCTGTTCGAGCGTCGCGCTCATGGAACCCTCCCCGGTTGATCGATGGATGACGTCAATAGGCTTTCGTCCGCTTATTGATCGCCCCGCATCTTCGGTGGGATACGGACTTTGAACCACGCTACGAAAGTCTACAATAGGCTTTACCGAGCATCTTCCTTTGTTGTCTCCGGGGTATGATCAAGTCATGTTCAAGGTCGCGATCGACACCCATTGGCAGTTGCTGAGTTGCGAAGGCGAGCCGTTGATGCCGCGCCTGACCTCGCTGCTGGTCGGCATCCAGCGCACCGGCACGCTCGCCGCCGCCTGCCGCTCGTCCGGCCTCAGTTACCGCTACGCATGGGGCCTGCTGCGCGAGGGCGATCGTGCCTTCGGCCAGCCGCTGGTGGAAAGCCGGCGCGGGACCGGGGCGCATCTGACGGCACTCGGCGAACGGCTTGCCTGGGCCGACCAGCGGATCACCGCGCGCCTGAAGCCTCTGCTCGACAGCCTCGCCTCGGAGGTTGAGTCGGAAATCGAACGCGCCCTGTGGACGTCCAAGCCGGTTCTGCGCCTGCAGGCGAGCCACGGCTTCGCGGTGGAGGCGATGCGTCAGTACATGGTTGACCACCTGATGCCGATCGATCTGAAATATCGCGATTCGGATGAACTGATCGACGTGCTCGCCGACCGGCGCTGCGATCTGATCGGGCTGCATCTGCCGATCGGCGATCTGGAACAGTCCGCCGCGGCGCATTACGCAGCGCACATGGATCCCGACTGGCAGATGGTGCACCTCGCGAACCGACGCCAGGGTCTGGTCGTCGCGCCAGGAAATCCCAAGCGCATCGTCACGCTCGAAGACCTTGTCCGCGACGACGTGCGCTTCGTCAACCGCCAACCCGGTTCCGGCACGCGCGTCACCTTCGACCTCGCGTTGCAGCAAGCAAACGTCGATTCATTCGCAATCCGCGGCCACGACATCGCCGAATACACACACGCGGCCGTCGCCGCCTACGTGGGCAGCGGGATGGCCGATGTCGGTTTCGCACTGGAACTGCCAGCACGCCGATTCGGCCTCGACTTCGTGCCGATTCTCAGCGAGCGGTATTTCTTCGTCTGCCGCAGCGACTTCCTTGCCGAACCGATGGGCGTGGCGATCCTCGACGTGTTGCGACGGCCAGAGCTGCACGCGCTGATTGCGGCGTTGCCCGGCTACGATCCGGTTGACGTGGGACGGGTGGAACGGGTCGGCGATGTCTTCCCGATTCCCAAGCGCGGGCGTGCAAAACCCGCCGCCCAGCGTCCTCGGGCGTCGGCCTGACTGCGATCCGCATCCAGGCATCCCAGCGGGAATGCAGGACGCCTCCATGCGCGGACTGCGTGACTTCAAATCGCAAAGTGGGCGCCATCCGATTGCCATCGTCCGACACGATGATGCCGCCATCTCACATGGATCCTGCGCCGCATGCGAAGCGCGACGCACACCCGCGCCGATGGCTGGTCGCGGCGACATTTCATACTGGGCAGTGCTGCGGCGCTCGGAATCGCGAGCTTCGGCCCGAGTCGACGCATGCACGCGCAACCGCGTTTCGCGGCGTATCCGTTTGCGCTTGGCGTCGCCTCCGGCGATCCTGACGAGGGAGGCTTCGTTCTGTGGACGCGTATCGCGTCCGTCGGCTCCGACGCAGCGTTCCTCGCACAGGAAGATTTCACCGTCGACTGGGTTGTTGCGGAAGACGAGCAGCTGCGTCAGGTCGTTCGGCGCGGCACCGCGATCGCCAGCGCCGACTGGGCGCACTCGGTCCACGTCGAAGTCGACGGACTCGCAGCCGATCGTTCTTACTGGTATCAATTCCGGTGTGGGGGTGAAGCCAGTGCGACCGGGCGCACGCGAACACTTCCGGCGCCTGGCGCCCGAACATCGCGCCTGCGGCTTGCGCTCGCATCGTGTCAGCACTACGAGCACGGCTACTTCGCTGCGTACCGGCACATGCTCTCCGACGACCTCGACCTCGTGCTGCACGTGGGCGACTACATCTACGAAGGCTCGTGGGGTCCGCAGGTCCGCCGTCACGAATCGCCGGACGGCGCGGACACGCTCGCCGGCTATCGCAACCGCCATGCCTGCTACAAGAGCGACGACGATCTGCAGCGCGCGCACGCCGCCTATCCCTGGCTGGTGACATGGGACGACCATGAGGTCTCCAACGACTACGCCGGATCCGTCTCCAGGTACGGCGAAACGCCGAGCGCATTTGTCCAACGGCGTACCAGCGCCTATCGCGCCTACTACGAACACATGCCGCTTCGCGCGCGCCACAGGCCTGGAGCAGGTGGCATGTCGTTGTACCGGCGCGCGCAGTTCGGCGACCTCGCGACCTTCAACATCCTCGACGACCGGCAGTACCGCTCGGCGCATGCGTGCGCAGAACAAGGCGAGAAGGTCGCCGACTGCCCGCAGCGCTGGTCGCGCGCGCAGACGATGCTCGGTGACACCCAACAACGCTGGCTGGAGGACGGACTCACGTCCAGCGCCACGCGCTGGAAGGTGATCGCGCAGCAAACACTGATTGCGCCGTTCGTGTCGCGCAAAAACGACGGCCGCGAAGTGGTGTGGACCGATGGCTGGGATGGGTACGCCGGCGCGCGTGCGCACCTGCTCGACTTCATCGCGGAACGCCGCGTCCCCGATGTCGTCACCCTCGGTGGCGACGTTCATGCGTTCTACGCGACCGACCTGAAGACCGACTTCGACGATCCGGACAGCCCGGTCGTCGCGACCGAATTTGTCGGCACATCGCTGTCGACCCAGGGCGACGACTACGCAGCGATCGCACGCGACCTGCCACTCAATCCGCACGTGCGCCATTTCGAGAATCGCTGGCGCGGCTATCTGCGCTGCGAAATCACGCCCAAACTTTGGCGCAGCGACCTGCGAATCGTCGATGACGTCACCGATGTCCGTTCCGACGCGCGCACCCTGTTGAGCCTGCATGTCGAGAGCGGGCGAGCGGGCGTGCAGGCCTGACGCGCCGGGCACAAGAATCCGTCGTATTTCTTGCAGCGGTCGCGACAAGCAACATGGGCGACCGGGGCGCGCTTGTGAAGCCTTCGTCGCAGTCATCCTGCTAACCGGCCACTCACTCGCGCAGGCGCGCGGATGAGGTCGGCTTTGGGGGTACGCTTGGCGCCGTTCGCGGCGTTGCGCGAACGTGCTGGTTTGCCCCGACTGCAATCGTCTTGCGCCGTGGAAGCCTTCATCTGGCCGTTCTCGCTGGCGATCACGCACCCTGATCGTCAAGGGCGACGTCGAATCGGGTCGGGGCGCGCATGGCTTACCATGCACTCTGCTCCACCTTCCTGTGATTGTGCGATGGCCAAAGCCTACGACCGCGCTTATTTCGAAAAGTGGTACCGCAGCGAACGCCATCGGGTCGGTTCGCGTGCCGAACTCGCACGCAAGGTCGCAATGGTCGTGCATCTGGCCGAGTATTACCTGGCACGCCCGATCCGCAACGTGCTGGATGTCGGCTGTGGCGAAGCCGCATGGCGGGCGCCGCTGCTGAAACTGCGCCCGCGGCTCGCGTATCGCGGATTGGAATCGAGCGAATACGCCGTCGCACGATACGGCCGCTCGCGCGATATCGGCCTGGCAACGTTTGGCCAGCTCGGAGAACTGCGCTTCGATGAGCGATTCGACCTGATCGTCTGCAGCGATGTGCTGCACTACGTGCCGGCACCCGAGTTACGCCGTGGGCTGTCCGGTTTCGGCGATCTGCTCGAAGGTCTCGCATTCCTCGAAGTGTTCACCTCCACCGACAACGCCAGCGGCGACATACGCGGCTTCATTCCGCGGTCGCCCTCCTGGTATCGCACGCGTTTCGTCGATGCGGGCCTGCTGCCCTGCGGCACGCATTCGTACCTGTCGCCCCGCCTGATGCGGTCGGTTGCTGCGCTGGAATGTCTCTGAGCGTGCGTGCAAGGTGTGCGCGGCGCACGATGGGAACATGAAAGCGTTCCACTACCGCTTTGGCGCCTATCGTCTCAATCCCTCCGTGCGCGAGCTCGCGAAGGACGGTGAGCGCATCGCGTTGGCGCCACGGGCATTCTCGTGCCTGTTGCTGCTGGTCGAGCAACGCGAACGTGCGCTCGGTCGCGATGAACTGATTGCCGCGCTGTGGTCGCACGGTGCCGCGTCGGACGTCCAGCTCGGCCAGCTGATCGTGCAGTGTCGGCGGGCGCTCGACGACGATGGCCAGGCCCAGTGGGCGATCCGTACCGTCCCCGGCTTCGGTTATCACTGGGTCGCCCCGACGGAAGTCGACGACGACACCAGCGTTGCGGCAGCCGTCGTCGAGGCGGCGGTCGTGCCACCGACCGATGAATCAGCGGTTGAACATCCGGCGGCTTCACAGTCGCCAACCCGATCGCTCTGGAGGCATGCGCGGTGGGGGCGTGCGGTCGGCGCCGCACTTGCACTCGGGGTGATCGCTGCGTTGGCGTGGGCCGCGTTGCGGTATGCCCGTTCCCCTGTCGCATCGCTCGACAGGCGCGTCATCGTGTTGCCGGTTTCGACGTCGAGCACCGAAGAGAGCTGGTTGCGTCTCGGCGGAATGGACCTGATTGCCGACCGCCTGCGCCGGAGCGGCCTGCGCGTACAGCCCAGCGAGCAAACCCTGAGCGTCTTGCAGCAGATCGACAGGAAAGGCGGCCACGCAATCACCGACGACGTCGCGACGCTGCAGGCAGCGGATCCGCAGACCATCATCGTGCAAGGTCGCGTCGAGGCGCACGGAAGTGGCTGGTCGGCATCGGCGCGCGCCGATCCGCCCGATGCGCCGACGCTTCGCGCGGATGCGACCGATCCTTCTCCCACGGGCGCGCTTCGGCAGGTGGCGGATCGCCTCGCCGCGGCCCTCGGCCATGTGCCGACACCGTCGGTCGACCCGGATGGCGTCGCCGAAACGCTGCAACGCGCGCAGGCCGCGACGCTTGCGAACGAACCGGACGCGGCGCGCGCGATCCTGCTCGCCGACGGGCGCCTGGCGCACGACGAGCCGCGCCTCCGCTTGCAGCTCGCTGAAGTCGACATCCGCGCCGGCCGTCTCGACGAGGCGCGGTCGTCACTGGACGCATTGCTGGCCACCCACGGCTCCGACCCGACCTTTCGTGCGCGACTTCTCGCGGCGCGCGGAACCATCGCTGTCCGCTCGGGCCAGTACGCAGACGCCGGCCGACTGTTCGGTGACGGCATCGCGGCGATCGGCGACGCCGGTGATCCGCAGCTGATTGGCCGACTGCACAATGGCCGCGCCATCAGCCACACGTCACTGGAAGACTATTCGTTGGCGCTGCTCGACTATGGTGTCGCGCGCGATCATTTCGAGCGCGCCGGAGATGAGGGCAGCATCGCGCGGGTCGACGGCAACATCGGTGCGATGGAACTGCTTCGCGGTCATCCGGCGCAGGCCGAGCCGTACCTGGTCACGGCGATTGCGCGCTTCGATTCTCTCGGGATGGTGCAGGAGCGGCTCGGCGAACTTCAATTGCTGTTCGTCGCACGTCGCGCACAGCTGAAGAACACGCAGGCCTGGGAAGCGATGGACGCATCGTGGTCGCAGCACACCCGCGTTCCAAGCCCGTACTCGCGCCTGTCGATGCGGCTGTATCGAACGGAAGAGCTGTTGCAGCAGGGCCGCCACAATGAAGCCGCGCAGTTGCTCGACGATCCCGCCAACATCGGACGTCCGGCCGATGTAGCCGAGAACGAGCGGATCCGGCTGCTTCGGGCGGAACTGGCGTGGCGACGCGGTCACACCGACGACGCGTTGGCCGAACTCGCATCGGTCCCCGAAATCGCACTTGCATCGGCCGACAGCGACCTGATCCGCGCGGACATCGAACTCTTGCGAAGTCGCCTTCAGCGGAGCATCGGGGCGATCGATACGCAGGCCGATACTGCGGCGATCCGTCCGATCGAGGCGATTCCCGTGCCCGACGCGCGCTCCCCGCTGAGACAGGCGGCTGCAGCCAACCGGGCGTGGGCAGCGGGGCGCACCGACGAAGCGGGCCTCGCGTTCGGGGCAGCGTTCGCGCTCGCGCAGACGCGAGGCGTGCCGCTGACCCTCGTTCGCATCGCCGACGACTACGTGCAGTTCCTGCTCGAACAGCACCGCGTGTCCGATGCCGCAGCCATTGCGTCGCAGGTGGCGCTGTGGGCGGCCGAGGACTACGACGCCGCGCTGATCCAGTTGCGCATGGTGCGCGCACAAGGGCGACGTGATGCCTGGCCCGGCGCGTTCGAAGCGGTGCGCCGCCTGGCCGGCGAGCGCGTGATTCCTGCCGAACTGGCCGCGCCGCCGGGGTGAGGTGCGCGAGGAATGCGATCCGAGCGGCATCCGAATCCGATCGGAACCCGCCTGGACCGCGCCTGCAACACGATTGCGTCATCCGGCCTTCGTGGCGGATCCGCTTACCTGCCCCGAGGTTCCCAACGCCATGTCGACAGTCCGCCGATGCCTGATTGCACCCGTTTCCGCCACCTTTCTGCTCGCTTGCGCGACAGCCATGGCCGGCACGCCGGGGCCGCACTACCACCTGGTCCAGATCAACATTCCGGGTGCCGTCAACGTGTTCGTGGCCGACATCAACAACGCGGGTCAGGCGGTCGGCTACTACGTCGATGCGGATTTCGAGAATCAGGCGTTCCTGTTCGATGGCACGACCGCCTTCACGTTGCCGCGGCCCGCCGATCGCATGGACGGCAACGCGACGGCGATCAATGAACTCGGGCAGATCGTCGGAACCACGTCGACGATCACGGACGATGGTTCCCTGTCCAGCGCGATGCTGTGGGATGCCGCGCATCCGGAGTCCTACACGGTGATCGGTGACGACCAGGCCAACAAGCTCAATCCGGCCGACATCAACGACGCCGGCGTGGTGGTCGGACTGGCCTCACAGGATGGGGCGTTCCGCGCCTTCAGCTGGAGCGCGGGTGGCGGCCTGGTCGACGACGGCGTTCCGCCCGTCGGGGATGGCGCACAGGCGTACTGGTCCGCGCTCAACAACGACGGCCATATCGTCGGCGGCTGGAACTTCATCTTCGGCGCGGCGCACGCGACCAGCGGCCAGTTCGGAACACCGGGAATCACTCCGCTCGCAGCCGGCACCTACGACGCGAAGAGCGTCGCGCATGGCATCAATGATGCGGACACCGCCGTTGGCGAGATGGACCTCGACGGTTCCGGCAATGCAGTGCCGGTCACATTCGCAGGCGGCGTCGTCGCCGCGATCCCGGGAGCGCTTCTCGACCTCGCCGCGGGTGGCGCGTATGGCATCAACGAACAGGGCGTGATCGTCGGGCGCGCGCAGGACTTCGCCACGCTGGCGTTCAAGGCGTTCGTCTTCATCGATGGCGTGTCATGGGACCTTCTCGAGCAATCCGATTCCGACGCGGGATTTCCCTATCTTCTGAAAGCGGTCGCGGTGAACGAAAGCGGTGTCATCGTCGGCGTCGGCCGGATCGGCGACTTCGATGTCGGCAGCTTCATCGCGACACCGATCGCAGACGATGCGATCTTCACCGATGGTTTCGACGGCTGATCAAAAAACGCGATGTTGGAGTGGATTCAGCCGCGATGCTTTGCCCAAGAACAAGCATCGCGGCTGAAGCCGCTCCTGCAGAGATTGACCTGCATTCGCTACATCCCGGGCGCTAGCGGTTCGGTGCCGCGGCTCTTTCGAGCAACTTCGCGCGAACGGGAAGATTCACCGGAACACCCTGCACGTCGCATGCACCGATTGCACAGAGCTGCGCACGGATCGCGTCGTCGCTTTGCGCAATCACGTGGAACAGCGCGTTTTCCTCCATCGATCCGTGCACTGCGGCGGAACCGGGACCGCGAGCAAAGACCGCCACGTCGTCGCCGCCGTGGGTTTCCGATGACAGGGGCAGCATGGCTTCCTGCTCATAGTCCGGCGCCTCGGTGTCCACCTTTTCGAGGTTTGGCCGTCCGTGCTCGGCGCGCGAGTAGGCGGTCGGATTGTGCGGATAGCGCTTCGCGCCTTCGGGCTGACGGTCGCTCGCACCCGCGTAGCCCGGGCCATTGGCATAGCCGAGCGTCGTGTAGCTGAGTCCGGTCGCGTCGCGCGCGAGATCCGTGCTCGGCGCGCCTTCGCCACTCGACCCGCGCATCTTGCCGAGAATCGGGTTGCCGCGCGCGGCGTACCCTGCGAACGTCATCGTGTGACTGTGGTCGGCAGTGACCAGGATCAGGGTGTCGTCGGCCGACGACATCTCGTTGGCGACCTGCACCGCGTTCGCGAATTCGATGGTCTCGGTCAGTGCGCGGTACGCGTTGCCGGCGTGATGGCCATGGTCGATTCGGCCGCCTTCGACCATCAGGAAATACCCCTTCGGATTTTTCTGCAGCACCGACAACGCAGCGCGCGTCATCTCCGACAGACTGGGCTCGCCCGCGGGATCGTTCGGACGTTCGACTTCGTACTTCATGTGTTCCGGTTCGAACAGGCCCAGCACATGCTGCATGCGCGACGGATCGATCGCCGCGAGCTGCTTCGCATTCCACACATAGGCCGAGCCGGGTTGGCGCTGCCATTCGGAAATGAGGTCGCGTCCATCGAGCCGTTTGCCGGGATGACCTGCGTACTCCGGATCGGTCTGGTTGGCCGTCATGAACTCGGTGCGGCCACCACCCAGCGCGACGTCGATGCCGCCGCCGATGCCGAACTCGACCAGCTGGCGCGCAAAATCGATGCAACCGTCCGCGTGCTCCTTTGGCGGAATCTCCGTGTCGAACTCCCAGTTGCGCTCGGGCAGGTGGCCGTAGGTCGCCGCAGGTGTCGCATGCGTGATGCGCGCCGTCGTCACCACGCCGGTCGCCTGGCCGGCCGCCGCGGCAAGTTCGAGCGCGCTCACAACTTCGTGGCCCCGGCTCGCTTCGCAGTTGCCGCGCGCGCCGGTCTGGTCGACACCGATCACGCCGGCCCGTGTCTTCACGCCGCTCATGATCGCGGTCATTGTTCCGGCCGAGTCGGCGGTCTGGAAATCCGTCTCGTAGGTCCTGCTGAGCGCGGTCGCCGGAAAATTCTCGAAACTGAGGCGATTCTCCTCGCCCGACTGCCCCTTTCTCTGACCGTCAAGAATGCGTGCCGCGGCGATCGTCGGGATGCTCATGCCGTCCCCGAGGAAAACGATGACGTTCTTCGCGTGCGCTCGCACCGGTGCGTTTGTGTGGGCGGCCGCTGCGCCATTGAGAAACCACCACGCGGGCGTTTCGCCATCCGGGTGATGGATCAGTGGCACGTTGATCGATGTCGTCGCTCGCGATCCCGACGGTTGCGGCGCGGTGGCGCACGCGCTGACGAAGACAACAGCGGCGCACAACGCGATCTTCACTCTCCGCAAAACATGCATCGTCGGATCCATCGGTTGAAAGACGCATTATGGCGGCGATTGTTGCAGGCGATCGAGCGCGGCGGCGCGACCGCCTCCCGATCCCTCGCCGTTGCGACAGCGCAACGAAAAAGGCGCCGTCGCCGGCGCCTTTTTCGTTGGAAAGCGGAGGACCTTGCGGCTTACTTCGCTTCCTTCTCCATCAGCTTGTCCACGAGGTTCGCCGGCACTTCGTCGTAATGGTCGAATTCCATCGTGAAGTTGCCGCGGCCGCGTGTTGCCGATCGCAGGAAGTTGATGTAGCCGAACATTTCGGCCAGCGGAACGAAGCCCTGCACGAATGCCTGCAGACCCTTTTGCCCCTGGTCGCTGACGGTGCCGCGACGGCGGTTCATGTCGCCAATGACATCACCGAGGAATTCCGCTTCGGTGACCACCTCGATGCGCATCGACGGCTCGAGCAGCTTCGGCTTGCTCATCCGATGCGCCTCGCGGAACATCTGCTTGCCGGCGATTTCGAACGCGAGCGCGGACGAGTCGACGTCGTGGTACTTGCCGTCGATCAGACGCGCCTTGAAGTCGACCACTTCGTAGCCGGCGATCTGGCCCTGGCGCGATTCGCTCTTGATCGCGAATTCCACCGACGGGATGAACTCGCGCGGGATGCGGCCGCCGACGATTTCGTCGACGAACACCACGCCCGTCCCCTGCTCGCCCGGCTCGAAGATCATCTTCACTTCGGCGAACTGACCCGAACCGCCGGACTGCTTCTTGTGCGTGTAGGTGTGGTCGACGCGGGTGCCGAACGCCTCACGGAAGCTGACCTTGGGCTTGCCCATGTTCGCCTCGACACCGAGCTCGGTGCGCATGCGGTCGATGGTCACTTCCAGATGCAGCTCGCCCATGCCCTTGAGCACGGTCTGGCCGGTTTCCTTGTCCACTTCGAGGCGCAGCGACGGATCAGCCTTGACCATCTTGTAGAGCGCGGTCGACATCTTGTCGATGTCGTTGCGCGTCTTCGGCTCGACCGACACGCTGATGACCGGATCCGGAAAGCGCATGCGCTCGAGCAGAGCGGGATGGGCCGGATCGGAGAGCGAGTCACCGGTTTCCGTTTCCTTCATCGAGACGAATGCGCAGATGTCGCCGGCGCGCACTTCGTCGATGTCCTTGGTCGCGTTCGCCTGCACTTCGACGATGCGTCCGACGCGTTCTTTCTTGCCGCGCGTGACGTTGAGCAACGTGTCACCCTTCTTGATCACGCCCGAATAGATGCGCGCGAACGTGAGCGTGCCGAACTGGTCGTTGATCACCTTGAATGCGAGCGCGCGGGCCGGCGCGTCATCGCGCACTTCCTGCTCACCGATGATCTTGCCGTCCTCGTCAACCATCGAGATGCCGCCGTTCTCGCCCGGAAACGGCATGTAGTCGATGACGCCGTCGAGCAGCTGCTGCACACCCTTGTTGCGATACGACGAGCCGCAGAAGACCGGCACCAGCGTTCCGCCGACCGAGCCTTGGCGGATGCACCGCTTGAGCACGACCGGGTCGAATTCGCCGGTTTCCAGCAGACGCTCGAAGGCGTCGTCGTCGAGCGCGAGCGCGCTCTCGAGCAGGTCCTGTCGCAGCTGAGGCAGCTGATCGATCCAGTCATTGTCGACCGTCGACTCGAACTTGAGGCGCGCGCGCAGATCCGCGAGCGGCACCGTTTCCCACGTGCTGTCCTTGTCGTCCGACGCCCAGATGTAGCCGACGCCGGCGACCAGGTCTGCCATGCCGCAGAATTCGTCGTGGCTGCCAAGCGGGATCTGGCACAGCAACGCGTTGGCGCCGAGGCGCTCGCGGATGCCCTTCACGCAATGGGCGAAATTCGCGCCGATGCGGTCCATCTTGTTGATGTAGCACAGACGCGGCACGTTGTACTGGTCAGCCAGGCGCCAGTTCGTTTCGGTCTGCGGCTCCACGCCCGCGACGCCGTCGAACACCACCACGGCGCCGTCGAGCACACGCAACGAACGGTTCACTTCAATCGTGAAGTCGACGTGTCCCGGCGTGTCGATGACGTTGACCTGGTAGCCCTTCCACTCGGTCGAGACCGCCGCGCTCTGGATCGTGATGCCGCGCTTGCGTTCCTGCTCGAGATAATCGGTCGTGGTCGAACCCTTGCCGTCTTTCGTGTCGTGCACGTCGACGATCTGGTGCTTGCGCCCCGTGTAGTACAGCACGCGCTCGGTCGTCGTGGTCTTGCCCGCGTCGATGTGCGCAATGATGCCGATGTTGCGATAGAGCTTGAGCTCTTTCTGCCTAGCCATGCTGTGTCTCTCAAGTGGTGGTACCGGGAATACGGTTGGATCCGGATCGCTCGCCATTTCGGGCGCGGTTTCCTGCAGCGAACCGGCTGTGAAACCGGCGCAGCGTCGTCCGGCATTGCGCGAAAAGAAGCCGCGGGCGCGACCTCGACGCGGCTGTCAGCCCATCATGATATCAAATGTCGCGGGTTGGCGTCGCACACCGACGGACGCGACCGTGGCCAGCGCCTGACCAGCGTCACGGAGCAATCGGGTAGGCCGGCGGTTGCGAAGCGCGGCACGACCGAGTTGGTGGGCCCACCAGGACTCGAACCTGGAACCAAGGGATTCGCGTATTCCGGATCGTTTCCGACCGGCGCGGACTATCTCTTCACCCGCAGCTTTCGCTGGTGGGGCGCGGGACGCTCTAGCCTGTGATCAAGGGCGCTGGAGCCCTCAGGTAGTCTCTGCACCGTCCGGCGGTGTACCGCCGGCTTGGCTCAGGGTTGCCACCGGCCACGCAACGCGTGCCGCTGAGGTTTCCCTGAATTCATCCCGATCCCGTCCGCACATTCCTGCGCGGCGGCACCATTTCGATGAGTCCCCTGCTCTAACCAATTGAGCTATAGGCCCGTTCGGCGATGATAGGCGAGCCGCCAGCTTGCCGCCAGCCGTTCGCTGGCTACTGCCACGATGCTGTCAGCAGCGGTGGCGCACCATTGCCGTTCCAAACGAAAGGAGAGCGCCATGAATACCGAGTCGATTGCGAAACGCCTCGCAGAACTGTGCCGTGACGGAAAGGGCGGGCAGGCGCATGACGAGCTCTACGCCGACGACGCCGTCAACATCGAAATGGACGGCCTGCCGCCCGGCATGCCGACGACGACGACGGGCCTCGCTGCGATCCGCGAAAAGTCACGCCAATTCAACGAGACGATCGAAACGGTGCACGGCGGCAGCGTTGGCGACCCGATTTTCGTCGGCAACTGGTTTTCCGTCACGATGACGATGGATGTGACATTCAAGCAGCGCGGCCGCGTCGACATGCAGGAGATCGGCGTGTATCACGTCAAGAACGGAAAGATCGTCCGCGAGCAGTTCTTCTACGACGTCGGCTGAGCGCGCCCCGACGCGCCGACAGCAAAAAGGGCGGCCTCGTGGCCACCCTTTTTGTGTTCCACCGGACGTATTGTCTTATTCGAGATCGAGGAACGAGCGCAGCTGCTCCGACCGGCTCGGATGACGCAGCTTGCGCAGCGCCTTCGCTTCGATCTGGCGGATCCGCTCGCGCGTCACGTCGAACTGCTTGCCGACTTCTTCCAGCGTGTGATCGGTGTTCATGTCGATGCCGAAGCGCATGCGCAGCACCTTCGCCTCGCGTGGCGTCAGACCGGCGAGCACGTCGCGCACCGTTTCCATCAGGCCGATGTTGGTCGACGAATCCACCGGCGAGACGATCGCTGCATCTTCGATGAAGTCGCCAAGGTGCGAATCTTCGTCGTCGCCGATCGGCGTTTCCATCGAGATCGGCTCTTTGGCGATCTTCAACACCTTGCGGATCTTGTCCTCCGGCATTTCCATCTTGATGGCGAGCTCGTCAGGCGTTGGCTCACGACCCATTTCCTGCAGCATCTGGCGACTGATGCGGTTGAGCTTGTTGATCGTCTCGATCATGTGCACGGGGATGCGGATCGTGCGCGCCTGGTCGGCAATGGAACGCGTGATCGCCTGGCGAATCCACCACGTGGCATAGGTCGAGAACTTGTAGCCGCGGCGGTATTCGAACTTGTCGACCGCCTTCATCAGGCCGATGTTTCCTTCCTGGATGAGGTCGAGGAACTGCAGGCCGCGGTTGGTGTACTTCTTGGCGATCGAGATGACCAGGCGCAGGTTCGCCTCGACCATCTCCTTCTTCGCCCGGCGCGCCTTCGCTTCGCCGATCGACATCGCACGGTTGATTTCCTTGATCTCGGCAACCGCGAGATAGAGGCCGCCTTCGATTGCGATCAGCTTTTCCTGCTCGCCCACGATCGCGTCGCGGTGCGTCTTGATGGCCGGCGACCACTTCTGCCGCTTGCGCGCGAGTTCGTCCGCCCACTCGACATTCGTCTCGTTGGACGGAAACAGCTTGAGGAAATCCTTGCGCGGCATGCGCGACTGCTTGATGCACAGATCGGCCACCATCCGCTCGTGATGGCGGATGTTGTTGACCACTTCGCGCAGCTTGCGCACGAAACTGTCGATCATGATCGCCGGCAGCTTGAGCTTGAGGAACAACTCGGCCATCTCGTCGCGCAGCTTCTGCGATTTCTTGTCGGCGCTGCCGTGCTTGTCGGCGGTTTTCTGGAACTTCGCGTACATCTGGCGCAGCTCGTCCATGCGGCGCGCGACTTCGACCAGGTCGATGCCGGTATCGCCGGGACTTGCTTCTTCTTCGTCTCCACCAGCGGCGGCGGCGGTGTCGTCTTCTTCCTCGGCCTCGGCCTCACTGTCGACCACGGGCTCGGCAACGACGGCTTCCGGTACCTCGAGGTCAGCGAAGCCGGCGAGCACTTCGGAGAGGCGCTTCTTGCCTTCCGTGTGCTGGTCGTATTCCTCGACCAGCAGCTGGATCGACCACGGGAAGCTCGCGAGCGCGGCCTGCACCTGGTTGAGACCTTCCTCGATGCGCTTGGCGATGGCGATCTCGCCCTCGCGCGTCAGCAGTTCGACCGTCCCCATCTCGCGCATGTACATGCGCACCGGGTCGGTGGTTCGGCCGACTTCGGCATCGACGGCGCTGAGGACGGCGACTGCTTCCTCGGTCGCGGTGTCGTCGTCTGTCGCGACCGGCGTCTCGGGCAGCATCGTCTCGGTATCCGGCGCAACTTCGTGCACCTCGATACCCATGTCGTTGATCATGCCGATGATGTCTTCGATCTGCTCCGGATCGACGATGTCGTCGGGCAGGTGATCGTTGACTTCGGCGTAGGTGAGGTAGCCCTGCTCCTTGCCCTTGATGATCAGGGTCTTGATCTCGGACTGCTGCGCCTCGTTGGTTTGTGCGGCCATTTGGTTTCCGGGTGTGCTGTACGGCAAAGGAAAAGGAGTATAGGAGTCGCGTCAAGGGTCTGGCCGTGCATCCAGGCGACCACCCCACGCTTGAACTTGGGGTCACCCTTCCCGGATGCCCCTTCTGACGGCACGCATGTCGTCCAGCGGGCAGGCCGCACCCTCGCGGCAAGCCCTCAACGCACTTCCAACCGGAACGTCACCGGCCCGTCATTGACCAGATGGACCCTCATATGGGCGCCAAACCGCCCTGTTTCCACCCCCGGGTGACGCTCGCGCGCAAGCTCGACCAGGCGCGAAAACCAGCGCTCCGCATCGGCCGGGGCGGCGGCGGTCGAGAATCCCGGCCGCATGCCCGACTGCGTGTCGGCGGCCAGCGTGAACTGGGACACCAGCAACAACCCACCGCCGACATCCGTCAGCGACCGATTCATTTTGCCGTCGACATCGCCGAACACGCGATACCCGACGATCCGCTCCAGCAGGCGGCGTACCTGCGTCTCGCCGTCGTCGGGCTGCACTGCGACCAAGGCCAGAAGGCCCGGCCCGATCGCGCCAACCGACGCGGCATCGACCTCGACGCGCGCGGATGTCACGCGCTGGATCAGGGCAATCATCGAAGCCTCCGCTGCACGGGCGCGCATCGTCGCCGTCGCAGCGCGCTGCGGTCAATACGCCGGCCGACTCGATTGCTGCCTTTACAATCGCATCCGCCGCGCCGCCGTGTCCTTTCATGAAGCGACCTTTGTCATGAGTCCTCCTGCCCTTTCCTGGCCCGTCGCCGCACTGCACGCCAGCCTGCGCCTCGCTGGCCGGCTGCCGTTGCGCGTGCTGCATGCACTTGGCTCCGTCATCGGCCGCGTCCTGTGGATCACCGGCGGCCGCGCGCGGCGCATCACCGAACGCAACCTCTCTCTCGTATTAACGCAAGAAAGCGCCGAAACCCGACATCGGATTGCCCGCGATGTCCTCGCGGAAACGGGACGCGCCCTGACCGAGATCGCGAAAATCTGGGGCAACTCTCCCCGATCGGCGCTGGAACTGGTCCGGGAGGTGCGTGGGCAGGCGCTGTTCAAGGCAGCACTGGATCGCGGACGCGGCCTGATCGTTGCAGCACCACACCTTGGTTGCTGGGAACTGCTCAACTACTGGCTGGCCGCGCAAACGCCGCTGGCCATTCTCTACCGCGCGCCCCGGCATGGATTCATCGAACCGCTGCTGCTGAGGGCGCGCGGTGCGCTGCCCGTCGAACAGGTGCGCGCCGAAGGCGCCGGCGTCCGCACGCTGTACAAGCGGCTCGCTGCCGGCGGCGTGGTCGGGATTCTTCCGGATCAGCAGCCACGCGGTGGCGAAGGCATTCCGGCACCGTTCTTTGGAGTTTCCGCACCGACCATGGTGCTGCTGCCTCGCCTCGCGGCGCGCACCGGTGCAACGGTTCTTTTCAGCTTCATGGAGCGCCTGCCACACGGCGCAGGATATCGGCTGCATTTCGTTCCCGCTCCGGCGGGGATCGACGACGCAGATGTCGACGTCGCCTGCGCCGCGTTGAACCGCGGGGTCGAGGCGTGCGTGCAGATGGCCTTCACCCAGTACCAGTGGACCTACAAGCGCTATCCCAGCGTGAAGGTCCACGCGGACGGCTAGCGCCTCTCGATCGACTCGACGCGCATCAGCTCGCACGCGCCACCGCCGGTGTCGTCCCGTCGCAGCGAACTGCGCCAGGTCCAGCCGTCGCTGCCACGGGCTTCGACGAGCTCTCCGGTCATGTGCACGACATTGCCGACGCGTACGCGCGCGAGATCGCGAGCCACCGAGTCGTTTGCCGGAATCAGATGCATGTTCGACGCCGAACGCGCGATCTCGGTCGGCGGAATCGGCGGTTGGTTCGACCATCGGTACGTGAAGAATCGTGCGGACTGCGAGATGTCGAGCCCCTCGATCACCGCGCTGTCCGACATGCGCTGCCATCCAACGGCCAGATCGGTCGGCGCGAGCGCGCTCCCCGCGTCCATGCTGTAGTCCTCACGCGACAGCACGAGCGCTTCGATGTCGTAGTCGGCGAGGGGTGTGAGTGCGTAGTCGCCGTGATGCAGCACGCTGCGATCGACCGGCTCCGTCTGCCGCGGTTCGGACTCGACCAGCATTCCGGCCGGGCGGACGATCGGCCGATGGATCCACCACTTCACGCCGCCGGCCAGCGACAGCAGAAGAACGACCACCATCCAGGGACGCATCGACACGGCGCCGAGCTACGGAGCTGCGGGTTTGCGCAATCGACGCAGGAAGACGGTCATTTCGTTGGCCGCCTGCTCATCGCCCCGCGCACGGGCAATCACGATACCACGCTCGAATGTTGTCACCGCACCGTCGTGGTCTCCGTAATCGGCCAGCGCGCGGCCAAGCATCTTCCACGCGGCGGAATAGTCCGCATCGAAGGCCACCGCTTCCCGGAATGCAGTGGCCGCGCCGATTGCATCGCCTTGGCACAGCAAAGCGTTGCCGAGCGAAAAGCGCAGCAGGGCGCCGTCTCGCGGGCCGCCCAACTGCGCGCGCAAGCGTGCGATGAAGTCCGGATTCATGAGCGCATCATCGCGCGCTTCGGACGATTGCGCAGCCGCCTTTACGTCTGATGACCCATCCCCCGATCCTGGAACGCAGACAAAAAAATGCGCCGCCCGTTGCGGGGGCGACGCCCAAGGGAGTGATCAATGAAGCTAGCCCATGTGACCCGCATCCCTCCAGGAAGTTCCGCCGAGCCCGATGCAGAGGGCGCTGAACATGTTGGCAATCAATTATTTGGACAGTCGGGGAGCAGCCGCGCGACGCGTCACTTTGCAGAGACAATGTGCCCTGTCGCACGCGGATCGATATCGAGGTCCTTGAGCTTGCGATACAGATGCGTGCGCTCCATCCCGACCGCTTTTGCGAGCTTGCCGACGCTGCCACCGGCAACATCGAGCTGATGCAGCAGATACGTGCGTTCAAACTGCTCGCGCGCTTCGCGCAGCGGCAACGAAAAATCGATGCCGGGCGCACCGAGGGCGATCGCCGCCGACGGCGCTGTCACCGCGCTGCCGAGCGCGGACTCCACTTCGTCCAGCCCCACATCAACCGCATTGCCGAGCACCAGCAGGCGCTGCACCAGGTTGCGCAATTCACGCAGGTTGCCCGGCCATGCGTAATGGCGCAGGCGGTTCTGCACTGCGACCGGGAAATTGCGGTACGGCAGACTGTCGCGCGTCGCGAACCAGTCCGCGTGATAGCGCAGCAGATCGGGGATGTCGTCGCCCCGATCGCGCAGCGGCGGTACGCCGAGCGGCACCACCTTGAGCTGGTAGTAGAGTTCCTCGCGAAAGCGCGCGGCGGCAACCAGCGCATCGAGATCCTGCGAACTGGCAGCGACCACGCGAACATCGATCGGAATCGGTTCGTGCCCGCCACAGCGGATCAGCGCGCGACGCTCGATCACGCTCGACAAGCGCAGTTGCAGCTCCGGATCGAGATCGGCGACTTCATCGAGAAACAAGGTGCCGCCATTCGCCTGCTCGATCAGGCCGGGCTGTGTGCCGTTTGCATCCTCGACGCCGAACAGCGCGATCGCGGCGTGCTCGCGGCCGATGGCCCCCGCCGCCACGGTGATGAACGGCCCCGAACGACGCGCGCTTCTCTCGTGCAGAGCGCGCGCCAGTGTTTCCTTGCCCGTGCCGGGCTCGCCCTGCACCAGCACGCCCGTGTCGTGTGCGGCGATCTTGTCCAGTTGCGCACGCAATAGCTGCATCGCCTTTCCCGCGCCGACCAGCTCGGCCGGCGCAGGCAATTGCCGACGCAAGCCGTCGTTCTCGCGCTTCAATCGGCCGGCCTCGAGTGCGTGGCCGACCACCAGCAGCAGCTTCGCCAGCGAGATCGGTTTCTCGATGAAATCCCAGGCACCAAGCCGGGTCGCCTCGACCGCGGTCTCGACCGTGCCGTGACCGCTGATCATGATGACCGGACACGGCAGACCGCCGCGCTCGCTCCATTCACGCAGCAGGCTGATGCCGTCGAAGTCGGGCATCCAGATGTCGAGCAGGACCGCATCGGGACGCTGGCTGCGACGCGCCTCGCGCGCCTGCGCCGCAGACGCCGCGACGTCGACGATGTAACCCTCGTCTTCGAGGATGTCCTTTACGGTCTGCCGGATATCCGGCTCGTCATCGACCACCAGCACGCGTGCGCCCGCTGTCATCGGCCCGCTGTCCGTTGCAAAAAAGAGACAGCGAGAATAGCGCAGCGCGGCCACGCGCGTGCGACAAGGCGGCCGAAGGGGCGTCATCGTCATTTGAACGAGCGGTCCGCGGAGCGCTTGCGACACGGTCATCCCGCGTGCCCGCGCTTCGCTGCTCCGTTACCCTAGGTGCCCGGTCCGACCGCACGCGCCATGTCCGTTTCGTCCCAACGACTGCCCCTGTCGGCCTGCGTGATCACGCTCAACGAAGCGGATCGCATCGAGGCGTGCATCGATTCGCTCTCGTTTTGCGACGAGGTGATCGTGGTCGACTCCGGATCCACCGACGGCACGCGCGAGCGCGCGTTGGCCAGGGGCGCGAAGGTGATCGATCACCCATTCGAGGGCTATCGCGCACAGAAGCATTTCGCGGTCGGCGCAGCGCGCAACGACTGGGTGCTCTGCCTCGATGCGGACGAGCGCGTCACCTCCACGTTGCGGGCCTCCATCGAGCACGCGTGTCTCGGCGGATTCGCCGGATTCGCCGGCTATCGGTTCGCGCGGCTCACCGAGTATTTCGGCGCGCCGTTGCGCCACGGCAACGCCTACCCGGACCGGGTGCTGCGCCTGTTCGACCGCCGTCGCGGCGGCTGGCGTGGTGACCGCGAGATCCACGAGCACGCCAGTGTCGACGGCGCAGTCGCAACGCTTGCCGGTGATCTCGACCACCATGCCTATCGTTCGCTCGCCGACCAGCTCGCACGACTGCAACGTTACGCACGCCTGATGGCTGAACATCAGCACGCGCGCGGTCGACGCGCCCGCCTGCTGCAAATGATCGTCCATCCGGGCTGGCGATTCGTTCGCGGCTACATCGTGCGCGGCGGCTTTCTGGACGGCTGGAGGGGATTGGTCTACGCGTCTGTCGAAGCCAACTACGTGCGCCAGAAATTCATCATGCTGTGGCTGTTGAAGCGCGGGCAGCGGATCTGAACCTGCGGCTGCATCCCTCAGGGCGGCGACTTGTGCTCGATCGGCGCGCGGCCACGCTCGCGCCAGCCGCCCACGAGAATCTTCCAGGCACGTTCCAGTCGGTTGAAGCGCTCGGTGCGACGCTGCATGACGAGACCCGCGTAGCGCTTGCACTCGCGCCACGACGGATTCACCTTGGTGCGGAATTCGAGATGCGCATCCTCGATGCACAGCGCGGTGAGCCCGATCCGCCGCGCGTACAGTTCGATCAGGCAGCGCGTGCGGAACCGATCGTGATACTGGTTTCGCAGGCTGTAGGTGCCCCACCAGCCGTTCTTCCCGTGCGTGCGGTAGTGCACGCTGCCGGTCGGCAGAAACATCTTGCTCGCGCCGAGAACACTGGTTCCATAGACGAGACAGTTGTCGGCGCAGATCCGCCACGCGGGCAACTGGTCTGCCGGGAGATCGAGCGAGCTTCGGGCCCAGCGCGCGCGCATCGACAGTGCCGACGTCGGCGCCCCGTACTTTTGCGCAAGGATGTACGTACTGATCGCGGTGTACCCGACGTCCATCGCGCGATCGCCAAACGCAAGCGCGCGTTCCTCGTCCCCGAACAGGCGGATATCGGAGAACACGAAATCGACATCTGCGCGTTCGTCGAACACCTTGCCGAGCTTCGCGAGATAGTCCTCGCTCCATCGATCGTCGGCATCGAGAAAGCAGATCGCATCGCACTGTGCCCGCGCGACGCCGTGCTGAAACGCGGAAAGCTGGCCCCCGTTCGGCACGCACACCAATGTCACGCGCGCATCGCCGCCATAGCGTTGCTGGAGGAGATCGGTCGAGCCGTCGGTCGAGCCGTCGTCGACCACGATCACCTGGGTCGGCGCACGCGATTGCGCGAGCGCGCTGTCAACAGCCTCGGCGACATACGCCCTGTAGTTGTAGCAGGTGACGACGACGGCAAACGTGGTGGTCGACATCGTCGGATCAGGCCTTCAGCAGGTCGCGGAAATAACGGACCGTCTCGCGCAGGCCGTCGTCGAGTGCGACTTTTGGTTCCCAGTCGAGCGCACTGCGCGCGAGCGCGATGTCGGGCTGACGCTGACGTGGGTCGTCCGATGGAAGCGGACGGAACACGAGCTTTGACGGACCACCAATCATCGCAATCACCTTTTCCGCGAGTTCCCGGATGCTGAACTCCGACGGATTGCCGATGTTCACTGGGCCGGTGAAGCCGGTGTCGGTGTCCATCATCCGCACCATCGCTTCGATCAGGTCGTCGACGTAGCAGAAGCTGCGCGTCTGGCTGCCGTCGCCGTAAATCGTGATGTCCTCGCCACGCAACGCCTGCACGATGAAGTTGCTGACCACGCGCCCATCGTTCGGATGCATGCGCGGGCCGTACGTGTTGAAGATCCGCACCACCTTGATGTCGAGATGGTGCTGGCGGTGATAGTCGAAGAACAGCGTCTCGGCGCATCGCTTGCCCTCGTCGTAGCAGCTTCGAATACCGATCGGATTGACCCGGCCGAGATACGACTCGGGCTGCGGGTGTACGTCGGGATCGCCGTACACCTCGCTGGTCGAGGCTTGCAGGATGCGCGCCTTCACACGTCGCGCGAGCCCGAGCATGTTGATCGCGCCGTGGACACTCGTCTTGGTGGTCTGCACCGGGTCGAACTGGTAGTGCACCGGTGACGCAGGACAGGCGAGGTTGAAGATGCGCTCGGTCTCGACGTACAGCGGAAACGTCACATCGTGGCGCATCAACTCGAAACCCGGCTCATTCAGCAGGGCCGCAACATTGCGCCGGCTGCCGGTGAAGAAATTGTCGACGCACAGGACCTCGTGGCCATCGCGGATCAGCCGGTCGCACAGGTGCGATCCGAGGAATCCGGCACCGCCGGTCACCAGCACGCTTTGCATGGTCGAATGTCCTTGTGATGTCACGCTTACGTTTCGAACCGTCGGACCGTGTCCAGCAGTCGCTGCGGAAAGGCCGCGCTGTTTGTTTCGTACCATGCGCGCGCCGCGCAACCTCGCAAATCGACTTCGTCCGCGCTCATGCCGATCATCTGCTCGATCGCCGCAGACATGGCACGCTCGTCAAAGAAATGGGTTGTCGCGAGATTCTGCGTGCCGGTACGTGATGCGGGCACGAGGATACCCCGATCGGGTTGCACCAATTCGTTCATCGGCGCCGCGTCGAGCGTCAACGCAACCGCGCCGACGCTCATCGCTTCGACCAGGTAGTGTCCGAACCCTTCTGTTTCCGACGGACACAGGTGGAACCGGTGCGCATTCTGCAATGCGCGAAGCTCGCCATCGGCCACGTAGTCGACCCGGTGCCGGATGTTCGCCGCCGCAGCACCTGGCTTTGCGGTGCGCGGGCTCTGCACCACCGTCAAGGTCGGCCACTCCGGATGCGCACGCCACAACGCGAGCAGTGGCTCCGTGCCCTTGTTGCCACTGCGGCCAGCGAGATGGAAGAACGTGCGTTGACGCGCGACATCACGATCGAGGCGATCGGGGCTCGTGAATCCAATGTACGCACTGGCGGTCGAATGCGCAGCGAACAACCGCTCCGCGGCATGCGTCTTGGCAAGCACGAGCGCGACCCGGTCGAGTGCGGCAACATCCGATGGCGTGCACCACTCCGGATTGGGAATGAACGCGGTTGCGCGCGCCCATCGCAGGTATTCTGGAAACACATGCTCCAGCATGATGTTGAGGTCGAACCGCGCACGGCCGCGGTGGCGGATCGCTTGCCACGCAGTCTGCGCGAAGACCTTGAGCGGGCGACCGAGCTTGCGCCAGGTGCCACGGCCGCGTCGCGTGAAATGGACGTGTGCGCCGCCGGCGGCGAGCGCCTCCGCGAGCAAGTCCAGATCGCGGCTGAGTCCGACCCCGTTGTCCCAGCTGATCAGATTGACGCGCAGCATGCGTGTTCCCCGCTCTCAAGAGCACGATTGGGTGGTTGTGCGGAAAAAACAGGACTCGTCATCACGATGCATCCAGCGGCAATCGCAATGTGAAGGTCGCGCCACCCTGAATATCGTTTTCCGCACGCACGCTGCCGCCGTGTTCCTCGACGATTTTCTTCACGACCGCGAGGCCGAGTCCGGTTCCTCGCGCCTTGCTCGTGGTGTATGGCTCAAACCACCGATCCCCGAATTCAGGCGGCAGGCCGGGGCCGTTGTCGTTCACCGACAGTTCGATCCAGTCTTCATCGGCGACGCGCAAGCGACGTGTGGCAACGCGGATTTGCGGTTTGCGTGCGTCGCCGATTGCCTCCAGAGCATTCTTGATCAGGTTGTGCAACGCCTGCCGGAAACGCACCGCATCGACACGCACGCGCGGCTCACCGTCCGCCAGGTGGCGCGTCAGGCTCATCCGCTGATCGTTCTCGTAGAGATCGAGAACCTCGTCGAGCAATGCATGCAGAGCGATTGCGCGGATCGCCAGTTGCGGCGCGCGCGCATAGTCGGCGAACGCGTTGACCATCGTCTTGAGCGCCTCGACCTGGCTGACGATGGTGTGGGTGGCACGGTCGATCAGCTCGCCTTCCTCCGGCGAGAGACGGCCGAGAAAGCGCCTGCGCAAGCGTTCTGCCGCGAGCTGGATCGGCGTCAGCGGATTCTTCACCTCGTGTGCAAGTCGCCGCGCGACTTCGCCCCATGCGGCATCGCGCTGCGCCCGGTTGAGCACGGTCAGGTCGTCGAAAACCGCGACGTAGCCCGCGTTGTCGGGAAGCGCCGTGCCGCGCAGCATCAGCATGCGCGGTCCGGCGTCGGTATCGAGGACCACTTCCTCGCGCCACTCCCGCAGGTTCTCGCGCAGATGCCGCGCAAGCGGATCGACGAACGCGGCGAGTTCGGCGCGTTCGTGCTTCAGCTCGACGATGCTGCGGCCGAGCCAGCGCGCCAGCGGCACGTCGAGGATCGCTTCCGCCGCGCGGTTCGCAACCCGCAACTGGCCCTCGCGATCGAAGCCGAGCACGCCTGCTGACAGCCGCTCCAGCACGGCCTCCAGCCATGCGCGCTGCTGTTCGGTTTCGCGCGCGCTTTTCTGTGCGCGTGCGCTCGTGAATTCGAGTTCGCGTGTCATCTGCGCGAATGAACTGACCAGGAAACCGAGTTCGTCGTCGCTCGCGGTCGGCAGCGGCGTGTCGTAGCGTCCGGCACCGATCGCGCGCGTCGCGGCGGCGAGCCGACCGACCGGCGCGACCAGCCTGCGCGCGATGCCGAATGCCGCCAACACCACCACCAGCACGGATAACAGCAGCACAAACGTGAGGATCAGTCCGAAGGTGAGCTTGAACGAACCGCGCAGGAATTTCAGGCGCTGGAAATCGAAATTCGCGCGCTCCACGCCACGCGTCAATGGTTGCAGGCGGGCAGGCAGCGGAAAGATTCCTTGCAGCAATCGACCCTGCGTTTCGACGCTTCCGGGCCTGCCGAGCGGCAGCACCACGCGCAACGCAAGCCCTTCGCCGAATGGCTCGGCCGCTGCATAGCGACCGTCGCCACGAACGCGCATCAGCAGCGCGCTGTCAGGGATCGGCGGATTGAGATAGCGCGGGTCCGAACTTGCGGTCGCGAGGACGCGGCCATCGGCGCCAAACACCGTCAGTTCGATCGCCGCCAATGGATCGATCGCCTCGTCGAGCGCCGCCTGCGCGGAAGCGTCCGGTTCGGTCGACAGGAGCTGCACCAGCGGCGAACTCGACGTTTCGGCGGCGTGCAGGTGTTCGTCGACCACGATCCTGCCGATTTCCAACGCGTCGTCGAGCGCTTGTTCCAGATGCACGTCGAACCAGCTGTCGACCGTTGCGTCGAGGAAGCGCAGCGCGAATCCGTACACGACGATGGTTGACGGCAACGCGAGCGCGATCAGCACGATCAGCAAACGACGGCTGAGCCGTGCGCCCGGCGCCGCGCGTTTGAGTTCCGCGCGCAGCCGCCACAGGCGCTGGCCGATCGTCACGACCAGCACGACCAGTGCGCCGACCGCTGCTCCGAGCACCCATTTGTAGTGGGCAGCGAAGCGGCCACTGTCGCCGGCGACGTCGTCGGCAAGCTTCAGCGACGCAACCAGCAACGCCGCGACCGCCAGCATCGGCAAGGCCCGCCGAAGGAGAAAATTCAGCGCGCCGCGAGCGTCCACGCGAAATCCTTCGCGGCAAGCCGCCACGCGGGTTCGAACAACGCAGGCAGGCGCAAGGCGCCGGGCAACGCGCCGGGATCGATGCGTGCGGATACCGTCAACGGTGTCGTGGCCGGCAATGCCGCGAACTCGGCCGGCACGTCGATGCGCAACGATCCCAACGCGGCGATCAGGTGCGCTGGTGTCGCGAAACTGCGTACGTCGTCGTTGCCTGTTTCACGCAACTGGTAGCGGCGCGACAGCGGGAAATAGCGCAGCTCGATCCAGCGCGTCGTGGACACGAGGGCGCGCGGCCAGCGGCCTGCCTGCAGATCGATGCGCAGCGTGATCGGAATGCCATGATCGAGCGCGTCCTGCATCGGACCGCTCAGCCGGCAATCAAGGCCCAGATGCAATTGCGCCGGTCTGCCCGCTGCGAGCAGCGACGCGCCACGCACTTGCAGGGATCCCGGAGCCTGCTGCAGAAGCACGCCGCAGCCGGCAAGCAGCGCACAAGACAGCATGAGCATGGACAGCGATGAGGGTCGACGATGCATCGGGATCGTGGAATCGGGCTCCGCCGGCTGCGCAACCCGAGCGCGATACCGCATCAGCGGCGATGCCGATTCGCGACAGGCACATCCCCGGTGGCGGCATAGATTAGCCGGTTCGCGCTCATTCATTCACCTGCACCTTGACGAGCGCCGCATAGAAGAAGCCGTCGCAGCCATTCTCACCGGGCAGGTTCTGCCGGCCCGGACCGGCTTCAAGACCGAAATTCGCAGGCACGGGCAATGCCCGCGCATCCGCGTGCGCGTCGAGAAACGTCGCGATCACGTCTTCATTTTCCGCACGCAGGAGCGAACAGGTCGCGTAGACCAGCCGACCGCGTGGCGCGAGGGTCGGCCAGAGCGCCGCCAGCAAAGCCGACTGGCCCGCGACCAGCGGTGCGATGTCGGCGGCGCGCCGGTGAAGCTTGATGTCCGGCTGGCGGCGCACGATGCCGGTGGCCGAACAGGGCGCGTCAACAAGGATGCGATCGAATGGACGGCCGTCCCACCATCCGGCGACAGCCATTGCGTCGCCCACGGCGACGTCGGCATCGAGGCCAAGGCGGGCAAGATTCTCGTGCACGCGATCCAGTCGGGCGGCGTCACTGTCGAGCGCGAGCAGTTCGATGTTCGCGCGCTCGAGCAGATGAGCGGCTTTTCCGCCGGGCGCCGCGCATGCGTCCAGGACGCGCAATCCATCCTCGATGTCCAGCAGATCCACGACCCGTTGGGCAGCTCCGTCCTGCACCGAGAACAGTCCTTCGGCGTATCCGGGCAGGCGCGTGACGTCGGTGCTTTCGGCGAGCACGATCGCGTCGGCGAGATCCGCGTGGGGTGATGCGGCGATGCCTGCGTCGTACAGCCGTTGGAGCAGGACCGTCCGCTCGACGCGGCGGCGGTTCACGCGGAGCGTGAGAGGCGCCTGATGGTTGTTGGCCGTGAAGATCGTGTCAGCCTGTTCCGGCCAGTCGCGCGTGATCGCGTCGATCAGCCAGCGCGGATGCGCATGGCGGGTGACCTCGCTGGCGTCGAGGGTTTTCTCGATCGCTTCGCGTTCGCGCAGGAAGCGGCGCAGTACCGCGTTGGCCAAGCCGGCGTAGTGCGGCTGGCCGAGGGTGCGCATTGCATCGACGCACGCTGCAACCACCGCGTAGTCCGGCAGTCCGATCACGGCGATCTGCACCATGCTGATGATCAGCAGTGCGCGCGCCTCGCGTGCCTTGGGCGGCAGAGGCTTGTCGATGAGCGCATCGAGCGCCGCGTCGAACCGGAGCCACCAACGTGACGCCGCAAACAGCGACGCGGCAAGCAACGAGCGGTCGCGAGGATCGGCGACCCGGCTGTTGGCGTCGCCCAGTGCGCTGCGCAGCGATATGCCTTCGGACACGACGCGAGCCAGCGCGCGCGCTGCCTCCACGCGCAATTGCGCGCCGGGTGCGGGCGCTGCGGAGCTGGCAGGTGCAGGGCGGCGCTGCGGTGGCTTCGTCATCGTTTCAACCCATCGCGGGCATTGAGCCAGTCGCGCACGGCCATCGGGCGGCCACCGTCGCGTTGCACCTGGCGGATGCGCAGCAAGCCGTCGCCGGTCGCAACATCGATCGCATCGCGGTGGCGCGCGACCATCCTTCCGGGCTCCGCGACCGCTTCACCCGCCGCGACCGCTTCGGCCGACCAGATGCGCAATCGTTCGCCTTCAATTTCAGCGTCGGCCACCGGCCATGGGTCGAACGCCCGAACCTTGCGCGCCAGCGTTGCCGCTGACTCATGCCAGTCGAGGCGCGCCTCGGCCTTGTCGAGTTTGTGCGCGTAGGTCACACCGACGTCGGATTGCGCATGCGGCGGGAGTGTCTCTCCGCGCATCGCACACCCGAGTCCTTCGCGCAGCGCACCCGCGCCGAGCTGCGCGAGACGATCGTGCAGTTGACCTCCCGTTTCGTCCGGGGCGATCGACGTGCGCACGTCCAGCAGCACGGGGCCAGTGTCGAGTCCTGCTTCCATCTGCATCAGCGCGACACCGGTTTCGGAATCGCCCGCAAGGATCGCGCGCTGGATCGGCGCGGCGCCGCGCCAGCGCGGAAGGATCGACGCATGCACGTTCCAGCAGCCCAGCCGTGGAACGGCGAGGACCGACCTCGGCAGGATCAATCCGTACGCCACGACGATCATCAGATCCGGTGCGTGGCCCCGCAGGTGCTTGCGGACACTCGCGTCGCGCAGCGTTTCGGGTTGTTCGACGACCACTCCGGCCGCAAGTGCTGCCGCTTTGACCGGACTGGCGGCGAGCTTGCGGCCACGACCGGCCGGCCGATCAGGCTGCGTGTACACCGCCACGACCTCGACGCCACTCGCGAGGCAGGCATCGAGAGAGGGCACGGCGAAGTCCGGCGTTCCAGCGAACACCACGCGCAGGGGTCGTGACATGAAAGGGGCGGCAGACTGGGAAACAGGCGCGATTGTAGGGCTTGCACTGTTCCCCAGGCGACGGCGTGAAGAACAAAGCGCGAAACACGAAGGACACGAAGGGCGGGAGAAAACAAAGCATCCACAGGCAGCGCTCGAAGGCCTCCCGGTGTTCTTCGTGTTTCAGTCGTTCGCTTCAAGCCTTCGGGCCGAGCGCGATTCAGGCATTCTGCCGACGCTTCTTTTCCATGCGCTTGAGAAGCATCGTGCGCTTGAGCAACGAGAGATGGTCGACGAACAGCTTGCCGACGAGATGGTCCATTTCGTGCTGGATGCACACCGCAAGCGGGCCTTCGACATCGAGAACGAACTCACCGCCGTCCGCGTCGTGCGCTGCCACCTTGATGCGCAGCGCGCGATCGACATCGGCAAAGATGCCCGGAAATGACAGACACCCTTCCTGGTAGACCTGCTCGCCGTCCTTCTCGAGGATGCGCGGGTTGATCAACACGAGCGGATGGTCCGAATTCTCGGACATGTCGGCGACGAGCAGTTGCTGATGCACGTCCACCTGGGTCGCGGCGAGACCGACACCCGGAGCGGCATACATCGTCTCGAACATGTCGGCGACGAGCGTCTTCAGTGCCGCATCGAACACGGTCACGGGTTGCGCCAGCGTACGCAGGCGCGGATCGGGAAATTCGAGGATCTCGAGCTGGCTCATGGCACGCAAGATGCGGGTTCGCATCGGATCTGCAAGGGACGATGCCGGGATTTTACCGAGTCGCACGCCTGTACGCGATGCGCTCTTCTCGCTGCCGTCTGAAAGGTCAGAGGGCGCCGGGAATCGTGGACGATCGCCTGCCGGCGACTGCAACGGAGGATGAGTCCCCACAGCCATGGAGGGTCACGACTCCGTGCGCGAGACCCGGCCGACGAGCCGCCCTGCGCTCTTCAGAAGATAAACCGGCCTTCTTCACTTGCGACGCAGTTCGTTTTCCCGCCGTTAACTTTTGCATTACACTCGGTGAAATTGCTTGGGGATGAGGGGATTGGCCGTCATGCTTAAAAAACTGCTTTCGGTTTGCGCCGGTCTGTTTCTGACCCTCACCGTGTACGCGGCGACTGCCCAATGGGCGGATCACCACCCGGACACCTACATCGTCCAGAAGGGCGATACGCTCTGGAGCATCTCGGCGAAGTTCCTGAAACAGCCCTGGCTCTGGCCGGAGGTGTGGCAGGACAACCAGAAGGTCCGCAACCCCCATCTCATCTATCCGGGCGACGAACTGGTCGTTTCCGGCCGGCATCTCGGCCATGGCGACGGGTCGATCGGGCCGCACGCACGCATCACCAGCTACGACGATGCGATTCCGCCGATTCCGTTGTCGGCGCTCAAGCAGTGGCTGAAGAACACCCGCATCGTCGGTGAAGACGATTTCCGGAACGCCCCGCACGTGGTGGGTATCGAGGAGAACCAGCTGCGTGGCGCGGCCGGCCAGCTCGTGTATATCCGCGGTCTGAGCGCACAGCCGGGCCAGCGCCTCGCGCTGGTGCGTCCGAGCGGCCGCTATTACGACATGCCGCCCGAAGATGCGAACAGCCCACGCGAAGTTTTCCGCCAGGAGAAGGACGCCCGCGACGGCCGTCCCGCGCTGCTCTGGCGCCACGGTCCGAACGAGTTCTCGCTGAAGGGCAACGTGCGCTTCCTCGGCTACGAGATGCGCGATTTCGGCGTGGTCGAAGTCACGCGCAGCGGCGATGTCTCGTCGGCGCTGGTCACTTATTCCGATTTCGAGGTGCGCGCCGGGGACTATGTACTGCCGATCGAGGACAAGCCCTACGACGACCAGTACGTTCCCCATTCGCCGAGCAAGGCGCCGGACAACATGCGCGTCGTCGCGTTCAGCGACGCATTGAACGCGGTGGGATCGAAGCAGGTGATCGCATTGTCGCGCGGGTCGGAGGACAGCATCGAGAACGGCCAGACCTTCTCGATCTATCAGCCTGGTGAGGAAATCACCGATCGCACCGATTACCCGGACGAAAGCGCGCGCAAGTTTTTCCACCCGCATGATTCCAAACTGGTCCTGCCCTCCGAGTTCATCGGCCATGTGATGATCTTCCGCACGTTCAACCGGGTGAGCTACGGCCTGGTGATGGACTCGATCAAGCCGGTGCATATCGGTGCATTCCTGCACGATCCGGATACGACGCCGTAAGTCGTTTTCGCAGCGTTTTCCTACGCGGCGCGATGGCAACATCGCGCCGTTTCCATGTCCGGCGCTCGCTAGAGTCGCCGGATGGACATCGAAGCGCATCGCTCCACGATCGAAGCATGGTTGATCCTGCTGCGCGCGCCGGGGCTGGGACCGGCGGCAATTCGCGAGCTCGTCACGCGCCACGGCAGTGCGCCCGCAGCCGTCGGTGTCGCGCGCCGGCAAGCCGGTCATGACGGGGCGAACGCCGCGAGCGCCAGCTGGCTGCGCTCGCCGGATCGCACGCGCATCGACGAGGATCTGCGCTGGCTCGCAGCAACCGACCACACCTTGCTGACGTTCGACCGCGCCGACGATTTTCCCGAACTGCTTGCCGAGATCCCATCGGCCCCTGCGGCGCTGTTCGTCGCCGGTGATGCCGCCGCGCTGTGGCGTCCGCAGATTTCGGTGGTGGGCAGTCGCAACGCGAGCCATGCCGGGCTGGCCAATGCGACCGCGTTCGCGCGGGCGCTCGCCAGCGCCGGCTTCGCGATCACCAGCGGGCTCGCGGAAGGGATCGACGGTGCGGCGCACGAGGCCGCGCTGGCGGTCGGCGCGACGACCATCGCCGTTCTTGGAACCGGGCCGGACCGCGTGTATCCGACGTCGCATCGCGATCTCGCCGCCCGCATCTGCGCGCACGGAGCATTGGTGAGCGAGTTCCCGCCCGGCACACCCGCGCAAGCCAGCCACTTCCCGCGTCGCAACCGGCTGATTGCCGGCCTCGGTCTCGGCACCCTCGTCGTGGAAGCGAGTCTGCGGTCCGGTTCGCTGATTACCGCACGCAACGCGATCGATGCAGGACGCGAGGTCTTCGCGATCCCCGGTTCGATCCATCACCCGTTGTCGCGCGGTTGCCACGAACTGATCCGCAACGGCGCGCGCCTCGTCGAGTCGGCCGAAGAAGTCGTTGCAGAACTTGCACCGCTGGCGCTGCGCTGGGGTGCGAGCGTGCAGCAACGACTCGCGCCCTCCGAGGGCGTCGCGGCACCAGCGGCACGCCCGAAGCGTTCGAACCGCATCGACGACCCCGATTACCGCGCCCTGTTTGACGCACTGGACCATGACGCGGTTGGCATCGACCAGCTGTCCCGGCGCTCCGGTCTGGATGTGTCGGCGCTTTCCTCGATGTTGCTGATGCTCGAACTCGAAGGCGACGTGGTGGCGACCCCGGGCGGTGGTTATGCACGCCGGATCGAGCCCCGCTGAGACGAGGTTGTGAGCGTTCGCGCACGAGATATCAACGAGTTACCAATGATATGCGGGGCAATGAAATCCCTTCGCCGATGCTCCGGTCCCGGCATCCCGAGCTTGACAGTCCGCCACCCGGCGTGTTTCCACTAAAAGAAGCCGGCCGTTGAAAAGAGCCCCAGGTGCCCGTCACATCAATTTGATCGCGTCCGTGGATGATCCACTGGTCGAAGAAGCCGTCCGTCACCGGCACGGCCAAGGAAAGCAATGGCAAAGAACCTACTGATCGTCGAATCGCCCGCAAAGGCGAAGACGATCAACAAATATCTCGGCAAGGACTTCCATGTTCTGGCGTCCTACGGCCACGTGCGCGATCTGGTACCGAAGGAAGGCGCGGTCGCGACGGATCGCGATTTCGCGATGAACTATGAGGTGATCGAACGCAACGAGAAACACGTTGAAGCGATCGCCAAGGCGGCCAAGCAGGCCACCTCGCTCTATCTGGCGACCGACCTTGACCGCGAAGGCGAGGCCATTTCCTGGCATATCGCCGAAATTTTGAAAGAGCGCGGGCTGCTGGAAGGCCGCACTGTGCATCGCGTGGTGTTTTCCGAGATCACGCCGAAGGCGATCAAGGAAGCAGTTGCCAACCCGCGCAAGCTGTCGATGGACCTGGTGAATGCGCAGCAGGCGCGTCGTGCGCTGGACTATCTGGTCGGCTTCAACCTGTCGCCGGTGCTCTGGCGCAAGGTGCAGCGTGGACTCTCTGCCGGCCGCGTCCAGTCTCCGGCGCTACGCATGATCGCCGAGCGCGAGGCAGAGATCGAGGCCTTCAAGGCGCGCGAATACTGGACCATCGAGGCCGATTGCGCGCATCCGGATCAGGCATTCAAGGCGCGCCTGCTCCGATTGAATGGAAAGAAATTCGAGCAGTTCGACATCGTCGACGAAACGACGGCGCACGCCGCGCGCGATGCGTTGAAGAAGGCGGCGGCCGGCCGACTCGTTGTCGCCGACGTGCAGTCGAAGGAACGCAAGCGGCGCCCGTCGCCTCCCTTCACCACCTCCACACTGCAACAGGAAGCGGCGCGCAAGCTCGGGTTCACCACCAGCCGCACGATGAAGATCGCGCAGCAGTTGTACGAAGGCGTGGCGCTGGGCGACGAAGGTGTCGTCGGCCTCATCACCTATATGCGTACCGATGCGGTGTCGCTGTCCGCCGATGCCATCACCGAACTGCGTGACGTGATCGGTCGCGACTACGGCGCGCGCGCATTGCCTCCCGAACCCAACACCTACAAGAACAAGTCGAAGAACGCGCAGGAAGCGCACGAAGCCATCCGCCCGACCTCCGCGCTGCATCGTCCGAAAGACATTGCCGCGTTCCTCGGCGACGAGCACCGCAAGCTCTACGAACTGATCTGGAAGCGCGCCGTCGCGAGCCAGATGCAGTACGCCACGCTCAACACCGTGTCGGTGGATTTCGGCTGCGGTCCGGATTCCGCGTTTCGCGCGAGCGGGACCACCGTCGTCGATCCGGGATTCCTCGCGGTGTACGAGGAAGGACGCGACCAGAAAAACGCCGAGGAAGACGATGAAGGCCGCAAGCTGCCAGCCATGAAGGTCGGCGAGGCGGTCCCGCTGCGCGAGATCTCGGCCGACCAGCATTTCACCGAGCCACCGCCGCGCTTCTCGGAAGCAAGTCTGGTCAAAACGCTCGAGGAACATGGCATCGGCCGTCCCTCGACGTACGCGAGCATCATCCAGGTGCTTCTCAACCGGGAATACGTGATCCTTGATGCGCGTCGCTTCAAGCCGACCGACGTGGGTCGCGCGGTGGCCAAGTTCCTCGCCGGTCACTTCGCCAAGTACGTCGACTACGACTTCACCGCGAAGCTCGAGGACGAGCTCGATGCGGTCAGTCGAGGAGAGGAAGACTGGGTCCCGCTGCTGGAGAAATTCTGGAAACCGTTCAAGGCGCAGGTCGACGACAAGAACGAAACCGTCGACCGCTCCGAGGCGACCGGCGCGCGCGAACTCGGGCTGGATCCGAAGAGCGGCAAACCGGTGCAGGTGCGCCTTGGCCGCTACGGGCCGTTCGCGCAGATCGGTACCAAGGAGGACGAGGACAAGCCGAAATTCGCGTCCCTGCGAACCGGCCAGAGCATGCACACGATCTCGCTGCCCGAAGCGCTGGAACTGTTCAAGCTGCCACGCAATCTCGGGCCCGGCGCCGATGGCGAGGACATCACGGTCGGCGTCGGCCGATTCGGTCCGTTCGTCAAATACGGCACGACCTACGCATCGCTGCAGCCGGAAGATGATCCGTACACCATCGAGTTTGATCGCGCCGTGGAATTGATCCGCGCGAAGGCCGAAGCCGCTGCGAACCGGATCATCAAGGACTTTGGCAACGGCATCCAGGT
>NZ_JBDSWZ010000278.1:0-6285 GCF_039926425.1 Dokdonella sp.
TCGCTTCTGCTGGAAGTAAAAACGGCGCCATCCTCGTCGAAGGCTACGCGCTGCTGCGCATTGTCGGGCCACAGGTGATGATCGGTCGCAATGATGCTGGCATAGGCGTCGAAGTGGTCGGTCCAGCGATATGAGCAACTCCTTTCAGCGCATTGGGCGAGACTTCATTTCACTCGAAGCCATCGGTAAAAATGGGTTGCTCACCGCCGACTTCGACCGCACCGCTATCGCATACGGCGTCGACATCCCCGGCAGGGCGAACATAGCCGCGCTGATCGAGGGCAAGGCACTGGTCCTGACTTGCGGCGTCGACCGCGACACTGGAGTCGGCCGGAACGAAGGTCGGAGTCGGACCGCCGTGGTCAGCCAATGAGCCGATCGCCAGGTTTGCCGCACTCACATTGTTCTGGTTGCTGGAACCAGTGAATGTGCACGAGTTGCCGGGACTTTCGATGTTGCCGAACGCGTGGTGGAGCGCGCCGACGTCGAAACCGCAGGTGCCTGCGAGGATGGTGTTGGAGATGTTGACAACCACCTCGCCGGTGCCGCCGTACCCGCCGATCGCATTGCCCAGAACTCCGATCGGAACGCCGACCGGCCGCACGATCGTGACGTGTTGCACGTCCACTTCGGCGCCGGTGCCGTTGCGATAGCCGATCGCTCCTCCGCGCGCGCCGTCCTGGCCGGCCGCGATGGTGAACGTGTTCCCGGAAAACGTACTGTTCCCGACGTGCATGCTCGCGGAATCCTCCACGACGATCGCGCCCCCGGTCTCGTCGTCAACCTTGTTGGACAGGAAGCTGGAACCGCGGATGACCATGGTCGATTGGCCTGCCGCGCGGATCGCGCGACTCGTGTTGGACGAGAACACGCTGTCGATGATCTCCACGTCAGCCGGATTCTGCAGGGTGCCGTTGCGGCCGAAGCTCATGGGCGCGGCATTTTCGGCGTAGGTGAGGCGTCGCACTCGAACGATCAGCGGATCATGGAAATCCTTCAATCCGACTTTCGTGCGAGTGATCGTGCTGTCGACGATCTCGACCCGCGCAGCCTGGTGCAGCACCATCCCGGTCAGTGAATTCGCAACGTCGAGGGCGCCATCGAGCACGCTGCCGCGGAGCAGCACAGTGGGGCCCGGTCCGTCCGAAGGATTCACGTAGAGCGACGACAACTGGCTGTCGATGATCGAGCAGGTGCCGTTTTTTTGATTGCAGCCCACGCCGTCGCGGAGATCGCTGTTGCGCACGAAAAAATCGCTCTCGGTAGCGAACACCTGCACAATGCCTGCATCGACTGGCGTTGCGACATCATCGAGAGCAAGCGTTCCATTGTTCCCGATTGCAACGAGGCCGAAGTCGCTGGTCCGCGCGCTGAGGCCGCGCAGGTCGAGGGATAGGTCGTGTCCCAACAGCAGCCTCGCATCCGTGGAAACGTGGGTGAGCGACGAACCCGCGCCTTGAACGATCAGGTTCTGGTGCAGCGGCAGCTCTCCACGGACCAGGGTGTAGCTCCCGGCGGATAGCGTGATGAGGTCGGTGGGACCGAATCGATCGTTGTCGTCCGCCGCCATTGCTGCCTCTCGCAGCGAGCAGTCTCCCACCGCGCACGCACCGGGTAGCGGATCGTCGAAGCGCGTGACGGTAAAAGTTTCGGCTTGGACAGTGGCAGCACTTCCGAGTGCGAACAGCAGTGCGATCTGGGTGAATTTCATGGACTGGGACCTTGATGACAAGACGTTGCAGTGAGCCTTGTCAGTGTCCACGCGAAACGGCGGTTGCGGGGGCCACCTTGGGGAGTCTGGTTTGAGAAGTCGGGAATCGGGAATCGGGAATCGGAATTGGGGAGGCGGGATCTGGGAAGCGGGGAACGGGTCGAGCGGGTCGCTGCGGTGCGAGGCTCGATCGGCGCCTCCGCGCGCACGTGGTCGGTTCGGCCCGCCGCGTAACAGGGGTGCCGATTGCGCGATTGTGCTGGCAGCCAGTTCTCGTCGACCGGGTTTGTGCGTCGCGTGCAACGGCGAAAGCCTCAACCACGAGGGACACGAAGAACACGAAGAACACGAAGAACACGAAGAACACGAAGGGATCATCGGAAAGTCTTCGCGAGACCGCACGAATGGTGATCCGAAATTCCTTTTTCTTCGTGCTCTTCGTGTCCTTCGTGTTTCAGGCCTACGCTCTGCGACACCCGCGCACGTTGCGAATCCCGGCGATCAGCGGAAGGTCTTCGCGAGCCTGCACGAATGGCGATCCGAAAATCCTTCTCCTTCCGGCTCTTCGTGTCCTTCGTGTTTCAGGCTTTCGCCCTTCGACATCCGCGCACGGTCCGAATCCCGGCAAGCGCAGTGGCGCACGCGCCGCGACCGGCGTCCCAGTGGGAGGCATGGCACTCGTGAAACGCGTTCGCGTCTATTCGAATCCGTCGGCGAGGATCAAATCCGATTTCAGCCGCAACGCAAACCCGTCCCAGCTGTCGTCGCGTTGCGCGACGCCTGCGATCAGCGGCCGACCCGCGGACGACGTCCGTGCGTAAGCGCGGTCGGTTTGCGGATCGACCGCATGTCGGACGACGCCGTTGCCGTCGAATCCCGCGTCGAGGCTTCCGTTGGGGCGCAGACGTGCCGGAGCATTGGGGCCAGGTGTAATTTCCAAGCAACGTCGGATCTCACGACGGGCGAACAATGACACGCGGCGCCGATTCGTGGCCCCATGGCTCGTCCCCTGCAATAGTTCGCGAGCCTCCACATCGGGAGTCGCGAAGCCCGACGGCACTTCGTCGCTCAGTCGATTGCGTCTATCATGAAGATCGCGTTCTTTCCTTCAGGGCGGGCATTGTCGCGCTGATGAATGCTGAAGCGATCGATGCGTCTGTTCGGGCGACCGCTGCCCATGAAAGCCAGTGGGCCTTTCCTCTCGGCATCGTGCGCCATGTGCAGGGTCGACGGCTTGGCGGCCGCACGCCCGCGCTTGCCCGCGACGGTCGCCACATCGGATGGCTTGCGGTGGGTGGTGATTGAGGCTGCACTCGCGATGACGGCGCTGCTGCTGGTCCGGGAACGGAAGGGGAAAAGCGGACGGACTGGATCGGTCCCGATTTTTTGGACAGGTCATTCAGGCGACCGGCAGGTTCTCGAACTGCTCCCACAATTCGTCGAGCCCACTGTGCAACCGGTTGTCGAACACCTCGATCTATTTGAGCAGTCGGCTATGGTCTTCGTCGCGCGTTTCGAAGCGCGCGTGATGTGTCAGCTTCTGCTCGAATGAAGCGACGAAGCATTCCATCAACGTGACCGATGCCATTTCGACTCATGCTGGTGAAGAGGCCAGCGGCGTGCAGGTGCTGCAGGTACGCGTTGCACGTGTCATGCACGCCCACGAGACGTTCATGACGACGTGAGCGCTTGCAAGGATGACCTGACTCGTCCTGATTCAGCCCTGTCTCACAGCAACTCCGTGGCGAAGCAGATGGCCGCTCATTCTCAATATTTTGTTCTCTTCACTCCTGTCGCGCATTCTCCCTTCCCCCAGGATCATTGCATCCGCAGTTTGTCCCGTGAGGCGAGAGACGCGCGACAGGTGGCCAAAGCGGTCTGTTGAAAGGGCGTCGCGGATGCGAACGACACTCACGCACGATGGACCGCCGTCCAAGGCAAAGCGTGAGTGGATAAAACGTTTCTTGGACAGACTTCCTCAGTCAATTGACGAGGCAGTCAACCTGCAAGAGTTACAGGTATCGGTGACGAGCCCGATCGCAGAGACTTTCCGCCAGAGAATCTCGCGGAAATCGGTCGAGGCGGGGATCGACCTGAAGACGTCTGACGCGTCCTCCGTTTGAATGCGTATCTTCCTGGCAGGTTGTGGGCCATTCCCTGCTGACCGCTCGCGCGCTCGGCGAATGCTGGCGATGTCGTCCCTCGACTGATGAACGTGAAAGTGTTCGGGTTGAAGCGAACCTGTCGATCCGCAAGTCGATGCGGTTTTCGCGCGTGAAAACCTGAATACTTTTCCCACCTTTCAAAACCATCGTCGGCATTTTCGTGCAACTGGTGCGCTTATCGCCCAAGTTGCGTTGCGTGTCGAATGGCCGAGAGTGCTCGACATCCGGTGCGAGCGCTCATGAAATCCCGCCAGGCACGCGCGTGGATGCTGAGTTTTCCGTATCCGTCGCTTGCTGCTTCACAGCACGATCGATGTCATCGGCCCGATGGCAGGAATCGTGCATTGCATAATGGTGGGCTACTGGCGCGTCGCGGCGCGCCAGGTGCACCGCCGGACAGTGCAGCGCGGTCACGCTGAGCCAACGCGTCCGCGGCGCACTCAACCTGTATGTCCACGTTTCACCGACCGCGCCTCGCTTGTTGATTTTTTTGGTCCACTGTCGTGGGTCAGCCTGATGTTGAAGTTGAACACGCGCCCTGGTTGATAAAACTGGCGGATGCGTCGCTGGTTGTTGGTGGCAAAAAACCATTGCGCTTCTCGCCTGGCAATGGCGGTCGATGCAATTCATGAAAGGTCACGGCACTGGAGATTCACCATGCCCGATTCGCGACGCACCACCATCACGCCAGCCGCAGCCAGGTCAGGCCTCGCATGGTTGATGCTCCTCTTGTCGGCCTGGTCTGGCGCATCCTCGGTCGGCACGGCAAAAGCAACTGCTGCGAGCCCCGCCTCTGCGCCGTCCGCCATCGCTGCGGCAACGACGGGCAGCTCGGTCGTGTTGCCCGCGGAGTTGTCCCGCGGCGAATGGCGGTCGATCCACGCGGCGTACGAGGCAAGCCGTCATGCCGTACTGCCATCCGTCCGGCAGTCTGGAATTTATCGGGCACGCAATCCCGGCCAGCAGTGGCTGAGTACGTTCAGCGCAGACGGTGTCGCGATCAGCCCTGACCATGGCCGCTGGCAGTTTGGTCTGCGGCTCGCACGCTGGGGCCAAGCCGGTCACGAAAAGAAGGCAGCATCGCTGGCCGGAATCGACGTCCGCCGTCAGCGCACGGTGTATCGATATAGCGATGGCCTGGAAGAATGGTTTGTCAACGATCAGCGCGGTCTCGAACACGGCTTCACCGTTCAGCAGCCGCCGAAAGGCAATGGCGATTCGCTGCGCTTTGCGCTGGACGTTGCCGGCGAACTCACCCCGCACGTCGCAGCCAATGGCCACGATGTCGCATTGGTGGACGCCCACGGCAACGCGGCACTGGATTACAACCATCTGCAGGTCCTCGATGCAGACGGCCGCGCGCTGGCGGCTCACTTTGTCAGCCATGGCAAGCGACTCGTCCTCAGCGTCGATGCCAATGCAGCACGCTATCCGATCACCATCGACCCGCTCCTGCAGCAGCTGGCCTACCTGAAAGGCAGCACCACCGATGCAGGTGATTTGTTCGGAAACTCGGTTGCGATCGCTGGCGACACCGTGGTGGTCGGCGCGCCAAGAGAGGACAGCAACGCCATTGGCGTCAATGGCAATCAGAGCGACAACTCGGCGACTGATTCCGGAGCGGCCTACGTGTTCGTTCGCGATGGCGCGGGCAACTGGTCGCAGCAAGCCTATCTGAAGGCCGGCAACACGGGCGCTGGTGACTTGTTCGGCAAGACGGTCGCGATTTCCGCCGACACCATCGTAATCGGTGCGTCGCTCGAAGCGAGCGACGCCAACGGTATAGACGGCAATCCGAATGACAACTCAGCCAGTCAAGCCGGCGCGGCCTATGTGTTCGTGCGCGATGGCGCAGGCCACTGGGCCCAGCAGGCCTATTTGAAGTCGAGCAACAGCGACAGTGGTGACTTTTTTGGCAGTTCGGTGGCGATTGCCGGCAACATTGTCGTGGTCGGCGCGGTTGGCGAGGCCAGCAGTGCAACCGGTGTCAACGGCAATCAGACCGATAATTCGGCCATATTTGCTGGCGCAGCGTATGTGTTCGTGCGTACCGGTAGCGGCATCTGGAGCCAGCAGGCCTACCTCAAGGCGAGCAATACCGGGCAACTGGACCTATTCGGAAGCTCGGTCGCGATCGCTGGCGACACGGTGATCATCGGCGCGGAACGGGAGGACAGCACCGCCACCGGCGTCGACGGAAATCAGAGCGACAACTCGGCGGCGGAAGCCGGCGCAGCCTATGTGTTCGTGCGCGATGGCGCGGCACACTGGTCGCAGGATGCCTACTTGAAATCCAGCAATACGGGCGCCGGTGACTTGTTCGGCAAGTCGGTCGCGATCTCCGGCGACACCGCCGTGATCGGTGCGTCGCTCGAGGCGAGCAACGCCACCGGTGTCAACGGCAACCAA
>NZ_JBDSWZ010000279.1:0-10407 GCF_039926425.1 Dokdonella sp.
AGCGCAAGTCGTTCGGGTCCTTCGAGAACGCTGATGATGTGCGCGATGAGCGGCTCGCGCCCTGACGAGAGCGTGCGTGCGAACACACCGCACAGCGCAATGTTGATCAGCACCGGCAGTGCGTCGAGCGCAAGCTGGCCCTGGCCGCGACGCGCGAGCCAGATGAGCACCGCCGCCACGGCGAGCCAGATCGCCCACGCGAACGGCCGACCACGACGCAACGTAGGCAGCATCACCACGCTGATCAATGTGAACGCGGCGAGTTCACCGAACACCCGATTGCCCGATGCGAACGCAGCGGCAAGCAGGACCAGGTAGACGATGATGCCGACGACGAACGCACGCGAGCGCTGCGCGGGTACGGCAAGGGTCGAGCGAGGAGAAGCCGGGGCAGACACGGAAGACAACGCGCGGGAATCATCGGAAGCATCGGGAATGCGGCGCGACTGTACCATAGGGTCGACACCGGGCCGCGGGCCGAACACGGGGAGAACGGATGAGCGAGGCGGATGCGGTGATCGAGTGTGACGTACTGGTGGTTGGCGGCGGTCCGGGCGGATCGACTGCGGCGACCCTTCTGCAGCAGCAAGGCAGGCGCGTGGTGCAGCTGGAGAAGGAGCATCACCCGCGCTTCCACATCGGCGAGTCATTGCTGCCGGCAAACCTGCCGATTTTCGATGCGCTCGGCGTGATGGACAAGGTGCGCGCGATCGGTGTTCTCAAACTCGGTGCGGATTTTCCGTCCAGCGACGGCAATTATCAGACGTTTCACTTCGCGCGCGCGCTTGGAACGACACCACCGCATGCGTTCCAGGTCAAGCGCGAGGAGCTCGATGCAATGCTGTTCGCGCACGCACGCGAGTGCGGGGTCGATGCGCGCGAAGGCGTGAAGGTGGAACGCGTCGCCATGGATGGTATCGGCAAGGTGGTGGCCCAGGCGCGAGGCAGCGACGGCTCCGCAATCTCGGTGCGCGCGAAGTACCTCGTCGATGCAAGCGGCCGCGACACGCTGCTCGGAAGCGCACTGCAGCTCAAGCGCAAGAACGCGAAACACCAGAGTGCGGCGATCTTCGCGCACTACACAGGTGTCGAGGCGAGACCGGGCGCTGACGCGGGCAACATCAGCATCTACAACTTTGCGCACGGCTGGTGCTGGTTCATTCCACTGCGCGACGGCGTGACGAGCGTCGGCTGCGTCTGTTTTCCGGAGCACCTCAAGCAGCGGCGCGGGCGCAACGAGGAATTTCTCGAAGCCACCCTGCAATCGATGCCGGACGCATTCCGCCGCATGGCGAACGCGACGATGGTGTCCGAAGTTCGCGTCACCGGTAACTACTCGTACACCTGCGAACGGATGGCAGGGCCGGGATGGGTGATGGTCGGCGACGCGTTCGCGTTCGTCGATCCGGTGTTTTCGTCGGGCGTCTATCTCGCGATGCACAGCGGCCAGAAGGCCGCGGCGATGGTCGGGGCGATCCTTGATGCTCCCGCACGCGAGACGGTGCTGCAACGCGAGTTCGCGCGCCGCATCCAGCGCGGCGTACGCGTATTCTCATGGTTCATCTACCGCTTCAATTCACCCGTGATGCGTCACCTCTTCGCGCATCCGGGCAATCAGTGGCAGATCGAGCAGGGAGTCATCTCGATGCTCGCGGGCGACGTGTTCGACCGCAAGGACGTGATGCAAAAGCTCACGATCTTCAAGCTGATCTACGCCTGCTACGGCATCGGAAACCTGCGGCGCTGGCTCGGCGAGATGATCGCCCGTCGCCGCCGCGCGCATGTCGCATTCAGCGGCGGCAACACGCCTGTGGATCCGGCTTGAGCGAGAGGTTTCCAGGCGAAACACAGATCAAACGCCTGACACACGAGGGACGCGGAGAAAACGACGTTTTGCCTTTCAGCGTCGTGTTCTTCGTGGTCTTCATGTTTCAATTTTCTCGCACTGTCTTTTCGCACTGCTCGCGCGTTTTCAGACCCATCAACCCACGCGATTCTGCTCGATGTGGGCAGACAGGTCGCGCAGACTGGAGAAGATCCGCTGGTTGTCGGGATTGTCCGAGCGCAGCTGGAAACCGTAGTGCTTCGACACGGCGAGCGCGAGTTCGAGCGCGTCGATCGAATCGAGTCCGAGATCGCCGCCGAACAGCGCAGCCGACGGTTCGATCTGTTCAGGCTTGACCCAATCGATGTTGAGGCTGCTGACGAGGAGTTGAGCAAGTTCGTTCTCGGCGGGCGTCTGCACCGCCGCGCTGGCTTGTGTCGTCATAGGTGGAAACGCCTCGCTTGGCGCGGAAAATCGTGGTGGCAGTGTATCATCGCCGGCCCTCGCAACCGCCTGAACGGCGTCCATGTCCGCCCTGAACATGCGCCCATGTCAATCTCGATGACCGCCGCCCCCTCGTCAGCCACGTCGCTTGGCGTGGGCTATGAACGTGCATCGATCAACGCCGTGCTGCAGCAGCCGGGTGTCCTTGCGGTGATCGGCTTTGGCGGCGCCATGCCCATCGCCGATGATCCACGCGTGCTGCGCATCGGTCTCGAACCTGTACAGGCCGGCTGGCTCGAAGTGTGGCGAGGTGGTGCCGGCGCGGAATGGGGATCCGACGCGGATCTGCGCTGGAGCACTGACGGCATCCATCTTTTTTTCGCGATCGACGTGGTCGAAGCCGACCATGGCGGCATCGTCGGCGCCACCGAGCACGCGTATCGCCGCATCAATGCATTCGTTGGCCCGAGCGCGACGCCACATGTGCTGCGACTGTGGAACTATCTCGACGCAATCAACCTCGGCGACGGCGATGACGAACGCTATCGATTGTTCTGCGAGGGTCGCGCACGCGGCATGCGTGTGTACGGCGAGACACACTATCCTGCAGCGTCGGCGATCGGTCGGCAGGATGGCGTGCGCATCCTGCAGGTGTACGGACTCGCTTCGCGCATCGCGGGCGTGCCCATCGAGAACCCCCGACAGACCAGCGCCTGGCGCTATCCGCGCCGATACGGGCCGGTGGCTCCCACGTTCGCGCGCGGCATGCTTGCCTCGTCTTCCCAGCTGCTGATTTCCGGCACCGCGGCGGTGGTTGGCCACGCGTCGCGTCACGACAACGATCTCGCAGCACAGGTCGAGGAGACCCTCGCCAATCTCGAGAGCCTGCTGACGCAGGCGGGTGTCGCGGAGGCGGAGCTGGGCGCCGACAGCTGCCTGAAGATCTATCTGCGCGATCCATCCTGCGCCGACTTCGTGATCGACGCGTTGGGCCGTCATGCGCCGACGCTGCCTGAACCTCTGGTACTCGCCGGCGATATCTGCCGCGCCGAGCTGCTGGTCGAAATCGACGGCATGCACGGCGTCGCCCGTTGATCCCGGAACGCGTGACGCGTTCGCGATAATCGGCTCTTTTCCACATATTTCGACCAATGGGCGATTGCAGTCGGCCATTGCACGCGCGCGCATTTTTCGCGCTGCGTCGCACCATGCAATTTTCTTGCGATAGGCTGAAATTAAGCACAGTCTTGCCGTTCGCGGGGGGCGCGACGGATACATTGCATGGATATCGAAATGCGCCTGGCAGAGGAGTTTCTCCCGCTGCATTGTGTCAATCACGTTCGTCGCACGGCGAATCGTTGCATCTCTCCTGGAGGAAAGGCGATATGAGTTCAATTTCAAACACAGGCCAGCGCGTTGCGCTGCTGTGCGCAGGCATCACGGCGGTGTTCGCCTGTGGCGCAGCGTACGCGGCATCGGCTGGTGATCAATGGCCTGCACCGGGTGGCGATGATTCGCTGAGCCGGCACAGCACGCTCACCGACATCAACAAGAGCAACGCCGACAAGATGCAGATGGCGTGGTCGATGTCGACCACCGCAACCCGCGGCCACGAAGGCCAGCCGCTGGTCATCGGCAACATGATGTATTTCGTCAGCGCGTATCCGAACCACGTGTTCGCTGTCGATCTGTCCGAGGCTGACAATTACCAGGTCGCCTGGAAATACTCGCCCAAGCAGGATGACCACGCAGTCGCTGTGGCGTGCTGCGATACCGTCAACCGCGGTCTCGTCTACGGTGATGGCAAGGTCGTGTTCAACACGCTCGACGGCCAGGTCATCGCGCTCGATGCGAAGACCGGCAAGGAAGTGTGGAAGGTCAAGCGCGCAGATCCGAAGAAGGGCGAGACCAGCACGCCCGCTCCGATCATCGTCAAGGACATCGTCATTTCCGGAATGGGTGGCGACGAATTCGGCGCACGCGGTCGCATGCAGGCGTATTCGTTGAAGGATGGCCACGAAATGTGGACCTGCCACAGCACCGGCTCCGACAAGGACGTGTGCCTGGGCAAGGACTTCAACAAGAAGCACCCGGAATACGGCGGCCTCGGCGATCTCGGCATCAGCTCGTATCCGGGCGACGAGTGGAAGCGCGGCGGCGGTGCACCGTGGGGCTGGATCAGCTACGACCCGAAGCTCGACCTGATCTACTACGGAACCGGCAACCCCGGCCTGTGGAGCCCGACCTATCGCTGCAAGTTCAAGACGCACGAGGAGTGCAACAAGGGCACGCAGGACAACAAGTGGTCGATGACGATCTTCGCGCGCAAGCCGGAAACCGGCGAAGCGGTGTGGGGCTATCAGATGACTCCGTTCGACCAGTGGGACTATGACGGCATCAACGAGCCGATCCTCACCGAACTCGATGGCAAGCCGGTCCTCGTCCACTTCGATCGCAATGGTTTTGCATACGTGCTCGACCGTCGTGACGGCACTCTCATCCACGCCAACAAGTACGTGAATGTTGACTGGGCCGAAAAGATCGACATGAAGACCGGTCGTCCGATCAAGGTCAAGGAACATTCGCCGTTCGAGCTCAACAAGCCGATCAAGGCGTCGCCGTCCGCGATGGGTGGCAAGGATCAGCAGCCGTGCGCGAATGATCCGAACGACGCGAAGATCTTCTTCTGCCCGACCAACAACTGGTACATGGAAGACGAGCCCAAGGAGCGCGGCGCGATCATGACCGGCATCGTCTACGTGTTCGCCAACGTTGCGATGAAGGCCGAGAAGCCGGGCAACCTCGGCAACTTCAAGGCGTTCGACGTGACCACGGGCAAGACCAAGTGGGAAATCCACGAGAAGTTCCCGACCTGGGGTGGCGCGCTCGTGACCGACGGCGGTCTCGTGTTCTACGGCACGCTCGACGGCTGGTTCCGTGCGGTCGACAAGGAGAACGGCAAGATCCTCTGGTCGCGCAAGCTGGCCTCCGGAATCATCGGCAACCCGATCACCTACAAGGTTGCCGGTCATCAGTACGTGTCGGTGTTCGCGGGAATCGGCGGCTGGATCGGCCTTCCGATCTCCGCAGGTCTTGATCCGGCCGATCCGTTCGGTGCGCTCGGCGCGGTCGGCCTGGCCTACGAGAATGGCTTCGACAAGATCCCGACCGGCGGCATGCTCTACACGTTCCGCGTGGATGGCGGCGACATGGGCAAGGCCAGCGTCGCGAAGAACTGATTGCAACACAGCAACATGATGCATGCATCGGGGCCGCAAGGCCCCGATGTTTCTACCGGCTACCGCGTTCGACCCGATTGCGCGAATCCATCCGCCGCCCGCTTTTATTGCGATGCCCCATGACGCCTCGCGTCGATTGGCGCATCGTCTCCCTGTCCAGAAATCCAGTCGTGATTCCGGCGCCCCGCAGCGCGGATCAATCAGTCAAGGTTCAAACCCTTTTCAGCATGCTGCGCTTCACCCGCGGCACTCCGGAGTTTCCCGTGCGACCCATCCCGTTGTTGTTGATCATCCCTTCGCTGCTTGTGGCTTCAAGCGCCTTTGCGGCGGCCGAGCCCATCGTGAGCGAAACGCCGCCCTTGCGAGTGTGTGCCGATCCCGGAAACATGCCGTTGTCCAACAAGAGCGGGGAAGGTTTCCAGAACAAGATCGCCGAGATCCTCGCCAAGGGCATCGGCGCTCGCCTGGAGTATTACTGGTATCCGTACTACGGTCGTGGCCTCGCCCGCAGCACGATCAATGCCGACCATTGCGATGTTCTGATGGACGTTCCGTCCGACTACGAACAAGCGTTGGTGACGAAGCCGTACTACAAATCCACGTTTGTGCTTGCGTACCGGCACGACCGCGACCACCCGATCAACTCACTCGATGATCCGATCCTGCAGAAATGGAAGATCGGCGTGTTGCAGAGTTCTCCGGCGCGCGTCGCATTGCGCGAACACAACATTCTCGAAAATACCGAGGTCAAATACGTTTTCTACGATTCCACCTTCAACCCCAACGACCACCCCGGCAAGCAGGTCGAGGATGTGGTCGGCGGCAAACTCGACGCCGTCGAAACGTGGGGTCCGATCGCTGGCTATTACGCAAAAATGCAGAAGGCGCCGATCGACATCGTGCCGCTGAACATGCTCGATGACAGCGTACCGCTGGAATTCTCGATGTCCTTTGGCGTGCGCCGCGCCGACAAGGCACTCAAAGCGCGCCTCGACAAGGCGTTCGCCGACAACAAGGACGCGATCAGGGCCGTGCTCGACAGCTATGGCGTGCCATTGCTCAAATGCGCCGACTGCATCGTTTCCGGCGATCTCGTCGCGCACGGACCTTATTCCAATCTTGAAGCGGCGAACGTCGAAGCGCGCAAGGACCATCCCGAGTCGTCCGCGAGCGAACTGGAAGCCACGAAGAAGCGCATCCTCGAAGGCGCGAGCCCCACCAAGGAGCTGGCCGATGCGGTCGTCGGCAACGACCCCGCCCGGGTGCGCTGGTTGCTCGGCCACAAGGCGAACATCGATGAGGTTGCCCAGCTCGACTTCAATGCCCTGCAGTGGGCAGTGCGCGAAGGGCACGTCGAGATTGCGCGCATTCTGCTGGAGCACCGGGCGAACGTCGAGTTCGCGGACAAGGACGGTTGGACTCCATTGATGTCCGCCGTCTACCGCAACAATCCCGACATGGCGGAGTTGCTGATCGACAAGGGCGCAAAGGCAAGTGCGTACAACGCCAAGGGCATGAGCCCGCTGTACATCGCGATCACGTACGGCGACTTCGACATGGTCGAAACGCTCGTTGCCAAGGGCGTCGACGTGAACGCGATCAACCAGGCCGGGTACACGCCGATCATGTTCGCAACGGCGAAGAGCCAGGAGGGCGTGCTTGATCTGCTGATCAAGAAAGGCGCGAACGTGCGTGCCGCGAACAAAGCTGGCATCACCTCATTGATGCTCGCTGCCGCCGAGAACAACGATTCCCGGGTCAAACGCCTGCTCGCTGCAGGAGCAGATCCGGCTGCGAAGGACAGCAAGGGCCAGAACGCGCTCGATATCGCGCGCGTCAAGGGCAATACCGGCATCGTCGAGATCCTGTCAAAGAATTCATGACGCGACAATGAGTCAGATACCCGTCGCAACCGCGACGGTGCGTCCGACATGAATCGCACGTCGTCGATCCATCCACGTTCCCTGATTGGAGTTATAGATGTCACCACGCAATGTGTTGTGCGCCACTCTGCTCGCACTGGGATGCGCGGCGGTCTTTGCGACTGCGGTGCAGCAGCCCGCTTCGGCGCAGGAAGTGAAAGAGCAATGGAATATCGACGCGCCGCCGCCGGCTGACGCCGATACCAACAAGCAGCCAGCAGTCGACCCGCACAAGGCGGCCGCGGTCGGCGCGAAACCGGCCGGCGGCGCGCCCGCCGGTGGCACGAATGATCACGGATTGACGGTGGTCAAGAATCCGTACACCGACAATGCAGCAATGATTGCAGAGGGCAAGGAGTTGTTCGTTTCAAAGGCCTGCAGTGGCTGCCACGGCGCCGGCGGCGGCGGCGGGATGTGTCCGCCCGTGATCAACGATACATGGGTGTATGGCAGCGACGATACGACCCTGTTCAACCTCGTCAAACTGGGCAGCGCCGCCATGCAGGCGAAGGGATACACGCGTGTCGGCCACGAGACCATCGTCGGCGAGATGCCGCCCTTTGCGAGCGTGATCACCGACGACGAGGAATGGAAACTGATCGCCTACGTCCGTTCGAAGTACAAGGGCGATGCTTCACTGCGCGACTGGTAGCAAGCGGCGGTTGAAAGCCGATATTCCGGACAGTGCTGATTGTCGTAAGGTAATGCCCTGCTTCAAATCGATGGACACAGGATGCGCGTTTCGAAGTTCCACATTCCGATGAAGTCGGTGCTCGCCGGTGTGCTTTGTACGGCGCTTGCGACGCCGCAGGTTCTGGCTGCGCCGTTCGCGTACGTGCCCAATCAGAAAAGTGGATCGATCTCCGTGATCGACGTGGCCAGCGATACGGTGACGCGCACTCTGACGGCAAGCGGCAAGCTCGGCAAACGGCTCCAGGCCATCGACGTCAGCAGCGACGGGAAGGTTCTGTATGTCGTCGATGCCGAACACAACGACCTGTTTGCGATCGATCCGGTTTCCGACAGCGTCGTGCGGAAGGTGGCCATCGGTGACGATGCGGAAGGCGTGAGGTTGTCTCCATCGGGCAATCAGCTGGCGGTGTGCGCCGAGGGTCAGAACCTCGTGCTCCTGATCGATGCGAAGACACTCAGGATCGACGCGAAGATTCCGGTGAAGGGGCGTAACCCCGAACATTGCGAGTTCACGCCCGACGGCAAACATCTGGTCACGAGCAACGAAGGATCCGACAACCTCGACGTGATCGATCTTGCAACGCGCGTGTCGACCGGGGTGATTGCGACCAGCGGGCACCCGCGCGGAGCAGCGTTCCTGCCGGACGGCAGCCTTCTCTACGTTGCGCAGGAATCTGCGAACAAGGTCGATGTGATCAACGTCGCCGAGCGAAAGAAGACGCGTTCGATCGACACCGCGTTGCGCACCGCGGGCCTCACGATCACCAGTGACGGCAAACGCATCTATGCCACGAACGGTGGCGCCGGCAGCGTGTCGGTGATCGATACCGCAACCAACAAGGTGATCAGGGAAATCCCGGTCGGCAAGCGGCCATGGAACATGGCGCTGACGCCGGACGGCAAGAAGCTGTATGTGGCAAACGGCCGCTCGAACAGTGTCAGTGTCATCGACACGGTCACGCTCGCGGTCGTGAAAGAGATCGCGGTCGGCGAGCTGCCTTGGGGTGTGGTCATTTCGCCCTGATATCACTGAGCATCTGCAGCTTGTCTCACCGCTGCACCCGGACACCTTTTCAATTCGGAGAGCACAATCATGAAAACCCGCGCAGCAGTCGCATGGGAAGCCGGCAAGCCGCTGTCGATCGAGGAAGTCGATCTCGAAGGCCCGCGCGCTGGTGAAGTGCTGGTTCGCATCGTCGCGACCGGCGTCTGCCACACCGATGCGTTCACGCTGTCAGGCGACGATCCGGAAGGCCTGTTTCCGGCGATCCTCGGCCACGAGGGCGGCGGCATCGTCGAGGAGATTGGCGAAGGCGTCACCAGCGTCAAGGTCGGTGACCACGTGATCCCGCTCTACACGCCCGAGTGCGGCAAGTGCAAATTCTGCCTTTCTGGCAAGACCAATCTCTGCCAGGCGATCCGAGTGACGCAGGGCAAGGGTCTGATGCCGGACGGCACCTCGCGTTTTTCGAAAAACGGCAAACCGATCCTCCATTACATGGGGACGAGCACGTTCTCCGAATACACGGTACTGCCGGAAATCGCGCTCGCAAAGATCAACCCGGCTGCGCCACTCGACAAGGTCTGCCTGCTCGGCTGTGGTGTCACGACGGGAATCGGCGCGGTGCTCAACACGGCGAAAGTGGAGCCGGGAGCAAGCGTTGCCGTGTTCGGCCTCGGCGGCATCGGCATGTCGGTGATCCAGGGAGCGGTGATGGCGAAGGCGGGCCGCATCGTCGTCGTCGACATGAACCCCGAAAAGTTCGTGATGGCGAAGCAGCTCGGCGCGACCGACTTCATCAACCCGAAGGATTATCCGGACACGCCCATCCAGCAGGTGATCGTCGACCTCACCGACGGCGGCGTCGACTATTCGTTCGAATGCATCGGCAACGTCAAGGTGATGCGCTCGGCGCTCGAGTGCTGCCACAAGGGCTGGGGCGAATCGATCATCATCGGCGTCGCGGGCGCCGGACAGGAGATTTCGACGCGTCCCTTCCAGCTCGTCACCGGTCGCGTATGGCGCGGTTCCGCGTTCGGTGGCGTGAAGGGCCGTTCGCACTTGCCGGGCTATGTCGACCGCTACATGAGCGGCGAATTCAAGATCGACCAGTTCGTGTCCGCCGTGCTGCCGCTCGACCAGATCAACCATGCCTTCGAGTTGATGCACGACGGCAAGGTGATCCGTTCGGTGATCCAGTACTGAAGCGTCGCTTGAGGATCCTGCTCGCGCAGGTTGTTTTGAACGTTTTCCAGATGGCCGCATCCAGCGGCCGCTGATCCA
>NZ_JBDSWZ010000280.1:0-38932 GCF_039926425.1 Dokdonella sp.
TCATCGGAATGATTGGCGTCGATGGCGGCACCGGCCACGTCATCGAATACCGCGGCAGCACGATCTCGGCGCTCACGATGGAAGAGCGCATGACGGTGTGCAACATGTCGATCGAGGCCGGCGCACGCGCAGGACTGATCGCACCGGACGACATCACCTTAGACTGGCTGCGCGGGCGCCCGCACGCACCGCAGGGTGCCGCCTGGGACGCAGCCGTCGCGCGCTGGCGTGAATTGCGCACCGATGACGGCGCGCGCTACGACCGCGAAGAGCACGTCGACGCACGAACCGTGAAACCCACGGTCACCTATGGCACACATCCAGGCATGGCAATCGCCATCGATGCGCCGGTGCCGCAACCGCGCAACGCGCAGGAACAACGCGGTGTCGAGTACATGCGCGGCCGCCCGGGCCAGTCGATGCAGGGCACCGCAGTCGACGTGGTGTTTGTCGGCAGCTGCACCAACTCGCGCTTGTCCGATCTGCGCGAAGCGGCGCAGATCATGCGCGGCAAACGGATTGCCGCCAGCGTACGCATGCTGGTCGTCCCCGGTTCTGAGGCGGTGCGTCGCGACGCAGAGCGCGAAGGCCTGCATGAGGTGTTCATTGCGGCGGGTGCCGAGTGGCGCATTCCGGGCTGTTCGATGTGCATCGCGATGAATGGCGATCTGGCCCAACCGGGCGAACTGGTCGTGAGCACGTCGAACCGCAACTTCGAAGGACGCCAGGGCAAGGGCGCGCGCACCGTTCTGGCGAGTCCCGCAACCGCAGCGGCCTCGGCACTTGCTGGTGTGATTACCGATCCGCGTGACGATCTCGCGCAGGAGCAAGCCGCATGAGGCCCGTTACGCATCTGCATTCGCGCACGGCTGTTCTTGCCGACGAGAACATCGACACCGACCGCATCATTCCAGCGCGCTTTCTGACCACCACCGAACGCAGCGGCCTCGGCACATTGTGTTTCCACGACTGGCGCTACCTGGCCGATGGAAGCGACAACCCGGCGTTTCCGCTCAACAAGCCCGAGGCGCTCGGCAGCTCGATCCTCGTCGCCGGCCGCAACTTCGGCTGCGGGTCGTCGCGCGAGCACGCGCCGTGGGCGCTGCTCGACTACGGCATCGAAGCGGTGATCTGCAGCGAGATCGCCGACATCTTCCGCAACAATGCGTTGACCAACGGCTTGCTCGCGCTGGTGATCGACGAGGCCGAGCATCGCTGGCTGCTCGCGCATCCAGGCATCGAACTGGCGATCGACGTGCGCGAACAGACGATCGAATTGCCGGATGGCGGACGCATCCGTTTCACCCTCGAACCGTTCGCACGCCATTGCCTGCTGCACGGCGTCGATGCATTCGGCTATCTGCTGCAGCACGCCGGCGCAATCGCGCGCTACGAGGAGCAGGCCGCATGAAAGCGAGCATTGTCACCCTGCCCGGTGATGGCGTCGGGCCCGAGGTCACCTCCGCCGCTGTCGCGGTCTTGAGCGCGGTTGCCGATCACTACGACCACACCTTCTCGTTCGAGACGCAGCTGATCGGCGGCTGCGCGATCGATGCGACTGGCGAGCCGCTGCCTGCGGCAACGCTTGATGCCTGCAAGCGTGCCGACGCGGTCCTGCTGGGCGCGGTCGGCGGTCCGAAATGGTCCGACCCGAATGCCGCGGTGCGACCCGAGCAGGGCTTGCTCGGCTTGCGCGCCGCATTGGGCGTCTACGCGAATCTTCGACCGCTCGAGGTGCATCCCGCACTGGCCGACTTGTCGCCGCTGAAAAACGACCGTTTGAAGGACGTCGACGTGCTGTTCGTGCGCGAACTGACCGGCGGCGCGTATTTCGGCGCAAAAACCCGCACCGCCGAGGTCGCAACCGACGAATGCCGTTACAGCGTCGTCGAGATCGAACGGGTTGTCCGACGCGCGTTCGATCTCGCTCGCGGACGGCGCAAATATCTGACGTCGGTCGACAAGGCGAACGTGCTTGAAACCTCGCGACTTTGGCGCAGCACGGTGCAACGTCTGTCGACCGAGTATCCGGACGTGCGGGTCGAACACCAACTGGTCGATTCGATGGCGATGCTGTTGCTGACGCAGCCCTCCCGTTACGACGTCGTGGTCACCGAGAACCTCTTCGGCGACATCCTCACCGATGAAGCGGCCGCACTGGTCGGCTCGCTCGGACTGTTGCCGTCGGCGTCGCTCGGTGACGGCAGGGTCGGCCTGTACGAACCGATCCACGGTTCGGCGCCCGACATCGCCGGGCAAGGCATCGCCAATCCGGTCGGCACGATCCTCAGCGCCGCGCTGCTGCTGCGCCACTCGCTCGACCTCGATGCCGAAGCGCGTTCGATCGAGAATGCAGTGGACTGGATCCTGCACAACGGCCCGCGCAGCCGCGACCTCGGTGGTCGAGCGGGAACGCAGGACGTCGTCAATGCGGTGCTTGCCGCGTTCGAGGATCAGACCGGTGCGACAGATTCGTTCCTGCGCTGGGGGCGGGCCAATGGGTGACCTCCGTGCTGATCGTGCATCCCATCTTCGACGTCATTCCCGCGAACGCGGGAATCGCTTTACAACAGCGAAGCTGGTCATCGCTCTGCCCGATCGCCCCGGCGAAGAGCGATTCCCGCCTTCGCGGGAATGACGTCACTCAAAGTTTTTTTGTTGAATTCTCCCCGGAAACCCCATGCGCAGTGACCAGATGAAAACCGGCCCCGATCGCGCGCCCGCCCGCGCCATGCTGCGTGCGACCGGCCTCGACGACGAGGCGATTGCGAAGCCGCTGATTGCCGTCGTGCATACGTGGTCCAACGTGAGCCCGTGCAACCTCAACCTGCGCGACCTCGCGCAAGCAGCGTCGGAAGGAATCCGCGCGGCCGGCGGCACGCCGATCGAGTTCAACACGATTGCGGTGACCGACGGCATCGCGATGGGCACGCCCGGCATGCGCTCGTCGCTGATCAGTCGCGAGGTGATCGCCGACTCGATCGAACTGGCCGTCGACGGCCACTGCCTCGACGCGATGGTCGTGCTGTGCGGTTGCGACAAGACGATTCCCGCAGCAGCGATGGCGTTGGCACGTTTGAACATCCCGGGCGTCGCGCTGTACGGCGGCACGATCGCGCACGGCATGCACGACAACCACCCGATCACGATCCAGCAGGTGTTCGAGGCCGTCGGCGCACATGGCGCCGGAACGATCAGCGACGCCGAACTGGCCGCGGTCGAACGCGACGCCTGCCCCGGTGCCGGCGCGTGCGGTGGTCAGTTCACCGCGAACACGATGGCGATGGTTCTGTCGACGCTTGGACTCTCCCCGCTCGGCTTCAACGACATTCCCGCGACCCATCCGGCGAAGATGGCAGCTGCGCATCGCTGCGGCGAACTCGTGATGGAATGCCTGGCGGTCGACCGGACACCGCGGAAGATGCTGACGCGCACCTCGTTCCGCAATGCCGCGCGCATGGTTGCGGCGACCGCGGGATCGACCAACGCGGTTCTGCATCTGCTCGCATTGGCCCGGGAAGCGGGCGTCGAATGGTCGCTGGAGGATTTCGAACCGGCATCGAAGGACACTCCGGTGATCGCGGACCTGTTGCCCGGCGGTCGCTACACCGCTGTCGAACTGTTCGGCGCCGGTGGCTGCGCGCGCGTCGCGCAGGAACTGATTGCCGCGGGCATGCTCGAGGACGCACCGACCGTCACCGGCCGCACGTTGTTCGAGGAAGCCGCTGCAGCACCGCGCGCCGACGGACAAGCCGTGGTGGTTCCTGTCGGCAGACCGCTCAAGCCGCGCGGCGGTTATTCGATTCTCTACGGCAACCTCGCGCCAGACGGTTGCATCCTCAAACTCGCCGGCAAGGACGGCGGTCACTTCGAAGGCACCGCGCGCGTGTTCGAAAGCGAGGAGGAGGCCTTCGCCGCGGTGCAGGGCGACCGCATCCGACCGGGTGACATCCTGGTGATCCGCAACGAAGGACCCGCTGGGGGCCCGGGCATGCGCGAGATGCTCGGCGTCACTGCGGCGCTGATCGGCCGCGGTCTTGGCGGCGATGTCGCGCTGATCACCGATGGCCGTTTCTCCGGTGCGACGCACGGATTCATGGTCGGCCACATCGCGCCGGAAGCCGCACGGGGCGGACCCATTGCACTGCTGCACGACGGCGACCGCATCGTCATCGATGGCGAACGTCGCGAACTGCGCACCGACGCCGACCTCGATGGTCGTCGTGCCACCTGGCAACCGCCGCCGCCAAAAGTGGTGCGCGGCGCGCTTGCCAAATATGCGTACCTCGTCGGCTCGGCATCCGACGGCGCGATCACCCAGCCGCGCCCTGCTCTTCCCGTCCCGAACCGCATTCCCACACCCATCGACACTGCAACCAACCCAGGAGTCATCGCATGAGCCAGTCCACCCCGAACGACACCCTCGCCAACGCACGCATCGCGGTGCTCGGCTACGGCAGCCAGGGCCGCGCGCATGCGCTGAACCTCAAGGAATCGGGACTCGACGTCATCGTCGGCCTGCGCAAGGGCGGGCCCACCTCATTGCGCGCGACAGCCGACGGCTTCACCGTCGTCGAGCCGGCCGAAGCGGTCAAGGGTGCCGACCTCGTCGCGGTGCTGACGCCCGACATGGTGCAGCCGGCCCTCTACACCGAGTCGATCGAACCGAACATCAAGCCGGGTGCCGCGCTGTTGTTCGCGCATGGTTTCAACGTGCACTTCGGCCAGATCACGCCGCGGGCCGACATCGATGTCGTGCTCGTAGCGCCCAAGGGCCCGGGTGCGCTGGTGCGCAGTGAATACGAACGCGGTCGCGGCGTGCCGTCCCTCTACGCGGTGCACCAGGACATCAGCGGCCACGCCGAAGCAAAGGCAAAGGCGTACGCGAACGGAATCGGGGGCGGTCGCGCGATGCTGATCGAAACCGATTTCAAGGAAGAAACCGAAACCGATCTGTTCGGCGAGCAGGCGGTGCTGTGTGGTGGAGCGAGCGAGCTGGTGCTGAAGGGTTTCGAGACGCTGGTCGAAGCGGGCTACAAGCCGGAGATCGCGTATTACGAGGTGATGCACGAGCTGAAACTGATCGTCGACCTGTTCTACGAAGGCGGCCTCACGCGCATGCTCGAGTTCATTTCCGAGACCGCGCAATACGGCGACTACGTCAGCGGTCCGCGCATCGTCGACGCCGCGACCAAGGAACGCATGAAAGCCGTGCTCACCGACATCCAGGATGGAACGTTTGCGCGCAACTGGATCGCCGAGCACAAGGCCGGCCTGCCGAACTACAAGCGGATGAAACAGGCGGATCTCGATCATCCGATCGAGAAAGTCGGCGCCGCGTTGCGCGCACGCATGCCGTGGCTGCAGGCAAATGCCGACGCGAAACCGGCTCCCGCTGCAACTCCCGCGCTGCGCAAGGCGGGCTGAATCGTCCTTCACCGGACCCGTTCGACTGACGAAGGAATGGCACACGTGAATGCCCAGGCACTGAATATCACACCGCAGACCGCGCGCCACCCGCGTGCAGACCAGCGCATGAGTGGGGCGGAAGCCGTCGTGCAGGTGCTCGCCGACGAGGCCGTCGACGTGATGTTCGGCTATTCGGGCGGCGCGATCCTGCCGCTGTACGACGCGATCTTCCGCCACAACGCGGAACACCGCGACGCCGATGGCAAGGAACCGATGCCACTGATCGTTCCGGCAAACGAGCAGGGCGCCGGATTCATGGCGGCGGGCTACGCCCGCGCGTCCGGCAAGGTCGGCGTTGCAATCGTGACGTCGGGACCCGGCGCGACCAACATGGTCACGCCGGTGCGCGACTCGATGGCCGATTCGATTCCGCTGGTGGTGATCTGCGGCCAGGTGCCTACGGCAGCAATCGGCAGCGACGCGTTCCAGGAAGCACCGGTCAGCAACATCATGGGCGCGTGCGCGAAGCACGTATTTCTCGTGACCGACGTCGAACGGCTGGAAACCACACTGCGCACCGCGTTCGAGATCGCGCGCACCGGTCGTCCTGGTCCCGTCGTCGTCGACATCCCGAAGGACGTGCAGAATGCCCTCCTCACCTTCACCGGTGAAGGCTGCCTGCCGATACCCGGTTACCGCCGACGTCTGAAGGCCGCCGACGACGCGGTGCCGAGCGACGCCGAATGCGCCGCATTCTTCGCAGCGCTCGGAAACGCGGATCGGCCGCTGGTCTACGCTGGCGGTGGCATCATCGCCGCGGGCGCTGCACCGGCGTTGCGGACGTTCGTCGACGAATTCGGTTTCGCGGTGACCACCACGCTGATGGGCATCGGTGCGTTCGACACCACGGCGCCGCTCGCGCTGCACATGCTCGGCATGCATGGCACCGCGTTCGCCAACTATGCGGTTGAGGACTGCGACTTCCTGCTCGCGCTCGGAGCGCGATTCGACGATCGCGTCGCCGCGGTACCGACGAAATTTGCGCCGAACGCGCGTTACATCGCGCACATCGACATCGACCCGGCCGAACTCGGCAAGGTCAAGGTGGTTGACTGGCAGCACGGCGGCCATATCGTGCGCACGCTGGAAACGCTGCGCGAGTACGCAACCCGGCACGGCATCCGTCCGCATGCGGAGAAGCGGTTCGACGCTTGGCACGCGCACATCGCCGACCTCAAGCGCGTGTACGCGCTGAATTACGACCGCGACAGCGCACTGATCCAGCCATACGCGGTGATCGAGGAGATCAACCGCCACACGCAGGGCCGCGCGATCATCAGCACCGGCGTCGGCCAGCACCAGATGTGGGCCGCGCAGTATTTCGATTTCCGCGAGCCGCGCCACTGGCTCACGTCCGGCTCGATGGGGACGATGGGCTTCGGCCTGCCCGCTGCGATCGGCGCGCAATTCGCGCGACCGGATGCGCTGGTGATCGACATCGACGGCGACGCCAGCATCCGCATGAATCTCGGCGAGATGGAAACCGTCACCACCTACAACCTGCCGGTGAAGGTCGTCGTGCTCAACAATGTCGGCGACGGCATGGTGCGTCAATGGCAGAAGCTGTATTTCGACGGCCGCTTCACCGCGTCGGACAAGAGCCTGCATCGCAAGGACTTCATCAAGGCGGCCGAAGCCGACGGTTTCGCGTGGGCCCGCCGACTCGATCGCAAGGAAGACATTGCACGGACGATCGCGGATTTCCTGAGCTTCGATGGCCCGGCGTTCCTCGAAGTGATGATCGATCCAGATGCCGGCGTGTATCCGATGATCGGCCCCGGGGCGACCTACGCGCAAATGATCACCGGCGATTTCATCAAGGCCCGGCAGGCACCTGCTGTGATCGCCGTGCCCTCCCCCGACATGTTCTGAGGCCCGCCATGCGCCATACGCTTTCGATCCTGCTGCAGAACGAATCCGGCGCGCTGGTACGCGTCTCGGGCATGTTCGCCGCGCGTCATTGCAACATCGATTCGCTCGTCGTCGCCGCGACCCAGGATCCAACCGTTTCGCAACTCACACTGGTGCTGCAGGGCACTGAAGCGATGCTCGAGCAGATCGTTCGTCAGACGCGAAAGCTGATCGACGTGATCGACGTGATCGTGCTGACCCCGGTTGCCGAATGGCCGACGAGTCGTCTCGCGCTTGCCGAGACCTGATGAGCGCGCTCGTCGCCCCCCACGCGGCATCGCGGCCGACGAACGAATTCGACGGACCCGTGCTGCGAATGGACGGCGCCGAACGCGTCTACGATGTCGCGCGCCGAAGCGCGCTCGACGATGCGCCACTGTTGACGGCGCGCGTTGGTCGGCGCGTGTTGCTCAAGCGCGAGGATCAGCAGTCCGTGTTCTCGTTCAAGCTGCGCGGCGCGTACAACCGGATGGCGCAACTTGATGTCGGGCAACGCGCACGCGGGGTTGTTACCGCGTCCGCAGGAAATCACGCACAAGGCGTCGCACTCGCGGCGGCGCGACTCGGCATCCACTCGATCATCGTGATGCCGGTCACCGCACCGCAGGTCAAGGTCGACGCGGTGCGTCGCTTTGGTGGCGACTTCGTCGATGTCGTGCTGACCGGCGATTCGTACAGTGACGCGCAAGCGCACGCCGCACAGCTGCAGGCCATCGATGGCCGCACCTTCGTGCATCCGTTCGACGACGCACACGTGATTGCCGGCCAGGCGACCGTCGGTGCGGAAATCCTCGACCAGCATCCGGGGCCGTTGCACGCGGTGTTCGTGCCGGTCGGCGGCGGCGGTCTTCTCGCCGGCGTCGCGTCACTGATCAAATCACGTCGGCCGGTCGTCAAGGTGATCGGCGTGCAGAGCGCCGATTCCGACGCAATGGCGCGATCCATCGAGACCGGCTCGCGCGTCGTTCTCGATGAAGTCGGTTTGTTCGCCGACGGAACCGCGGTCAAACAGGCTGGTGCACTGACGCTCGCCCTGTGCCGCCGCCACGTCGACGCAATGATCCGGGTGGACACCGATGCGATCTGCGCGGCGATCCGTGACATCTACCAGGAAACGCGCAGCGTCGCGGAACCCTCCGGCGCGCTCGCGCTCGCGGGCCTCAAGCAGTATGCATCGACCCATGCGGACATCGACGGCGCCCTGGTCGCGATCGTCTCGGGCGCGAACATGAACTTCGATCGGCTGCGCTTCGTCGCCGAACGCGCGGAAGTCGGCGAGCAGCGCGAAGCGGTGTTTGCCGTGACGATCCCGGAAGAGCGGGGCAGCTTCCGCCGCTTTTGCGCGACGCTCGATCAGCGCAGCATCACCGAATTCAACTACCGCATCGGTGCCACGGCGAACGCGCACCTCTTCGTCGGTGTGCAGACCGCCGGACGCGACGACCGGGACGTGCTGCTCGGTTCCTTCCGCGCGCAGGGGTTCGGCGTCCTCGATCTCACCGATGATGAACTGGCCAAGCTGCATCTGCGTCACATGATCGGCGGGCAGTCGCAGCACGCGCGCGACGAGCGCTTGTACCGCTTCGAATTTCCCGAACGCCCCGGCGCCCTGCGGCGCTTCCTCGACCGCATGCACCCGGACTGGAACATCAGCCTGTTCCACTACCGCAATCACGGTGCCGATCATGGCCGCATCCTCGTCGGCATCCAGGTGCCCGAACACGAGCAGGCGATCTTCGCGCAGTTCCTCGGGACGCTCGGCTATCCGTACCGCGACGAAAGCGATAATCGCGCGTACCGGTTGCTCCTTCGTTCGAGCTGACCGCGCCGGCGCGTTTCACCGTGCGCAATCGGTGCCTTGGTCCGCCAGTATTGGCCCGTTCCGGCGCGACGTCCGACAGCGTCGCGATCACCGAATGACCGAAGGCCCGTGGCGTCACGCAACCGTCCGAACGCACGCTGGGGAATCGTGCACGCCGAGCGTGCCTCAGTCGGGTCATCGCGTCGCATCACCGGCGATCACGATCGCCTGCCGCAGTACCGGATCGTCAGCCGGCTCGATCACCGGCGTGTCGATCGGCCGGTCCGGAATCACGCCCCGTGCAAGCGTGCTGCCGCCAAGTCGCACGATGTATGCCTTCGGGAACGTGACGACGATGCCCGAGCGCGACAACGTGAAGGTCTCCGACGCGCCGTAGGTCGTTGCAAGATCCGAGGTCTCCTCGCCGAGGATCGTTGCGAAGCCGTAGTCCTGCGCGAGTGCCGCGACGGTGACGGTATTGGAATACGAGTGGCGGTTGATCAGCAGGAACACCCTGCCCTCGAATCGCGGCGGCGGACGCGGGTCAGCCATCGGGATCTCGAATGGAAACGTCTCTCCGGTTGTGCGTGACGCGTAAGCAACGTCGTACTGACGGGAAACGGCATTCGCCGCCGACGGATCCGCATTGAGTCGCTTGCGATTGGCCGCGATCGCCGCATCGCTCGCCTTTACGCGGAACGACGATGCGAAACGGTACGGCGCAGTCGCGAACCAGCTCACCATGTGATCGCTGAAGGAATTGTCGCCGCCGGGGTTGTCGCGCACGTCGATCACCAGCGCCTTGGCGTGCGCATCGACAAACCGCGCGAACGCGGCGTCGATGAACGCGAAGAATGCAGTGGTGTCCCACATGTCCGCGTTGTCGAGCGGGTTGTAGAACGGCCCCGGGCGGAGGTAGGCAACATCGGCAGTTGCCATGCGCGCCTCTCGCGTGGTGCGGTCGAGGGAGAGGCTACCGGGTTGCCGGGCCAACGCGTCATTCGCTTCCGCGGTAGACACGCCCGGTACGACCACCCGTACGGATCGGCCATCCGTCCGGACGATCTCCAGCGTGTAACGCGCCCGCGCGCCGGCATCGAGCCACACCAGTGCCGGAAGCAGATCTTCGAGCTGCGTGTGCGCAAGATACGGGTTGTCGGCCGAGATCAGGCGTTCGAGTCGCGCGAGCCAGCGATCTACCGGCTCGCCATCGACCGCAGTCAGCCGATCTCCCGGCGAGACAGCGTCGACACCGCTCAGGTTCATGGTGACGAAAACCGCATCGGCGTGCACGCGCAACGACAGCGGGAACTTCAACCCGCCCGCATCCCGATAGGCCAAGTACGCGTCGAGTGGCAGATCGATGTGCGCGTGGGCGACGTTGCCGTAGGCGACGAACAACTGGAACCGGACCTGCAGGTCGCGCCGCGTCAACGGCCGGTCGAGCGCCGACCGCATCGACGCGAAGCGCGCGTCGTAGTCGGCTCTGGTGCGGCGCGCATAGAGATCGTAATGCGATGCGCGCAGGCGGTCGTAAAGCTCGTCCAATTCCGCCCGCGCATCCGCGACCGAGAGCGGAGCATCGACGCGCGCGTCGACACGGATGGGTACGGCCGAGCGATTGCAACCGACGAGAAGCAAGGCGGTCATGGCCCAGATGGCTGCCCCGCACGGGCTGGAAAACCTCATCGTTGACTCCGGACGTTCGATTCGACGCGGATATTGACGTCGAAACCGCATCGGAGGACAAGGACGAAATCCTCCTCTTTTCCTGACGTGAACCTGATGACGCCGATGGATCCCGAAATCGATTGCAAGGTGCTGGACATCGGCGCGTGGCGCGCGCTGCGTGCGTCGTGCGAACTGGTCGGCCCGACGGTCGAGCGGCTCGAACCGAAGCTGATGGACCTGCTCTTCTCCCTTGCGACGCGAAGCGGCCGCGTCGTCGGGCGCGAGGAGCTGCTGGCGACGCTGTGGCCCGGACTGATCGTCGGTGAGGACACACTGGCACGTGCCGTGTCGCGATTGCGCAAGGCGCTCGGAGACGATCCGAAGGCGCCGCGCTACATCGAGACCATCGTCAAGCGCGGATATCGCTGCATCGCCGACGTTCGGCTCGATCCATCGGCGCCATCGGCATGCCGTTCCTTGCAACCGATGACGCCGGCGTCGGCATCGCAACCTCCGCAGCGCGGCGGACGGTGGTCGCTGCGGTGTGCAGGGGTGACGGCCGGCGCGTTTGCGCTGGCGCTCGTCCTGATCGGACACGTGTGGCGGCCGTCGACGAACGATCTGGCCAGCGTGCAGCGGCAGGTGCTGATCGAGCGCGCCGACGACTTCTATATGCGCTATGCACGCGCCGACAACGAAGCGGCGATCCAGCTGTACGAGCAGGTGCTCGCGCGCGACGGGGCGGATGCCCACGCCAGCGCGGGCCTCGCCAATGCACTTGTCCAGCGCGTCGTTCGTTGGCCGCACCCGCCTGGTGAAGGGGTCGAGTACACGCGACTCGGCGACGCGCTGGCGGGTGGAGTGCTGGATGGCCCCACCGCCCGCGCGACGCTGGCGCGTGCGCACTTGCTGGCCGAGCGTGCCGTCGTCGCTGCACCCACAGACGCCGTCGCATACAAGGCACTCGGCTTCACCGACAGCGCGCAGCGCAATTTCGACGGCGCTCTTGCGGCCTACGCACGGGCCGTTTCCCTGGATGCGGATGCGTGGGGGCCGCTGATCAACAGGAGCGACGTGCTCGACATCAGCAGACATCCCGCCGAGGCACTCGACGCTCTGGAAGCGGCGCACGCGGCGATGACGCGCGTCTACGCGCGCGAGAAAATGCAGGTGCTGCCGTGGTATGCGGATCTCGGCGTGATGATCGGCGACCGCCACAGGTCCTTCGGACATCGGGAACGCGCCGAACGCTGGTACCGCGACGTGCTCGCATTCGCGCCGTTGCAACCGGCAGCCACCGAGCGCCTGGCATCCCTGATGCGCGAACCGGGCCATGGCATGGCAGCGCAACCGTCGTGCAGCGAGCGGCATTCGCACAGCCTGCACAGCACTGAATGCGGCTGACATCGGATCGTGATCGCTGACCAGCTGACGGACATCGCGCAGCGGTCTGCAGCCCGTGTCGCGAAGCATTCCGGTGGAGGTGAACGCATCGACGCATTGCCATACCCCCTCTATGGCACGCGCGCAAAGATCCTCGCGACGTCGTCCGGCGTGAGGATGCGCCATTCACCGTCCGGCACGTCGCCCAGTTCCAAGCCGCCGACCGACACGCGATGCAGCGCATTGACATGGTTGCCGACCGCGACAAACATCCGCCGGATCTGGTGGTAGCGCCCTTCGCTGATCGCGATGCGTGCGTGACGTGGACCCAGCACGTCAAGCGCTGCCGGTGCGAGCGGCGTCTGTTCCGATTCGAGCATGAGGGTGCCGCTCGCAAAGATTGCTCCCTCATCGCCTCGCAGGTCGTTCGCAAGCGTTGCTTCGTACACCTTCACGATCTTCGCGCGTGGCGCGATGATCCGGTGCAGCAGTGCGCCATCGTCGGTGAAGAGAAGAAGCCCGGAGGTCTCGCGATCGAGTCGGCCAACGGTCGACAGCGCCGGATCGCGCAAGCGCCAGCGCTGCGGCAAGAGATCGTAGACGATCCGGGCCGAATCCTTTGTCGAGCAGGTCACGTTGACTGGCTTGTGCATCATCAGCACCAGGCCCGCCGGCGGATCAAGCGGCTCGTCATCGACGCGGATGCGTTCGTGGTCGATCTTGTCGTCGGCGTACAGCACCTCGCCATCCATGTCGGTGATACGGCCTTCCCGGAACATCGCGGTGACGACCTTGCGGCTGCCGTAACCGAGGTTGGCAATCAGCTTGACGAGTTTCATCGGCGTGGCTCGCGGGCTTCGATCACTTTGAATCCATTGCGCACCTCGACGGTTCGAACGACCGCGAAGTGCGTCGAGAGAGTTGCTTCGTACGGGAGATGCCGATTCGCCACCATCCAGAACGTGCCCGTCGATTCGAGCGCTGTCGCTGCGGCGGAAATGAAGGCCTGGCCAAGCTCCGGCTGATCGACGCGCCCCTGGTGGAACGGAGGATTGCTGACGATCGCATCGTAGCGCTGCGGAAGTCCTGCGCTGACGTCGTGCCAGAGAGCATGCGTTGAAATGACACGCGTGGATTCCGCAATCGCGCGCGCGACGTTGAGGCGGGCCGGTTCGAGCGCGCGATGCTCGGCGTCGTACAGATCGATCGACCTCACTGCGGGGCAACGGCGGATGATCTCGGTCGAGAGATAGCCGTAACCGGCCCCGAGATCCGCAACGCGTCCGGCGAGCGACGGCGGCAACAGCGACGCGAGCATCGCCGACGCCGGATCGATGCGATCCCAGGCGAAAAGTCCTGGCCGGCTGACGAGGCGACCGTCGAGGATGGGCCGCGGCGCATCGAGCGCCGACCATTCGTCGGTTATCGCCTGGTCGATGCGTGCTTTGGAGACGGCCGTCCAGACGACGCGGCACTTGTGCTTGGAGAGATGCTGCAACGGCCCGACCAGGCGTTCGAGATCCGCGCTGACCGCACCGGCGCCTTCGTTGTTTGCTTGCGCGGCAATCACGATGCCGCCCTCGGCACTCCTGCGGACCGCGTCCGCCAGCAGCGCACGCGCTTCGTCGCGCTGGCGCGGCGGCAACACGAGCACCAGCGGAAAACACGGCTGCTCGTGCAGCGCATCGGCAGTTGCATCCCCACCGTCAATCACGGCCCCTGCGCGCGCAAGCGAGTCCGCAAATGGCTTGAAGGTCTGTTCGCACAGAAACCGTTCGCGCGGCCATGCGTACAGCCACTCGCCAAGGCGCGCGCGAAGGAACAGCGTGCGTTTCAGCGGAAGTCGGACCGCACCGTTGGCGAGTGGCACGAACAGCGCGTCGAGCGCGGGGTCGGCGCTCATGTGGAACCTGCCATGCGTCAGTGGTCGCCTTTTCGATTCAACAGCGACTTCAGGTCGGCGAATGGATTACCCGTGGCAGGCGCCGGCTTCGCGTCGTCATAGCCTGCGCCACGTACGTGATCGATATGGCGCGAGTGCTCGTTGTCGTGGCAATACACGCACAGCAATTCCCAGTTGCTGCCATCGGCCGGATTGAAATCGTGGTCGTGGTTGCGATGATGCACCGTGAGTTCGGGCAGGTTGGCACGCGTGAACTCGCGCGCGCAGCGTCCGCAGATCCACGGATACATCTTCAACGCGCGTTCGCGGTAGCCGAGTTCGCGCTGCTCGCTGGCGCGTCGCGCTTCGGCGACGATGCGGTCGAGCTTGGCATTGTCGAGCGGTGGCTTTCCGATACTCATCGCGCAATCCGTTTCGTGTCCGTCGGGCGTACTTTAACGTCTCGGCCCGCGATGATCGATCACGCCACCGGGCACCCGGCATTCAACGGGACGATCCGGAATCGGACAACACGTCGGGACAGCCCGGCTTGGACCTTCCGACGAGCGCAGAACAGCCGGTCGAACCGCCCGCAAACGCCGTCGCGATCCCGACGACTGCGAATCTGGCCCCTCGCCTGGTCGTTTGTCGTGGACATCATGCAAGGAGTGGCTGAATTCCGATCGGCCACGCCGCTCAGGCAACCGACGTTTGTCCGCCCCTCGTCACCGTCGAAATCCCATCCGCCCGAAGGAATTTTTCATGCGTACCCGAGACGTCCTCATCCTCGCTGCCACCGCACTGGGCTGCACAACGCTGCACGCGCAGAGCTCGGTCGTGAACGGAGACTTTTCCACCGACCTGTCCAGCTGGTTCGCGGCCTCCGATACCGAGAGCGAAATCACCGTCGACTGGAGCCCGCTCGATTCCAACGGCGACGTCGACTCCGGATCGGCATTGATCGGAAACCACTCGACCGGGCCACAAAATGGCGTGGCCCTGCAGCAATGCCTGCCGGCGATTGCCGGTGAAACGTATATCTATGGCGGCAAGATCAGGGTGCCATCCGGAGCCGGACAGTCACTCGACAACAAGGCATTCGTGAGCGTCTTCTGGTTCAGCGACGCGAACTGTTCGATCAATATCGGTGGACCGGTGAGCATCGGCGGCTCCCCGGCGAGTTTCGACATCTGGGTGACGAAGGGGCCGAGCGACATCGTGGCGCGTGACGGAAGTCACAGCGTGCTCGTGCGCGCGCTCGTGACCAAGGTCGATGCAGGCGGTGACTTCTTCGCAGCGTTCGACGATCTGTATCTGATCCCACCGGACCCGGTGTTTGCGAACGGATTCGAGTGAGCCTCGCGCCATCTGCACGGTCCGTGCCCGAAGGACCACAGCGACTCAGGCAGCAGCGCGCTTTCGCTCGCTCGGCTCGCCCGAGTTGGAGCTGCGTGAGCGCAGCCACGCTGCGTATTCGTCAAGGTCGCCCTTGAACTCCTCGACCTTGCCGTCGGCAACACGCCAGAAAGTTTCGCAGACCAGACCCGTGAGATGGCGATCATGCGAGACGAGCACGATCGCGCCACCGAAGTCGCTGAGTGCTTCGGCGAGCGCTTCACGCATTTCAAGGTCGAGATGGTTGGTCGGTTCGTCGAGCAGCAGCACGTTGGGCTTGCGCCACGCAATCAGCGATAGCGCAAGACGCGCACGTTCGCCACCGGAGAAGCCGTCGATCACTTCGAAGGCACGATCGCCGGGGAAATTCCAGCGGCCGAGGAAGTCGCGGAATTCCTGCACAGACACGTTCGGCGCAATGTCGCGCAGATGGTCGATCGGGGTCTGCCCCTCGTGCAACGATTCGACCGTGTGCTGCGCAAAATAGCCGAGAACCAGATCCGGATGCGCGGTGCGTTCGCCGTCGAGAAGGCCGAGTTCACCGACCAGCGTTTTGACCAGCGTCGACTTGCCGGCACCGTTGGGACCGAGCAGTCCAATGCGATCGCCCGCTTCGAGACCGAACTTGACGTTGCGCAGGATTTTCACCGGCGTGCCGTCGGCGGACGCGTATCCGGCATCGACGTGGTTGAGTCGCAGCAGCGAATGCGGAATCTTCGCCGGCTCGGCGAAGTTGATACGGATCTGCCGTTCGGCACGCACCGCCTCCGTACCGGCGAGCTTGGCCAATCGCTTCACTCGCGACTGCGCCTGCTTGGCTTTCGCAGCACTGGCCTTGAAGCGGTCGATGAAGGACTGCAGGTGCGCGCGCTCGGCCTGTTCCTTCTCGAACGTGATCTGCTGCAACCGCAGGTGTTCCGAACGCTGGCGTTCAAAACTGGTGTAGTCGCCGACGTAAAGCTTGGCGCGTGCGTCGTTCAGATGAAGGGTGTGGGTGCACAGGCCGTCGAGGAATTCGCGGTCGTGCGAGATCATCAACAACATGCCCGGATATTTCAGCAACCACTGCTCGAGCCACAGCACCGCATCGAGATCGAGATGGTTGGTCGGCTCGTCAAGCAGCAGCAGATCGGACGGCTGCATCAACGCGCGCGCCAGATTCAAGCGGACACGCCAGCCACCGGAAAAGTCCGACACGGGCATCTGGTGCGTGTCGGCAGTGAAGCCGAGGCCGTGCAACAGGCGGCCGGCACGCGCGGTCGCATCGTACCCATTGATGTCGGCGAGCTTCTGGTGCGCGGCAGCGACCGTGTCCCAGTCTTCCGCCGCCATCGCCGCCGCCTCGGCCATCAGGATGCCGTGCACTTCGGTGTCGCCGGACACGACGAAGTCGATTGCTGCATCCGGCAGCGACGGCGTTTCCTGCGCGACACTCGCGAGGCGAAGCCGGTTTGGCAGGTCGATGTCGCCCTTGTCCGGTTCGACCTCGCCCATCACCGCGGCAAACAGGCTGGTCTTGCCGCAGCCGTTGCGGCCGATCACGCCCACACGAGATCCGGCATGGAGCGACAGATCCACGTCGGACAGCAGCAAGCGTTCGCCGCGCCGGAGCGCGAAGTTTCGGAAGGCGATCATGGGGTTGCCGGGATTTCGAAGGCCGGCATTGTAGCTGATGGCGCGTCTTGATGCCGTGGTGCAGCATGGGCAGTCGCGGCGGCTCTTCGCGACAACTGTGGGAGCGGCTTCACCCGCTCCCACACCATCGCACTGCGCCTTAACGGACGGTCGACGCGTCGTCCAATCCCATGCGCCGCGCCAGCCACGCATCCAGGCTGGCCTTGCCCGGGCCGGCCATCAGCAACCAGAAGAAAATCAGGATGTAAACGAATTCATCGAGCTCGATGAGCTCGTCGAAGCTGCCGACGTTCTTGATCACGACAAGTGCGATCGCGACGATCATGTTGACGATCATCGGCACCGCGGTCAGGCGGGTGAAGAGCCCGACCATGATCAGAATGCCGCCGACGAACTCGACCCACGCGGACATCGATGCACTGAATGCCGGAAACGGAATACCCCAGCCGACGAAGCGCTCCGTGAATCCGTCGAGATTGTGCAGTTTGGCCCAGCCCGTTTCGGCCCAGAAATAGCCGAAGAACAGCCGCATGACGAGTGGTCCGAGCCAGTCGATCCTGCGCAGCCCATTCAATATCGCGTTGCACCAATCCCTGATCGTCGAGCCCATTGGGAATCTCCGTGATGATGGAAAACAAAATGCTGCAGTGCGGCTTGAGGCACGCAGGCCATCCAATGCAGTGAAGCGCACGTACTTTGTGGCGAACTTGGAATACGCTGCGCTGTCCCACGAAAAGACCCAGCGTGTCCTGAAGTTCTTTCAATGAAACGGGTGGCGGTTGAAATGCGTCCCGTGAAAGAATTTCCCCGGGCATCCGTTCTTTTCATTCGCCGACCGTCCTTGCGCCGCGGTCGTGTCGATCAACACCGGCGCTCGCTGTTTCCTTCAATGACGCAAAACGGAGTACGACCATGGAATTGAACGTTTCGAAGCTTACGGGTCTCGCCCTCGCCACCGCCGTTGCCGGCCTCTTCACGATGGTCTCCGTCAGCACCGCATTCGCGGCCGACGAAGCCCACATGAAGTGTGACAAGTCGTCTTCTTGCAAGGGCCAAGGCGCCTGCAAGCAGTCGAGCAACTCCTGCAAGGGCCAGAACGCGTGCAAGGGCCAGGGTTTCACCATGCAGAAAGACGAAGCGGCCTGCAAGGACGCCCAGTCGAAGGCCAAGTAAGACCGAATCCGGCCCCGCAGCCCTCGCCCACCAGTACGCCTGGGCTGCGGTTCCCGGCAAGCAATGATGACGACATCTTTTTCCGATCCACGCTATCCGGCACTGGGCTTCGGCCTTGGACTGCGTGTGGATCACTACGAAGAACTGCTCGCCGATGCCGATGGCGCGCATCGTCCGCGCGTCGACTGGCTCGAAGTTCTTTCCGAGAATTACATGATCCCGGGCGGTCGCCCGCTGCAGTATCTGGCGCGATTCCGCGACCGCTATCCACTGGTGATGCATGGCGTCTCGATGTCGATCGGCAGCACCGATCCACTCGATGTGGATTACCTTCGACAACTGAAGAAGCTGGCGTCCAGCGTGCAACCTGCGTGGATTTCCGATCACCTGTGCTGGACCGGCGTCGACGGCACCAACCTGCATGACCTGATGCCGTTGCCGTACACCGAGGAAGCGCTCTCGCATGTGTGCGCGCGTGTGCGCCAGGTGCAGGACACGCTTGGCCGCCGAATCCTGCTCGAGAATGTATCGAGCTATGTGGCATTCCACGAATCGCAGATGACCGAGTGGGAGTTCCTCGCAGAACTTGCGAAGCGTGCGGACTGCCTGCTTCTCCTCGACATCAACAATATTTTCGTGAGTGGCAGCAACCATGATTTCGATCCCCGCGCGTTTCTCGCCGGCATCCCGGTCGAACGCGTGCAGCAATTCCATCTCGCCGGCCATTCGTACGAAGGTGGACTGATCATCGACACGCACGATGCGAGCATCGTCGACCCGGTGTGGCAGCTGTATGCCGATGCGGTGCGCCGGTTTGGCGCGGTGTCGACGATGATCGAGCGCGACGATCACGTGCCGCCGCTCGACACATTGCTGACCGAGCTCGACCATGCCCGCTCGCTCGCCGCGCCGATCCTCAAGGCCGCCGCGTGAATTCGCTCGCCGCGCTGCAGCGGCAGATGCGCGATTTCATGCTGGATCCGCAGCAACCGACAGGCATCGAACGCGCGGTGATCGGCTCGCCGGCGGCGGGCGTCGACGAACGGCTGCACGTGTATGCACATGCGTATCCGGCGCGGCTGAAGGAAGTCCTGCGCAACGATTTCCCTGGCTTGCTCGCACTCGCAGGCGACGATGCGTTCGACGAACTTGCCGGCGACTACATCGCGAAACATCCGTCCCGCTACACCAACGTGCGCTGGTATGGCGACTCGCTTGGCAGTTTCCTCGCCGAAGATGCGCGCTGGTCGTCGATTTGCTCGTTCGCGTCCATGGCCGAGTTCGAATGGAGTCTCGGGCTTGCGTTCGACGCTCCGGACACGAAGCCGATCGACGTTGCAGCAATTGCCGCGACCGCCCCGCAGGACTGGCCACTGCTGCGCCTGACCCTCGGCAGCTCCGTACGGCGATTCTCGACTCCATGGAATGTCGCAGCGATGCGCCGCGCACTCGATCGCGGCGACCCGTTGCCCGACGCGCAACGGTTCAGTCGTCCTCCGCCATGGATCATCTGGCGCAAGGGTGTTGCGGTGTTGCACCGCCAACTCGATGAAGACGAGTCCGCGGCTCTCGCGGTGGCCGAATCCAGCGGTCCGTTTGCCGCGATCTGCGAGAGTCTGTGCGCGTGGCATCCGGTCGACGCGGTTGCGATGCGCGCAGGGTCGCTCCTCAAGCGCTGGGTCGAAGACGAGTGGATCGTCGGGACGTCGACCGAAGCGGTCTGATCGGTCGCGGGAGGGACTACGCGATGCGTCGCCTCGACTCCTCGCCGGATCCGCGCATCGCCTCTGCCGCGATTTCAAACGAACGAAGTCGCGCCTCGTGGTCGAAGATATTCGCAGTGAGCAACAATTCGTCCGGTTTGAACCGGTCGACGAACGCCGCGATTCCCTTCCTTACCGAGTCCGGATCGCCCACGACCGCACATGCAAGCGCGTTCTCGACACCGAGCTTCTCGGTCGGCGACCAGTAGCTCTCGATGTCGTCGATCGGCGGCGGAACCAGGCCGAGCTTGCCGCGGCGCAAGTTGACGAAACTCTGCTGCAGGGTGGTGAAAAGACGTCGGGCTTCCGCGGTTGTGGACGCGGCGACGACGTTCAACGCAAGCATTGCGTGCGGTTTCGCGAGACGCGCGGACGGACGAAACTCGCGACGATAGACGTCCAGTGCCTGACTCAGTGCATCCGGTGCGAAGTGTGACGCGAATGCGAACGGCAGGCCGCGCATCGCGGCGAGCCGTGCACTGAACAGACTCGATCCGAGCAGCCACACGGGCACATCGAGTCCGGCACCGGGAACGGCACGAACCGCCTGTCCGGGTTGCGCCGGTTCAAAATATCCGAGCAGCTCGATGACATCGTTCGGGAACGCCTCGGCACTGTCGAAATAGCGTCGCAGCGCTTTCGCGGTCGCCTGATCGGTTCCCGGCGCACGACCGAGACCGAGATCGATCCGCCCCGGATACAGCGACGCGAGCGTGCCGAACTGCTCGGCGACCTGCAGCGGCGCGTGATTGGGCAACATCACGCCGCCCGATCCAACACGCATGGTCGACGTGCCGCCGGCGATATAGCCGATCAACACCGACGTGGCTGCGCTGGCGATGCCCGGCATGTTGTGGTGCTCCGCCAACCAGTAACGCTGATAGCCCAGACGCTCCGCGTGACGCGCGAGGTCGAGCGAATTGCGGAACGACTGCGCGGCATCGCTGCCGGCACAGACCGGTGCGAGATCGAGGACGGAATACGGAATCATGGACGGCCATCGCTGCAGGAGACATCGCACAACATGGGGGTCGCGGATCGGAACGAAAGTGCCGGCGTTTTCAAGGCCGGCCCAACGCGCGACGTCCGGTCGGCCCCGCACGCAGCACCCGCGACGTGCCGAAACGTACAAGACATGCGGATCGGCACGAGGCAGAATCCGCCGTCGCCCAGACTCGCGGACTCTTCGCCATGCAGGACCTCACCCAGGGATCGGTGCCCAGGCATCTCGCACGGCTCGCCGCACCGATCGCGATCGGCATGCTGTTCCAGACACTCTATGTGCTGGTCGACCTGTTCTTCGTCGCGAAGCTTGGCGACAGCGCGATCGCCGGAGTCGGTGCAGCAGGCAACGCGCAGTTTCTCGTGATGGCGCTGACCCAGGTGCTCGGTGTCGGCACGATGGCGCTGATCGCGCAAGCCGTTGGTCGAAAGGACCAGGCCGACGCGAATCTGATCTTCAACCAAAGCCTGCTGATCGCGGCAGCAAGTGCACTCGCCACCCTTGTCGGAGGCTACGCGCTCACTGGCGTCTACATGCGTGGTTTGGGCGCCGATGCCGGCACCATTGCGGCCGGCACCGAGTACCTGCACTGGTTTCTTCCCGGGCTCGCGCTGCAGTTTGCGCTGATCGCGATGGGTTCGGCATTGCGCGGAACCGGCATCGCGAAGCCAACGATGATCGTGCAGATGCTCACCGTCGTCCTCAATGCGGTGCTCGCGCCAATCCTCATCGCCGGATGGCTGACCGGCAAGCCGCTCGGTGTGGCGGGCGCGGGACTCGCCAGTTCGTTGTCGATCGGCGTGGGCGTGGTGCTGATATTCCTTTACTTCGTGCGCCTCGAAAAGTATGTCGGTTGGGATCCGGCCATGTTCCGTGCGCGCCTCACTGTATGGAAGCGCATCCTGCGCATCGGCTTGCCGCCTGGTGGTGAATTCGCGTTGATGTTTGTCTATCTCGCGGTGATCTATTGGGTCATCCGCGCATTCGGTGCAGAAGCGCAGGCAGGCTACGGCATCGGATCGCGCGTGATGCAGGCGATCTTCCTGCCCGCAATGGCCGTTGCGTTCGCGGTTGCGCCGCTGGCCGGGCAGAATGTCGGTGCCGGCAACAACGCACGCGTGCGCGAGACCTTCCGCGCGGCCGTGATCCTCGGAAGCGGCTTGATGTTCGTGCTGACACTGTTTTGCCAATGGCGACCGGAATGGTTGATCCACGGGTTCACCTCCGATCCCGCAGTCATCGCCACCGGCGGTGAATTCCTTCGGATCATTTCGTGGAACTTCGTCGCATCGGGTTTGATCTTCACCTGCTCGGGAATGTTCCAGGCGGTCGGCAACACACTGCCTGCACTTCTGAGCAGCGCATCGCGCCTGCTGACGTTCGTTGGCCCGGCGATCTGGCTCTCGCATCGGCCGGGGTTCGAACTTCGACAGCTGTGGTTCCTGTCAGTTGCAACCGTCGCGCTGCAGGCGCTGCTCAGCCTGTGGATGCTGCGCGGGGAATTTCGCAAGCGTCTGCCGGCCGGAGCGCAAGGGGTCGTCGCCTGATCGCCGATGGCGGGGGATGCTGGATCTCACGTCGGCCAGGATACCTTGCCATACCTGCCACCCGCCCGACGACCGTTGCGCGATCGATTCACAGCCGCGTGAATCCGTAACGGGTTTCGACCCGTATACATCCGCGAGCGCGCACGCGGTGTGCAATGGATTGCGCTCCGATCGCGACCTTCCGGCAACGACGCCGGAACGAGTGGATCGCTTCAAAAGATCCGGTGCGGAGCATGGGTCCTCCCTCCCGTGGGTCCACACGCCGCACCGGATCGTTTGATTCAGCCACGTCGCATCGCGTCCCGATCGTCAACGCAACGAACAGACAGGAACATCGTCGGCATGAAAACGGTTTTGATCACCGGTGGCAGCGGAGGCGTTGCAACGGCGCTCGCTGCTCTCCTGCGTGACAACGGTTGGCGGATCGTGCGGGTCGGGCGACGGATGAGTGCCGAACCTGCATCGGACAGTGTGACCGCGATCGAAGCAGACGTTTCCACCGAAGCGGGGGCCCTTCACGCGATCGAGTCTGCATCCGACGCCCTCGGCACTCCGCCGTTTGCACTCGCGCACTGTGCAGGCAGCAGCTTCATCGGCTCGATCGAACGCACCAGCGAACTGGACTACCGGAGCGTGATGGCAGCGAACCTCGATAGCGCGTTCTTCACGTCGAAGGCCTGGGTTGCCTCGCTTGCCCGGAAAGGACTGCCTGGAAGCGCGGTGCTTTTCAGTTCGGTGGTGGCCGCCCGCGGCGTCGCGAATCATGCCGCCATCGCCGCCGCAAAGGCAGGCGTGGAATCGCTCGTCCGCTCGCTCGCCGCCGACTATTCAGCGAAGGGAATTCGCTTCAACGCGATCGCGCCAGGATTGATGAGGACGCCGATGACGACACGCATGCTCGCCACCGAGCGGAGCGTGCAGCAGGCCGCGGCACAGTATCCGCTGGGCCGACACGGCGAGGCCGCGGATGCTGCGGCACTCGCCGGGTTCCTGTTGTCGGATGACGCCGCGTGGATCACCGGGCAGGTGATCGGGGTGGATGGTGGATTCAGCGCCGTGCGCCCACTGGTCAGAGTCACGCCCCCTTCGAACGGTTAGGCACTCGCACAGCGTGAAGAAGCCCGAAATGATGTCCTGTTTGTTGAACACGTGCGCTTCGCCGAGTGAATTGGATGCGCAATCCACAACGGATTCGTCGAATGCCGATTTCTCGCCGCGGCAAGACGGACCGGGCGGCAATCACGCATCCGGTCGCCTCGCGCCACTGGAGGACTGGGAGCACTATTACTGATCGGGCAGGAACGTTGGCGCCGCGATCAAACCGCCCTCCCCGCTCGAAGAAAACTCATATCTAGATCCCCCAGACAGTCGTCTGATGTTTACTGGCGCCACGGACGCACGGCAGCACCCCCGAAGATGGCGTGCTGACGCATCTCGGGCTGGAACAAGCGGTATAGCATCCGGGGATCGTTCGCGCTGGCCGCCTCGAGCGCCGCCAGATGGTCGGGCGACAACGCGAGCGACAGGGCACCGATATTGTCGACCACCTGGACAGAGCGACTGGCGCCCATCAGCGTCGATGAAATGCCCGGGCGACCCGTCACCCACGATAACGCGACACGGGACGGACTTTGTCCCAGCTCCACCGCAATGGTCTTCACCACTTCCACGATGTGCCAGTTGCGCTCGGTGAAGAGGCTGTCACCAAACGGGTTCGCACCGTTGAGCCGTTTGTCGTCGGCAGGTCGCATCGCACCGGAAACCGCAGCATCACGCGGGAGCCCGGACGCCCGCGGATCGCCCGCCTCCACCACGCTGCGATTGTATTTGCCGGTCAGTAGTCCGAAAGCAAGTGGACTCCACGGTACAAATCCCATGCCAAATTCGTTCGCCACCACGAGGTGCTCATCCTCGACATCACGATTGACCAGCGAATAAAAATACTGAAGTGCGATCGGAGCAACCGTGCCTCGAACTGCGGCCAGCGTTGCGAGCTTGGCGACGAACCACGCCGGCGCATTGGACACGCCCCAGTAGCGAACCTTTCCGGAACGGACCAGCGTTGTCATTGTTTCGAGGATTTCTTCCGCGGGTGTCACCGAATCCCAGACGTGCAACCAGAAGAGGTCGATATGGTTTGTCCGCAGCCGACCGAGTGAACGCTCGATCGACGCATGCAGATGCCGCGCTCCATTGCCTCCCGCATGCAGCCCCTGACCCGAGGCGAATCCGGCCTTGGTCGCAACCACCATCTGATCACGCAGGCCACGGTCGGCGATGAACTGCCCCACCATCTCCTCGCTGCGGCCGTCAGCATAGACGTCCACCGTATCGATGAAGTTTCCGCCAGCATCGACGTAGGCATCGAAGATCTCCCGCGACGCCGCTTCGTCCGACCCCCACCGTTCTGTTCCGAACGTCATGGTGCCGAGCGCGAGTGGGCTGACGACGAGGCCGGATCGGCCCAGTGAGCGGTAGTTACGAAGAGACATGGTTTATTCCATAGTGATCGATACGTATCTTACACCCGCCGTTGAATCGGCACGCAGTTGGTTTCATAGTGTTCGGTATGAAACAGGATTCAATGAGGATTGCGCGAAAACCAGGCCGTCCGCTGTCGTTCGACAGGAACATCGCGCTCGATCAGGCGATGCGTCTGTTCTGGCAGAGCGGCTACGAGGGAACGTCGCTTGGCGCGCTCACCAAGGCGATGGGGGTGACTGCGCCAAGCATCTATGCAGCGTTTGGAGACAAGAAGCAGTTGTTCCTCGAAGCGGTCTCCCGCTACGTGTCAGGGCCGGTGACTGCGCAAACGCTGATCGACGACGCGCCCGATGCGCACGCAGCGGCCACCGCCCTGCTGCGTACATCGGCCATCGGATTCACGGGCGCCTCGACACCGCGAGGTTGCTTGCTGGCGACGTCCACCATCAGTTGCTCACCCGCTGCGGCGGACGTACAGCGTCAGTTGGCGGTCATTCGAAAGAAGATCGAAGCACGCATCAAGGAAAAAATCGCCGACGATGTCCGCAAGGGCGTGCTGCCCTCGGGCGTCGATGCGGATGCCCTTGCCGGCTTTGTGATGGCAACGATCCAAGGACTTTCCACGCTTGCGCGCGATGGTGCGAGGCGCGAGAAAATACTTCGCGTCGCGGAAGCGGCGATGGCCGCATGGCCGCATCGGTGACCGTCCGATAGTTGCCCACGACAAAGCACCCGCTGATCGAAATCAGCGGGCGCTTCAACGTCCGTTGAATCGTTACATAGTGCAGTTCGATCGACGAGAGCGATCGGTTCCCGTTACGGCATCAGAACCTTGTCGACGACATGGATCACGCCGTTCGACTGCAGTACGTTCGCGGTCGTGATGTCCGCCTTGTTGCCCTTGCTGTCGACGACGACCCATGCGTTGCCCGACTTCATCACCTTCAGCGACTCACCCTGCACCGTCTTCAGTTCAGCGGTGCCGCCCGACTTCATCGCAAGCGCCTCGATGTCCTTGGACGTCAGGTGACCCGGCACAACGTGGTAGGTGAGGATCGCGGTGAGCTTGTCCTTGTTTTCCGGCTTCAGCAGCGTGTCCACCGTCCCTGCGGGCAACGCATCGAACGCCGCGTTGGTCGGCGCGAAGACGGTGAACGGCCCCGTTCCCGACAGCGTTTCAACGAGGCCAGCGGCCTTGACGGCAGCAACGAGCGTCGTGTGGTCCTTCGAGTTGACCGCATTCTCGATGATGTTCTTTGTCGAATACATCGGTGCGCCGCCGACCGTGACGGTCGTTTCCTTGCCCATCGAGCCCATGCCTGCGGCAAACGTGGTCGATGCGCATCCGAAGGCCAAGGCAGTGGCGGCAATGGCGAGGGTCAGTCGATTCTTGAACAGGTTCATGTGCATCTCCGTAAATGTGGGTGGTTCCAGACTGGGAACAGCGACAGATACGAAGCGCACTTCGGAACGGATTCAACATCGGCGCAATCGCTTTGATTCCGTTCACTTGCGCGTCACAATGAGAGCGTGAAGTCGGAAGGCGCCTACGGCCATATCTGGAGAGTCGTTGTGCATTTGATTCCACCCTTCGTCGCCGGATCGCGCGCAGCAGGAGTTTGCGATGCCTACCTTGTGGTCGTGTCTCATTGTCGGGTTCGGCGGCGCACTCGGCACCATCGCGCGTTACCTTCTTTCATTCGCCGGGCTGTCAATCAGCCGCGAGTTACCGATCGCCACCATTCTGATCAACGTGATCGGCTCGTTCCTGATTGGATTCGTCGGCACGCTGACCCTCGCCGACGGCAGATTTCCGGCGTCGGAGAATGTGCGGATCTTCATGATGGTCGGGGTTTGCGGGGGCTACACCACGTTCTCGGCATTCAGCCTGCAGACGCTCGACCTGCTGCGATCGGGCGCGGTCGTGCGTGCGTTGATCAACGTGGTCGCGTCTGTTGTTCTGTGCATCCTCGCGGTCGCACTGGGGCATTGGATCGCTTCGCGTTGGCGCGGCGGAGATTCCCGAATGGTGCAGGTGGCGATCGAAGGTGAATCCGCGATTGCAGAAGTGCAGCGCGTTCGTGGACCGTCGCGCTCGATTTAGAGTGCAACAAACGATGCGACAATTCGCGCATCCCGTTGGGAGTTTGGTTCGATCGTCCGTGCCATGATGACGTGGCAGGATATTCAGGAAATGAGCGTGATCCATCTTGCCGACGCACGAGCACGATGTGCGCGACAACCAACCGGGCGGATGCAGAAGTGCCGGAATTGTGCTCGATGATCCCGTTCGCCGCTCGCACCGGCTCTCGAGGCGGTTCAACCGTGAAGTTGGCGACGCCCAATCGCAACGCATCCTCGAACAACCGCCCTGTGTGGATGCGGGAGGTCGAAGGTGACTCTCCTCAGCGACGTGCGTTGGGCGTGTCGCTCCGCTCGTTCGCGGTGACCGCTTCGCTTGCTCTCACCGCGTGTGGTCACGGGGTGCTCAATCCACGCGGTCCAGTCGGCACCGCGGAAAAAACCATCCTCATCGATTCGCTCGCGATCATGCTGTCGATCGTGATTCCAACGATCGTCGCACTCGTCGGAATCGCCTGGTGGTTCCGTGCGTCGAACAACAAAGCGCGCTACCGACCTGACTGGGAATTCTCCGGACAGATCGAGCTCGTCGTATGGGCGATCCCATGCATGGTGATCATTCTTCTCGGGGGCGTGACGTGGCTCGGCTCCTACGCGCTCGACCCCGCAAAGCCATTGGCGTCGACGAAACAGGCGCTCGAAATCCAGGTCGTTTCGCTCGACTGGAAGTGGCTGTTCATTTATCCGGAACAAGGCGTCGCTGCGCTCAACGAGCTGGTGATTCCAGCCGCCACGCCGCTGCATTTCTCGCTGACGTCGGCCAGCGTGATGAACGCGTTCTTCATTCCGCAGCTCGGTAGCATGATCTACACGATGAACGGGATGGTCACGTCGCTGAACCTGCAGGCCGATGAACCTGGAACGTTTGCCGGCCTGAGTTCGCACTACAGCGGCGAAGGATTCTCCGACATGCACTTCGAGACGAAAGCCGTCACGCAGGATGACTTCGACCATTGGATCGCTGCGACGAAACGTGACGGGGTTGCGCTCGACGAGCCACGCTACGCGACGCTGTCGCGCCAGTCGATCGACGATCCGGTGATGCTGTTCGGTTCGGTCGAGCCGACGTTGTTCCACAAGATCGTCATGCTGGGCGTTCCCGCGGGACCCGGTCCGGAGATGGCCGTCGACGGCATTTCTTCTGCCCCACACGCGGAGCACTGACATGTGGGGAAAACTCAGCTGGCAGGCAATTCCGTTCGACCAGCCGATCGTCATGGTGGCGTCCGGCATCGTCGCACTCGGCATCATTGGCGTTCTCGGCTGGGTGTTTGCCAAGGGCCATTTCCCCTACCTCTGGAAGGAGTGGCTCACCAGCGTCGACCACAAGCGGATCGGCGTGATGTATGTCCTTCTCGCGATGGTCATGCTTCTGCGCGGATTCGCCGATGCGCTGCTGATGCGTTCCCAGCAGGCGCTCGCGTTCAACGCTCCCGGTTACCTGCCGCCCGAACATTACAACCAGATTTTTTCGGCGCACGGCACGATGATGATCTTCTTCGTCGCGATGCCGTTCATGATCGGGCTGATGAATTTCGTCGTGCCGCTGCAGCTTGGCGCGCGTGACGTCGCGTTTCCGACGTTGAACTCCGTCGGATTCTGGCTGACCGCGACGGGCGCGTTGCTGGTCAACATCTCGCTCGTCGTCGGCGAATTCGCACGCACCGGCTGGCTGCCCTACCCCCCTCTGTCGGAACTGGCCTATTCGCCCGGCGTCGGCGTCGACTATTACCTGTGGGCGCTTCAGATATCGGGCGTCGGAACCCTCCTTTCCGGAGTGAACCTCGTCACCACGGTACTCAAGGTACGCGCTCCCGGCATGACGTATCTGCGCATGCCGATGTTCTGCTGGACCACGCTTGCATCGAACCTGCTGATCGTCGCCGCGTTTCCGATCCTCACCGCGACGTTCGCGATGCTCCTGCTCGACCGCTATCTCGGCTTTCACTTCTTCACCAACGAAGCCGGCGGCAACGTGATGATGTTCATGAACCTCATCTGGGCGTGGGGGCATCCCGAGGTGTACATCCTCGTTCTTCCCGCATTCGGCATTTTCTCCGAAGTGTTCGCGACGTTTTCCGGCAAGCCATTGTTCGGCTACCGATCGATGGTTGCGGCGACGATGGCGATCTGCATCCTCGCGTTCATGGTCTGGCTGCACCACTTCTTCACCATGGGCGCGGGCGCCAACGTCAACGCGATCTTCGGCATCGCAACAATGATCATCGCGGTGCCGACCGGCGTGAAGATCTTCAACTGGCTGTTCACGATGTACGGCGGCCGCATCGTGTTCTCGGTGCCGATCCTGTGGGCGCTCGGCTTCATGGTGACGTTCCTGATCGGCGGCATGACAGGGGTGTTGCTCGCGGTGCCGCCGGCGGACTTCGTGCTGCACAACAGTCTTTTCCTCGTCGCGCATTTCCACAACGTGATCATCGGCGGCGTGCTGTTCGGCGCGTTTGCCGGCTACACCTACTGGTTTCCGAAGGCGTTCGGATTCCGACTGCACGAAGGGCTCGGCAAGGCCGCGTTCTGGTTCTGGACCACCGGCTTCTACTGCGCATTCATGCCGCTCTACTGGCTTGGCCTCGAAGGAATGACAAGGCGTCTTCAGCATTACGAAGTGGCGGCGTGGCGACCGTGGGTCCTGCTGGCCGCCTTCGGAGCGTTGCTGATCCTCGTCGGGATCGTGTTGCAGATCGTGCAGCTTGTCTACAGCATCCGGCATCGTGACACGCTGCGCGACGCCACCGGCGATCCGTGGAACGGCCGCTCGCTCGAATGGGCGACCGCATCACCGCCGCCACTGTTCAACTTCGCCGTGATTCCGGACGTGGAAGGCGAAGAGCCTTACTGGCACATGAAACAGCGCGCACGCGAACAGGCAGCGCCGGACGCCGAGCCGCCGTACGCCGCCATTGAAATGCCGCGCAACAGTGCGACCGGATTCATCTGCGCATTCTTCGCAACGATCATGGGCTTCGCGCTGATCTGGCACATCTGGTGGCTGGTCATCGTCGCTTTCGTCGGTGCGTTCGCGACCTTCGTGGTGCTCGCCTGGCGCGACGACCACGAGGAGATCATTCCGCGCGACATCGTCGTTTCCCTCGATCGTGCCAATCGGCACGCACGCAGCGAGGCAACGCGATGAGCGCGACAATGGCGTCGACCATGCCGAAGCACGACGGCAATCGACCACTCGCACAGAACATCACCGATCCGCACGCTCACGCCGCGGCGAAGCGCGTGGTGGTCGGCTACGGGTTCTGGATCTTCCTGATCAGCGACATCATCATGTTTGCCGCGTTTTTCGCGACGTACGCGGTGCTCACTGACGCGACCGCCGGCGGGCCACGCGGGCGCGATCTGTTCGAACTCCACACGGTCGCGATTGAAACCGCCTGCCTGCTGACGTCGAGCCTCTTTTGCGGGCTGGCCGGCATCGGCGCGCAGTACGGAAACCGCCGGCTGTTCCATTGCGCGATGGTTGCGACGTTTGTTCTCGGCGCCACTTTTCTCGGACTCGAGATCCACGAGTTCACCGGCCTGATCGAGGCCGGCGCAGGACCGGACCGGAGCGCTTTTCTATCCGCATTCTTCGCCCTGATCGGGTGCCACGGCCTCCACGTCACCGCCGGATTGCTGTGGTTGCTGACGATGATGGCGCAAGTGGTCGCCAAGGGTTTCCGTGACGATGTGCTCCGCCGCATCCTGTGCTTCGGCCTGTTCTGGCACACCCTCGACATCATCTGGGTCGCCCTCTTCAGCCTCGTCTACCTGGTCGGTATCAGCCAATGAACCTGCATGGAATGTCTGCAGACGCATCGCCCCATGACGACGTCGCGCCAGGCGACGAACACGACGCGGGCGGAATACGCAAAGCGGTGACCGGTTACCTGATCGGCTTCGCGCTCGCAACGCTGCTGTCGGTGATGTCGTTCTACATTGCCCGAAGCACGCTGGTGTGGGCGCCGAGCATTCCGATTGCGCTGTCCGTCCTGGCGATCGCCCAGATGGGCGTACACCTGGTGTTCTTCCTGCACATCACATCCGGACCCGACAACGTCAACAACGTCCTCGCGCTCGCCTTCGGCCTGCTGATCGTGATGCTGCTGGTCTTCGGATCGCTGTGGATCATGACCCATCTCAACCATTCCATGCTGCCGATGGACGAAATCATCAATCGACAACGCTGACCATCGAAACGGACGAGAGTCCGCGCTGCGGCGACACCCGTCAACGCTCGCTGCGCGGACATCACGCCGCATTGTTCCTGCGATCAACCGAAACAGGCGACACCGCGACGATGCGCGGTGTCGCTCATCGTCAGGGGCTCATCAGGAGAGCGCGCTGATCGAGTCGAACGGCATCGCCTGCGCGCCGATTGCCGTCATGCGGCTTTCCAGCGTCTCGACATCGTCCGCCTCGATATCGACAACGATCAGGATGGCACCGGCAGCGATTTCCTTCTCGAAGGCCTGGCGAATCGGATTGGGTACCGAAGCGCCGGCGAGTGAGGCTGAAAACGTGCCCACCAGGCCTCCAGCGGCAGTCAACAGACCCGCGCCGGCAATGGTCATTCCGATCGGCGGAAACGCGAGCGCAACCAGACCTGCGACCAATCCGGTGACGCCGCCGCCGACGGCACCGCGCAACGCTGCCGGGATCATGTCCGTGGTGGCGTCGACGCGGTCCGGCGGGATCTCTTCCATCTCGATGTCGTGCCGCGCAATCAGCAGCACGTCATCGTCTCCGGCACCGGCCGCGGTCGCTTCCGCGATTGCCTGACGTGCCATCGGCATCGTTTCGACCTTGAATACTTTTCTGTGCTTCATGCAGCTTCCTCTGAAGTGATCGGCGTTGCCGCGGGCATTTGAGCGGGAGACCTGATTTTAGCGTCATCGCCGAAGCGCGTCGCCAGACGTGGCGTTCAGCCACACGATATTCAGACAACGCGCGCCGTCCACCCAACACGCGCTGAACGTCACCGACGGACGGCCGCGTAGGCGCGCTGTTTCAACGACGCGGCTGCGCCTTCACGCCAAGCTCGTGGCCCGAACAATCCGCAGTTCTATCGGTTGAACGCTGCGCTTCAATGAGGCGCGGCTTCCTCCGTACAATCAACACGAATGCCGATCCCGTCCGGGGTCGTCGGGAGCGGAATGCCGGATGCCTTCAGGACCGACCATGCAGGAACGCCAGGCCATGCTGGCGCGGTTGCTGCCGTTGTCCGCATCCGAGCGCACGGCGTATGTGCAAACACTGTCCGGAACCGACGCCTCGATTGCCACGCGGGCAGCAGACGCACTTGCGCTTGCAGAGGAAGATGGGGGATTCCTCGAACGCCCGTTGCTGGTTTCCCAGCGCGACATCGCCAGTGTTCCGGCATTCGAGGCGGGGCGCCTGATCGGAGACTATCGGCTCATCACTCCGATCGGCAGTGGCGGCTCCGCCGAAGTGTGGCTCGCCGAGCGCGTGGCCGGCGGCTTCGAACAACGTGCCGCCGTGAAACTGCTGCACGGCCGGCATCCCGAGCTTGCGACGCGTTTCGGCAACGAGCGGAAGATTCTGGCGAGTCTCGAGCATCCCGGCATCGCACGCCTCTATCACGGCGGCTTCGACGCCGAAGCCGGCGCGTACATGGTGATGGAATATGTCGAAGGTCAACGCCTGACCGAGTACTGCGACGCGAGCCGACTGTCCCTCGAACGGCGCCTCGACCTGTTCCTGCAGATCTGCGACGCGGTGGCCTACGCGCACACCCGACTGGTGGTGCATCGCGATCTGAAACCAACCAATATCCTGGTGACGGCCGAGGGACGCATCAAGCTGCTGGACTTCGGCATCGCGAAGATCCTCGATCCAGGAACACTCGCGGGCGACACGCAGACACTGCAGCTGTCGCCCGGATATGCGTCGCCCGAACAGCTCAGTGGAAATCTTGCGACGACGGCGTCGGACGCGTACTCGCTGGGAATCATCCTGTTCGAATTGCTGACCGGCGTACTGCCCTGGCCCGAAAGCCAGACTCCGCTCGGCATCGCAGCCGAACGGCTGGTGCGCGAATCGGTGCGCGTGCCGAGCAGGATCGCCGCGACGACAGCAGGGATCCCGTCGAGAGTCCTCGCGGGCGATCTCGACGCAATCGTCGCGCGCGCACTGCGCTCGGAACCCGCCAGCCGCTATGCCGATGCGCGCGCGCTTGCAGAAGACGTGAAGAACCATCTCGAGCATCGTCCCGTGCGCGCGCGGGCGGGTGCCGGTGCGTACGTCGCCCGGCGATTCGTGCGTCGACACTGGCTGCCGATCGCGGCTGCGTCAGCACTCTTCGGCATGCTGCTGACGAGCGTGTTCCTGGTCGCGTCGCAAGCGCGGCGCGCGGAGCTCGAGGCCCGCCATGCCACCGCCGTCCAGGGGTTCATGCTCGACCTCTTTCGCGCCAACCGCAGTCGTCAGCCCGATCCGGTGAAAGCGCGGCAGACACCGGTACGCGAACTGCTCGACATCGGCGCGGAGAAGGTCACGAGCTCGCTCGCGGACGCACCCGACGCGCGGCTGCGACTGCTGCGTGTCTTCGGCGATCTCTACCACGACCTTCAATTGCGCGACGAGGAACTGCGACTCCGCCGCGCCGCCGCGGAACTCAGCGCAACGCTCCACCCGGACGATGCGCAAGAGCGCGTGCCGGACCTGCTCGCGCTGGCCGATGTGCTGCGATCGTCCAAGGCGATGGAGGAAACGCAACCGACGCTCGACACCGCCGGGCGCCTTCTCGACGCGTCGCCGCAGTCGTCGCCGGAACTGCGCGGCAGATATCTGCTGCAACTGGCGGAGCATCTGCAGACGATCGATATTCCGCGCGCCCATTCGCTTGCACTGGAGGCGGTGGCGCTGTTCGATTCGCTGCCGGCGTCTTCGCAATCAGCCGAAGCGTATTATCTGGTCGGTCTGACAGCGGGTTATCTGCATCGCAACGAAGAAACCATCGCTGCGTACCGGACGTCGATCGCACGGTCCACCGAGGTTGACGGACCTGTCAACCCGGATCTGGTGATCACCAATTACCAGCTCTCGCTGACTCAAGCCTTGATGCTCCGCTACGACGATGCGGCCGCGAGTGCCGCCGAATCGCTGCGTCAGGCGCTCGCGATCAACGGCGAGCAGCATGTCTTTGCGATCCGGGCACACATGCAGATCGCAATGGTGCTGAAAGAGACGGGACATCCGGTACAGGCAGCGACCGAGCTGTGCAATGCGCGGGACAGGGCCGTGCAATTGCTGGGCGCCGACGAGCCCTTCCACGTGCGCACCGCCAACGAGCAGTGCGGAGGCGCCGAGGGGGCGGAAGGAGATCTCGAAAATGGCGAGCGCGACTTGCAGGCCTCCGTTGCATCGATCGAGCGACATCGGCCCAATGATCTTTCCGTGTCTTCAGCGATCGACCAACTGGCCGACGTGTGGATCGACCTCGGCAACCGCGCGTCGGCGGAACAGGCTCTCGAACGTGCACGCACGATCCGTCAGCGGGCCGGCTCGCCGCCCAATCGCCTGAATTCCCTGCTGCGCATACGGCTCGCGATCGATGCGGGGAAGATCGAAGAAGCACGCTCGATCTTTGCCAGTGACCTGCGGGGCGAACAGACACCATCCAATTGGCTGGTGCCGATCCAGGACTCACTTCTTCGCGCACGCATCGAACTGGCGGATGGCAATAACAAACGCGCAATCGAATTTGCATCGCACGCACGGATCGAGGCCCTTGCGACACCGACCGCGAAGCACATTGCGCTCACGATCGCCGAAGCCCAATTGCTCGAAGGCGTGGGCAGGCTGCGCGACGGCGACCCGGCATCGGCGGTTCCACTGCTGCAGGATTCGCTTGCGATGCGCGAGGAGCGCCTGCTTCCGATCAGTCCGAAGATCGCGGAAGTGGCGATGCCGCTGGAGCAGGCACTGCGCGCGCTGCAGCGTCCGAAGGACGCCGACCTCGCACATGCGAAAGCTGTCGTTGCATGGCGTGCGCATCCGAACCTGTCACCGCGCTATCTCCCCGCAGATGCAATCGCGTCCGCCAGACTTCGTCAGACATCGGGGTCGAGCACGCCGTAGAGCATTGCCTTCGCCATCGTCCAGTCGCGTTGAACGGTTCGTTCGCTGATACCGAGTGCCATCGCGGTCTCGCTGTCGGAATAACCTGCGAAGTAACGACACTCGACCAACCGAGCCAGCCGCGGTGATTGCTGCTCCAGCGCAACCAGAGCGTCATCCAGCGCGACCACCTGCTCGTCCGTTTCCGCGAGGATTTCCACGTCCGTGATGTCCAACGGCACTTCACCCGCGCCGTTCTTCAGTCGCATGCGTGAACGGGCGTGCGACACGAGCACCTGACGCATCGCCAATGCCGCCGTATTGAGAAAATGCGCGCGGCTCTGGAACGACGACTGACGCGCCAGTTTCAGATACGCCTCATGCACCAGTGCGGTGGTGCCGAGCGTATCGGACGGACGCGCACCATAACGGCGCTCCCTGCGCGCGAGCCGGATCATGTCGGCATACAGCACCTGCGCAAGCAGCGACACCTCGTCGACCATCGGTGCCTCGACAGGTGTTGGAGCGGCCATGTCGGACGGCTCGTCGTTCGCGCTCATCGGCGACCGCCATCGCGCCGTTGCACGTTCAGAGCCCGCCGTACGGAGATGCGATGGGTCATGGGCGCATTGTAATCGGATTGGGATCAATCCCTCGCCGACGATTTGCTTCGCCTTCGCCAGCTCGAATGCGTGTGGTGAAACGTGACCCGTCTGCCAACCGATGGCGTGTAGGCTGGGAGCCAGCATTCCTTTCACGGCGCCACGATGGCTCATCCCGTTCGGGACGTTTCATCCATTCTCGCGTTGGCCCGCAGCAAGCGCGCGGCCTCGAACGCTGCATGGATTGTGCTCTTGCTCGCGGTCTTCCATTTTCTATGGGTGAACTACCAGAAGTACGCAGACCTCGGCGGCCCTGCGTACCTTCTGTTCGTGACCCGACGTGAATGGCTGTGGGCGCATCTGGCTGGCGGCACGCTCACCGTGCTGCTGGGACCCTTCCAGTTCCTCAGCCAAGTTCGAATGTCGTATCCCGCGATCCACCGGTGGACAGGCCGCACGTACCTGCTCGCGATGCTGGTCGGTGCCGTGGGAGCCGCCGGACTGATCGCGACCACTCCGGCCGGCCCTGGAATACAGGTGGCATTCGCTGCGACCGAACTCGCATGGCTGTTCACGGCGCTGATGGGATTCACCGCAATTCGCAACAGGAAGCCGCAGGTGCACCGCCGATGGATGATCCGCAACTACATCGTCACCTTCGTCTTCGTCGCGTTTCGCGCGGCTCTGCTCGTTCCAGGCGTCATGACGCTCGGCCCACCCTCGGTGATGATCCCCGCGCTGCTCTGGATCAGCTGGGTCGTGCCACTTCTGGCCTACGAATGGTGGGCAGGTCGACAGGATCGGAGCACAGGCCGGGTCACAAAGGCCGCGCGCGCGTGACACTCCGCTCCATCCCGCTTTGCGGACCCCGCATCCGTGCAGCGCACAGGATCTCGACGCCGCATTGATCAGCACGGCGTCGCGCATGGCCTGCATTCGGCTCGGCGTGAACGCTCACTGCCGCGATGTCGAGGCGTCTCCATCGCGCACCATCGGCACTGTTACGCCGAAGATGGAGCCGCCGCCCGGCCGCGACTTGACGTCGATCGCGTGACCCAGCAATGCGGCAGTCCGCCCGACGATCCACAGCCCGAGCCCCAGGCCTTCGCTTTGCGGATCGGTTTGCGAGAACGCGTCGAACAGATGCGACGATTGCTGATCGTCGAGGCCGATGCCGTTGTCTGCCACGATGATCGTGAGCGAATCACGATGGCGCCGGACACCGAGCACCACGCGACCACCCGGCGCGTATTTCACCGCATTGCTGAGAAAGTTGCCGACGATGGTTGACAGCAGGATCGGATGACTCGACACCGCCGCGCTGGATCGCACGTACGAGAATCGCACCCGTTTCGCCGCGGCGGTTCGTGCCCAGACGCTGGCAAGATGATCGAGCACCTCGGCAATCGGAAACAAGGTCGCGTCAGGAGCACCTTCATCCGCCGTTGCGGCGGCAACGATCGCGTTGAATTCCGAGTCGATCTGTTCAAGCGCAGCCTGCGCTTTCTCCAGATGCGGCATACCGTCTGCGCCGATCGACTTGCCCATGCGGTGCAGCGCGTAGGACGCGGCGCGCAATGGTGTCTTCAGGTCATGTCCGAGACTCGCCATCAGGCGCTTTCGAAACTGCGCGGAGCGTTCTGCCGCGTGCAGCGATTTGCGCAACTCCAGCTGCGCCATTACCTGGCGGGCGAGCGCTCGCAGCGCATCACGCTGCTGGTCACTCAACTCGCGTGGAATCGTGTCGAGGACGCACACGGTGCCGAGCGACAGACCATCGGTCGTCAGCAACGGGGCTCCGGCGTAGAACCGCAACATCGGATTACCGACGACCAGCGGATTCTTCGCAAAGCGATCGTCCAGCAATGTGTCCGGGATCACGAACAGATCCGGCTGCAGGATCGCGTGCGCACAGATCGACGGCGCCAGCGGAGTTTCCCGCACACCGAGGCCGATCTCGCTCTTGAACCACTGCCGTCCCGAGTCGATGAAATTGACGACCGAAATCGGAACGTTGCAGATGTGTGCCGCGAGCCGCGTGATGTCGTCGAACGCACCCTCGGAAGCAGTGTCGAGAATTCCGTAACTGCGCAGCGCCGCGAGGCGGGCCGACTCGTTGACAGGAGTCGGCGGACACGTGGAAATCGACATCGGTGGCGGTCATCGGGAATGATGGACGCCATGCTAAGGCAATTGAACCGTGCCCGCACGGAGCTCGCGATCGATGCGCGAGGCCGCGGCAACGACATGCGCGGCCCGTATCGCATCGACGGGCGATGACCCACAACAATCAGTACCGCGACGCCATCGCCTCCAACGGTACCGGTCGGATCTTCGACGCCTGGCCCGCGCAACCGAACGCGATGAATCGCGCCTTGCAGATGTCGCGTGCCGCCGCGGTCGCCGCCTTGAGCGCCTTGCGCGGATCGAACTCGCTACGGTCGTCGCTGAAGGATTTCCGCATCGCGCCAGTCATCGCGAGGCGTATGTCGGTGTCGATGTTGACCTTGCGAACACCGCTCGCAATGCCACGCTGGATCTCTTCGACCGGTACGCCGTAGGTTTCCTTGATCTCGCCACCGTGCTCGCGAATGATCCTGAGCCATTCCTGCGGTACCGAGCTCGATCCGTGCATCACCAGGTGCGTATCGGGGATCTTCTGGTGGATCGCGCGGATGCGGTCCATGTCGAGGATGTCACCGGTCGGCTGGCGCGTGAACTTGTACGCGCCGTGCGACGTTCCGATCGCGATCGCGAGCGCATCGACCTTCGTGCGCTCGACGAAGTCGCGCGCCTGATCGGGGTCGGTCAGCAACATGTCGTGCGTCAGCTTGCCGGCGGCGCCAACGCCGTCTTCCTCGCCCGCTTCGCCGGTTTCGAGCGAGCCGAGGCAGCCGAGTTCGCCTTCGACCGAGACACCAATCGCGTGCGCCATGCGCGACACGAGGCTGGTCGTGTCGACGTTGTACTCGTAGCTCGCCGG